>CAYGBO010000052.1:0-2902 GCA_964348145.1 uncultured Methanomassiliicoccales archaeon
CTGCGAAGGCAGAGGACCCTTTCGCTGGGTCGCCGCGAGCGGCGATCCGGAAGACATCCTCCGCACGGACCGCGTCGTGCTGCGGGAATTCCCGGAGGACGAGACCCTCGTCCGGTGGATACAGCTGGCGGAGAAGTACCTCCCCTGGGAGGGTCTCCCCGCCCGGGTGTGCTGGCTAGGATACGGGGAGCGCGCTCGATTCGGAAGGATCATCAATCGGATGGTGGCCTCCGGAGAGCTCTCCGGTCCCGTCGTGATCACGAGGGACCACCTGGACGCCGGCTCCGTGGCCTCACCGTTTCGGGAGACGGAGAGGATGCGGGACGGCTCGGACGCAATCGCGGACTGGCCGATCCTGAATGCGCTGCTGAACACCGCCGCGGGAGCGGACCTCATCGCGATCCACAACGGCGGAGGCGTGGGCATCGGGTATTCCACCCATGCGGGGGCTCTCGTCGTCTGTGACGGCACGGAGCAGGCAGAGCAGCGCATCGAGCGGGTTCTCACGGCGGACCCCGGGTTGGGTGTCGTCCGGCACGCGGATGCAGGCTATGAACGGGCGATGCGATTCGCGAAGGACAAAGGTATCCGCATGCCATCCCTCGAGGGATCGGATGACGGGCGGTGACGAGGGACCCTCCCTCGCGGTGGATGGGATTCTTGTACACGAGGGATGGATTATCGCCGTGGTTCGACGGAACGATCCGTTCCGGGGCATGCCCGCCCTGCCGGGGGGGTTCGTGGACCTCGGGGAGACGATGGAGGCGGCGGTCCTCCGGGAGGTCCGAGAGGAGACGGGAATCGAGGGGCGAATCGTACGACTCGTAGGGGTATACTCCGATCCTTCTCGGGATCCTCGGGGGCATGTCGTGTCCGTCGTCTACGAACTCGAGGAATCAGGCGGACGGCTTCGGGCCGGAAGCGACGCTCGTCGTGTCGTGCTCCTCGACCCTCAACAGCTGCCCCCGATGGCCTTCGACCATGCTCGGATCCTCGGCGACTGGAGGTCCCGTTAGAACTCCCCACGGGGGCCCGCCCAGACCTCCCTCGCGGTCCCCGGAAGCCATCCAAGGACAACAAGGGCCGCCGAGACGGCGACGAACAGGACGAGTCCACCCTCGAAAGTCGTCGCACCCGGTTGGGTGAGGGCGACCACGCCGAAGGCAGCGAATCGAGACGCGCACGCGCCCGCGCCGGCGATGAGGCCGACCCGGGAACCCGCCCGAACGCTGACCCAAAGGAGCCAAGCGATCCCCGCCACCAGGAAGGGCACGGAATAGGCGAACGGAACGAGGCCGGCCTCTGCCTGGCCAAGGACCGGCACAGTGGGGATCGAGAGGACGAGGGCGACGGTCACGAAGAGGATTTTGAAGGCTCGGCCGTACCCGTAGACGCTCCGATACTCGCGACCGATGCGGGCGGGTGGGTCCATCTGGGCCAGCGCGCGGTCTACGTCGCCTCCATTCGCCCGCGTGGATTCCGCGATGTGGCTGCGGAGCTCGCGCAGGATGTCCTCCCGAACCGCTGCGTCCATCCCGACCATGTGTCGACGGACCTCCGAGACGTATCGGTCAATTGACGTCATCGAGCGCCCTCCAAGACGCGTTCCGCGCCCTCGGTCATCTGATCCCACACGCGGAGGGCCTCCGCGAGGGCCTTCCGCCCGCGGCTCGTCAAACGATAGTACTTCCGGGGCATCCCCCGTTCCGGCTCCTGCCAGCGCGATTCCACGAACCCGCGCTCCTCGAGCCGCCGCAGCGCGGGATACAGGGTGCCTTCTTTGAGATCGAAGAACCCGTTGGACCGATCCCGGAGCTCGTGTAGGATCTGGAAGCCGTACTTTTGTTCCTTCGCGAGGAGGGCGAGGAGGCACAACTGGATCGAGCCCTTCTTGAGCTCCGCGGTCCACTCGGGGGAGATCTCCGCCATCCTTGTCGCCTCGTATCCGGGACACTCTATTTCGCCTTTCGGGAGCGCTTCGGATCAGCCGGAAGAACAGGATCGAGCCTCCTGCCGTGGACAGACTCCTTCGCACACGAAGAAAAAGGCAGGGGAGGCGCCTACTTAGGGCGCCTCACCTTCGCCCGCAGGTACAGCGCGGGACCCAGGGCCATGGCGACCGCTCCGAGCTGTATCGCGAGGATCGTGAAGGGGGTCAGGTTGAAGCCCGCTGGGATCTCCGGAAGGATCGACTCCGCTTCCATCTTCGGATCGTGGAAGATCTCCTGTCCGTTCGGATAGAGGAATGCGCCCCGGATCCGGAAGCCGACGAAGATCGCGCCCGGGCGCTCGTGGACGAAGCGGTCGCCTCCCTGGACCTGGAACGCCATCGCCGCCTCCCGACCGTCCACCGTGACGTTGGACACCCATCGGAAACGGCCCACGCGGGTCCAGTTATCATCGAAATCGATCCGGTCCCTCGTATACAGCCGCGGCCTCTCGGGAGTCGTCGTGTTCGCGTCGTGGCGGTACGAGCCATCGTCGGACTCTGCGTGGTCGCGATAGAAGGCCATATGGACGAACCGCGCGACCTGGCTCGGGACGTGATTCCCAAACAGCATGTGGGTCTCAAGGGCCAGCGGGTTCGTGGAATTCGCGAAGTCCCAGCCCCGAATGTCGTGATCGTACTTCGCGCCCATTACGACGGCCCGGCCAGCGACGGGTCGGAACTCGAGGAACTCCACGTGGGTAATCACATGCTCGTTTCCGTTGTCCACGCTCACCCGGTACCACGGAAGTGGGCCCGACCTCTCGACGACCTCCACCTCCAAGTGGAAGGAGAACGCCACAGAGTCAAGGACGCCGTCTTCCGGGGTCCCGCGGCGCGGGTCCGGATCCCAGACGACCGTGTAGGGCACGTCCGTCGCCATCAAGGTGAAGTTCACGTACGTCGTGTTGTCGC
>CAYGBO010000052.1:2912-8812 GCA_964348145.1 uncultured Methanomassiliicoccales archaeon
CAGCGCCTTCACGGGAACGTCGTTCGGCACGAACGTTCGGTTCTCCTCGAGGGCGAAGAAGTTGAGCAACCCGTTCCCGTCCCGATCCTCGAATTCGATGAACGCGTCGAGGCTCTGTCCCAGGACCGTGTGCACCGGGATTCCTCGGGTTCGCAGATAATTACCCTGGTTGTCGACAATCTCCGCGGCCCCGAGGTAGCGCGTGTATTCCGCGAAGATGAGGAGGTTGTTCGGACGGGACTCCGTGCCGTACCGCACACCGAAAATCGCTTCGCCAGCCTTCACCGCGACCACAGCACCGCCGCCAAATCGATCCGTTGGTTCCGAGATGACGATCGGAGTCAGGTCGCGCGCGTGTGTTTCCGTCGCGCTCGCCGAGCTTGCGAGGCCCATGGGGACCGCAAGCAGGGCCAGAACTACCAACGCCGCCCGAATTCCATGCATCGTACTCACCCTTGCGAGACTCATATTATCGCCTCGCTACTTGCATAGTGACGCTATGTACATTCCCCTATTTAATGCCTGCCCTCCCCGTTTCGCCCCCGGGGTCAAATAGACGGCCATCAATGCACGAATTCGGTGACGCGCCTCGTCGCCCTCGACGCGAATGCACTCCTGATGCCCTTCCAGTTTCGGGTGAACCTCGACGCGGAACTGCGCCGTCTCCTCGGGGATGTGGACATCCGGGTCCCGACCCCGGTGATCGAGGAGCTGCGCGTCCTCGCGGAGAGCGGGCGGGAGGCCCAATCCGCCCTGCGCCTCTCCGAGAAGTACCGCCCTCTGGAGTCCTCGGGGTCCGCCGACGACGCCCTAGTCGATTTGGCCGCCTCTCGGGGCGCCGTCGTCGTCACGAACGACGCGGCGCTCCTTGGGCGCCTCAGGGAGTCCGGATTCCCTCGGGTTTTCCTCCGTTCACGGACCCACCTCGTCGTGGAGGGCCTATGAAGAAAGGCATAAAGGACGCGCGTGACTTCCCAAGGCCCGTTGAAGCCGTACCACGTGGAAACCCTCAAGGCGATCGCCCTCCTCGGCGGGGTCAAGGACTACGTGAGCCTGTCTTCGCGGGAGCTCGGCCGGGCGATCGGGGTGAGCCAGCAGAGCGCGTCCCAACGGATCCTCGAACTCATCCGTGACGGCATGCTGATCCGCGATCTCGCGACCCGACGCCAGCGCATTCGACTCAGCTCCAAAGGGGTGGAGGCGCTTCAGAAGGAATACGCGGACTACCAGCGCATCTTCGAGCTCAAGGAGACCCTCTCCATTTCCGGCACTCTGTCGAGCGGCCTCGGGGAGGGCGCGTTCTACATGCGCCAGAAGGGGTACCGGGAGCAGTTCCGCAAGAAACTGTGGTTCGAGCCTTACGAGGGGACCCTGAACCTCAAAATCCGAGGCGCTGAGCTCGCGAAGCTCGAGATCCTGCGACAGAACTCGGGCATTGAGATCACGGGCTTCGAATCGGGAGGGCGGACCTTCGGCGGGGCGAAGTGCTTCCTGGCGAATCTGGGACGCCTCGACGGGGCGGTCATCATGCCGATCCGCACCCATCACGTGGACGTCCTGGAGTTCATCTCGAAGCACTACGTGCGCGAGGCCATCGGGCTCAAGGACGGAGACATGATCGAGCTCATCGTCACCTTGTAGACCCCGTTCAGAAGGCGCGCTCCACGTATCGCAGGGCGCTCTCGAAAATCTCCTTTCCGTCGCCGTACACGGGATCCACCTTCGCCCGGCGGGTCCAGTCGGGATGCAGGTGGCGGTAGAAGCACCTCTCCGGGTGGGGCTGGATCCCGAATACGTTCCCGGCGGGGTTGCAGATGGCTGCGATGTTGAAGGTGGTCCCGCTGGGGTTCCAGGGATAGCCCGCGTAGCGACCTCGGTCGTCCACGTATCGGAAGACAATCTGGTCGTTCTCCTGAAGCTTGCGAAGGATCCGACGGGAGCGTCCTCGGGGCAACAGGAACTTGCCCTCCGCGTGGGCGGAGATGAAAGTGACAACCCGGCCCCTTCGCAGCGTGCGCGTGAAGGCACAGGAACCGCGGTTCTCGTGGCGAAGCAAGCTCGGCCGGCACTCGTAGTGTGCGGAATCATTGGGGGCGAGGACGGCCTCGGGCTCCTCCGTCATCGTGCCGCCCAGCCCAGGAAGGAGCCCCGCCTCGACGAGGACCTGAAATCCGTTGCAGATACCGAGCACGGCCTTGCCGGCGTCCACAAAGTCGACGAGATCCCGCGAGAGGCGGGACCGGAGCCGGGCCGCGAGGATCGCCCCCGCGCGCACGTAGTCGCCCGCGGCGAAGCCGCCGGGCATCATGAGCGTGTCGTAGTCCTCGAGGCTCCGCCGGAATTCGGAGGAGGTGTCGCCCGTGAGTTGTTTCAGGTGCACCTTTTCCGCCTTCGCCCCCAAGTGCCGGAAGGAGGCCACGGACTCATCCTCGCAGTTCGTGCCTTCAATCAGGAGGACGGCGACGCGGATGTCGGACCGCTTCAGGAGACCACCACCTGCTTCCTAAGGGTCTCGCCCCACGCCCGCCGCATGGACGGAAGGAACAGGGACAACCTCCTGGACCCGTCCTGCAACCTCAAGGACCGCCCTCCCACCCGTCCGAGCACGGTGACGGGGACATCCTCCAAAAGGTGCGCGAATTCGGCCTCCCGGCCCCGCGTAATTTCGACGAGCCACCGTCCGTTCGATTCAGAGAACAGGGCGACGTCCCATCGCATCAGACCCAGGGGGGCCGTCGACAAGGTCGCGCCGATGTCCCCGCCAAGGCACATCTCCGCCGCGGCGACGGCAAGGCCACCATGGCTCAGGTCGTGGCAGGCCGCCACGGCACCCGCGCCCATGGCATCTAAGAGACGATCCAGGGACGCCTTCAACGCCGACGGATTCACGGCGGGCACGGCGCCGCCCTCTGCACCCCGGAGCCGCAGGTATTCGGACCCTCCGAACTCCTCGTACGTCGTGCCGACGAGGGCGACCCGATTCCCGACGCGCTTGAAGTCCGTCGTCACGCACTTCCGAAGGTCGGGGACGATGCCGACGCCCAGCACGACGGGCGTCGGTGGGACAGGCCCGATCTCCGACTCGTTGTAGAAGGAGACGTTCCCCGATGGGATCGGGAGGCCGAGGGCCTGGGCCGTGGACCCGATGCCGCGCACCGCCTCCCGGAATGACCAGAGGCGATCCGGCTTCTCCGGATTCCCGAAGTTGAGGCAGTTCGTCATGGAGTGGGGTCGCGCCCCCACGGCCGCGAGGTTGCGGCACACCTCGTCGACCGCGGAGGCCCCGCCGAGGAACGGATCGCGCGCGGTATAACGGGGCGTCGAGGCCGTTGCGATCGCGAGGGCCCGGTACGAATCCGCGCGGGGTCGTAGAACCGCGGCGTCCCCGTGAGCGGCCTTCCCGACCACGCCCTGCATGGGCTTCAGGACCGTGGACGCCCGTACCTCGTGGTCGTACTGGCGGATCACGTACTCCTTCGACGCGACGTCCGGGGACGCGAGGAGTCGGAGGAGGATCGAGCGATAGTCGCGCGGTTCCCGTGGAAGCGACTTCGGAAGTCGGGAGCGAGGCTGAGGAGGCGCGTAGGTCCGGCAGTACTCGGGTCCGCCCGTATAGAACTCGAGATCCATTTCGAGGACGAGCTCGCCTCCGTATCGAACCCGGCACACCCTCTCGGGGATCACGCGCCCGATCGGCGTGGCGGGTACGTCGTAGAGTTCGAAGATCCGCTGGACGCGTTCCCCGTTCTCCGGCGCCACCGCGAGCATCATCCGCTCCTGGCTCTCCGACACCCAGATTTCCCACGGCGTGAGCCCCTCCTCCTTCAACGGGACCCGATCCAGGTCAACCTCCGCCCCATAGCCGGCGGCGAGGGCCATCTCACCCACGACGCACGAGAGGCCGCCGCCCCCGAGATCCTTGAGCCCGCTCACGAGACCATCCCGTGCGGCCTCCAGGCACGCGTGGATGAGGGGCTCCTTGAGGATCGGATCGCCGAGCTGCACGGCTCCGCCCTGCCACTCTTCCATGGCCTCCTCCGTGAGGTCCACGCTTGCATAGGTGACCCCATGGATACCATCGCGGCCCGTCCGGCCGCCACAGAGCACGAACACATCCCGCCCCGAGGAGACCCGATTCCGCAGGAGGTCCGCCTTCCTGGCGAAGCCGACGCAGGCCACATTCACGACAACGTTCCCCACGTATCCTTCGTCGAAAACAATCCCGCCTGCCACGGTTGGGATCCCCACTCGGTTCCCGTAGTCCCGGATGCCGGCGATGACGCCTCCGAACAGGTACTTGGGGTGCTTGATCCCCTTGGGCAGCCTTTCGAAGGGATAGTCAAGGGGGCCGAAGTGAAGGGGGTCTGCGAGGGCAATCGGCTGCGCGCCCATGGCGAGGACGTCCCGAAGGATGCCGCCGATCCCCGTGCTCGCTCCCCCGTAGGGCTCCACGGCGGAGGGATGGTTGTGGGACTTGGAGGACTTGTAGCAGCAGTGCTCGGACCACGCCTGGCCAAGGCTCTGCAGCTCCACGTCCGTGGGATCTCGCCCGACGGTCTCGAAGTGGTCCCGCACCCGCCGCATCTCCTCCACGCTGAGCGCGAGCCCCATCTCCTCGCTGATCGCCGCCAGCTCCGCGTCCGTCGCGTCCCGGAGGACGACGTCATGTACGGCGAGGCCGCGGGAACGCCTTCGATATCGCTCCATGGACCCCCTCTCCCGAGACGACAAGAGCGGTTCGTGCCATAGGGTTTACGAGGCTTTGGGTGCAGGCCCGAGGGCCTCGCGGGCGACATTTAAATAGCCCCCAGGGCCTATTCGTCGCCCAACCGGGCGGGGAGCGATCCGCGTCCGTTCTGGGGGGGTTTGAACGGGCAGAGGGGACCGGGACCAGTGGGTCGTGAAGTGTCCGAAATGCGGACGCATCCGCGAGTCTTGCCGACATGTGAGCCATGAGGACGTCCGACGTCTGCTCCGCCTGCTCAAGGCGGGCGTCGAAGTGTACCATTCCGAGGACGAGGGAGATGACGGACGGCCCGGCCATGAGCCCGAACGAAGAGCTCTCGCCCAGGTCATGAAGCCGCGGTTCCGCCTCCACGATCTCGTCCTCGCTCCAATGACCCAGGAAGGCCTCGAGGACGCCCTCGCGGAACTCCAGTACAAGGGGCTCATGTATGGAAGGTGGGGCCTCAAGAGGGTCATGAAGAAGTCGAAGGGTCTGTCCATGCTCTTCGCCGGGCCTCCGGGCACGGGCAAGACGATGGCTGCGGAGGCGATCTCCCGGGAACTCGGACGATACCTGCACGTCGTCAACTATGCCCAGCTGGAGAACATGTGGGTCGGGGAGACGGAGAAAAATATCGAGGCCGTCTTCGCTCGCGCCCTCAGCGAGAATGCCGTGATCTTCTTTGACGAGGCGGACGCGGTGTTCCACCGACGAGGGTACACGGCGGCCCCCTGGACGAATCGCGACGTGAACGTGCTGCTGAATCGCCTCGAGAATCACCCGGGGGTCGTCATCCTGGCGACGAACCTGGCCCGTGCCCTCGATAAGGCCCTCGACCGGCGGATTGACATCGCCGTGGAGTTCCCCATGCCGGGCCCGGAGCTACGCCGCGAGATCTACCGGCGCCTCGTGCCCACGGAGGCCCCTCTCGGGAAGGACGTGGATTTCGATGTCCTCGCGCGAAAGTACGTGCTCAGCGGGGGATCCATCTTGAATGTCGTTCGCCAGGCGATGCGTTCATCCCTGAAGCGCGGGAAGCGACATCGAATTGTCATGGACGACTTCGTCCGGGCCGCGGAGCGTGAGATCCGGAAGTCCTCCGTCCTCGCCACGGACCATCTTCAGGAAGACGCCCGAAGGCGGCGTGCCGGCCAGATCCAGCGTCCCGCCATCC
>CAYGBO010000052.1:8822-13812 GCA_964348145.1 uncultured Methanomassiliicoccales archaeon
AAGGCAGAGGATCCGTGGGTACGCCTGAGCCCTCCTGAACCCTCCTCACGCCGGGGCGCCGGGAAAACCAAGGACCCGTCCTCTCGCATTCAGTTGGACTTCACAGAACGCAACCCTCCCCAGCACCTCCCGCGCTCCCTCGCACGGTAGTCCAGCCGACATCTAAGGTCGCGAGACGGATATCCGGTAGTCGTGGATGACGGGGTTCGCGAGGAGCTTTCGGCACATCGCTTCGGCCTCGCGCCGCGCTGCCCTCGAGTCCTTCGCGTCAAGTTCGATCACGAAGAGCTTTGCGCTGCTCACGGAGCGCACGCCCGTGAAGCCGAGGAGCTTGAGAGCCTTCCGCACGTTGTCCCCCTCGGGGTCCGTCACGCCCTTCTTGAGGTGAACCTCGACCTGGACACGGACCACGCGGGAAACCCCCCTCCGGCATGGGCGGCCCCTTCTTAGCCCTTTTCCGGTTACACGGCACCGAAGTGGACCCAGCACACCGGGAGGACGGGCGCGACCCCGCGCTCGTCGAACCCGAGGGTAGCCCCGAGGGTTCGTGGCGGCACCTTTTTCAGCCGATGAGAAGCTCCATGCCGGGCGTGGCGCGCACGATCCGCAGACGTCGGTCCTTCGGATCGCGTTCCCGCACGATCGCGCCCTTCGCCTCGAGCTCGCGCAGGTGGTGGTTCATCGTCGCCTTGTGGACCCTCAGGGCCCTCGCCAAGGATGTCTCCGTGTGAGAGACGTCCCGATTCCTCACGAGGAATTCAAGCACGGCCCGCTGCCTCGTGGTGAGTCTTTCGCCATAGGTGATCCGCAGGAGGGGCAAGGGAATCTCCTCCGAGGTCTCTTCATGGACGTAGGTCGCGGGAATCCCCTCGAGGATGCAGACGAGCAGCGCAGCGCTGCTCATGAGTCGCGTCCCCCCCGCCAAGTTGAATCGGACCGTTGCGCCTCCCTCCTTTTCCTTCCGGACGTCGGAGCGGATGCGCTCCGCAACTCGGAGGAGGTCGAAGGCATCGCTCAGTTGGACGCCGGACGCGTGGATGCCCACGGAGCGGCAGAATTCGAGGACCTTCGCCCTTGCCTCCCGGCTCTTCCCGTGATCGCTGTGGTAGAGGACGAGACGCTCGAGGTCCTCCGTCGAGCGGATGGACGGGATGAGGCTTTGAGGGCGCCACCCGAGGGTGCCAAACAGGACGGTCATCGAGCTCAGGACATGGACCGTCCCCCGACGATATGAACATTTTTCATTCAAATCCTCTGGGACCAAAGGCGGAGCCGACGGAAATGGCCAAGAGGTCACCGATGCCGCGCGGGGAGGAGCTACTCGGACCAGGGAAGGAGCAGCTTCGTTTCCTCCGCATCCACGTAGTCCCAGGTGCCCGGGGCGCCGTCCGGTTCGCCCTCGACCCAGTAGCCGCCCAGCACGAGATCGTAGCCCTGGTTGGCATCGAGGGCGATCGTACACCCGATCTTGCGCCGATAGTGGCGAGTCGTCCAACCCACGAGGTGGGCTTGGGCCCATTGGCGTCGCTTGAGAGCCACGACGATCTCGAGCCACCTCGGCCCGTCGCCGATCTGGGCGCGCTCCCGTCGCCTTAGTTCGTCGGCCACGTACTCGAGATCGGTGCGTGACAGGCGCGCGTCTCCGTCTTCGCCCGTATGACTGTGGAATCCGCCGAGAATCTCGTACCCGACGTCCAAGTTCTCGATCGCTCGCTGAGCGCGCTCGAACGCCTGCAGATTCCCGTGGCCCACCCAGTTCCGCTTCCGGTCTTCCGTCTGAAGGGGATAGGCGGCCCGAAGGACGGTGACCTCCCGTCGGCGTCGACGCATCGTGCGGAACCCTCGGTTCCCTACGAGGAAGCCGTTCGTCTCCCGGTTGTAGGCCTCGATGGCCGCGAGGGCGAGGCCGAGAAAGCAGCTCCGATCGATGATGACTGTTTCCATGGGTACCGTCCGGGGGACCGCGTCCTCAGCAGACGTGGCCGAACGTATAAGAACGTGATGGAGGGAGGCACATTTTCGTTTGAAAAGATATCTAACGATTACAGGAGCAGGCTGCCCCTGAACCGCCCCCTCTCCCAGGGGAATTCAACAGACGGTGGCGGGAACCCGCTTTCGGGAACGCGGCGGAATCTTCGTTCCCCGGGAACAAAGCTACCCTTGTCCACAAGGGGAGGACGCTCCTCCGCTTGTAAGTCGTGGCTCATCGCCACACGCGGTACCACCCTTCGCGGACGAGGACGCTTCCCACGGGACCTAGAGAAAAAATCAGGAAGCCGCATCGGCGTTGACAATGGTTCGTGCACGCCTTCCCGCTGGGAACAGCTCTGTTCTACTTCGTGTCCGGAGGGGGTGGTTTTTGGGGGCCTAGGGCCACTTCTCTCGACGAACCCGATGAGATCATTCGCGGCCCTGTCCGCGGCTTTCCTGCTAATCGCCCTGACGCCACCCAAGAGGGTTGGTATCGGCGGTCGAGATACTCACGCTCGTCTGCACGTGGGTACGGAGGTAACCCCCTGAACCGCAATCGAGACGGCCACCTTCTCTGTATACCGGAGGACGTGGCTCTTCGGGATCTGTCAACTGCCATCTATGTCTCGCACTCACGGACTGCCGTGATGCTCGACCACGCTTACTTCACGAAACACGAGCAGAGGAGTTTCTCGGCTTTCTTTCACGCCGTAGCATGTCGTAGAATAGGACTCCTGACCAATCGTCGTTCAAGCGCTTCACCGGCCGAGTCCTGCTTCAAGAATGTCTACCTCGAGTTGTCAGGGCCCTTTCCAGGGGAACCATTCGCGAGGCGTGACGTCTCGCACCCAGCGAGGTGGAGGCCAGAAAGGGAGAAATAAGGAGGCCGGGATACGCGGCCGCGGGGTCCCGGGATGAAATACTTCGCGACGGAGCTGAAGGGCAAGACCGTAATGACGGAGGATGGCCAAATCCTGGGGATCCTCACAGACCTAATCGTGGAAACGAAGACGGGGAAGATCCAGTCGCTTCTCGTCGCGCCCGCGGAGGGCGTGGAACCTCGGCTGTTCAAGGTCGATCCCGAGGGGCGCCTCATCCTGAGCTTCAAGTCGATGAAAGCGGTGCGGGACGTAATCGTGACTGAACTGACGCAATGATGGGCACGAAGGGAGATCCGACGTGGTCGAGCTGACCTTCTACGGCGGCGTTGGCGAAATCGGCGGAAACAAGATCCTCCTGGAGGACCGGGACGCTAAGGTTTGGCTCGACATGGGTGCACCGTTCCGTCTTGGAGAGGAATATTTCACGGAGTTCCTCGGCCCCCGGTATCGCTTCGGGCTCCGGGACTTCTTCGGCCTAGAGCTAGTGCACCGGATTCCAGGACTCTATTCCATGGACGCCCTCGAGTCCACGGATTTCGCCTGGCGGGAGCCCCCCTATGCGGGAATCTTCATCACCCATGTGCACTTCGATCATACGAATCACTTGAGGTACACGGACGGCTCGATTCCCGTCCACATGGGCGAGGGGACTCGAACGATCCTGGAATCCTGGGAGACGACGTCAAGGTCCGCGTCCCTGGGAGATCACGACTACCGGCTGTTCCACACGGGGGACCGAATCGATGCGGAAGGTATCGACGTGGAGCCGGTCCACGTGGACCACAGTGCCCCCGCAGCCTACGGCTACCTGTTCCACACGAGCGGTGGCACGGTCGCCTATACAGGCGACCTGCGCCGCCACGGTCCCGCGGGGCATCTTACCGATGACTTCATATCGGCCGCAACGCGGGCAAAGCCCCTGGCGCTCATCACAGAGGGAACCCGCGTCACTCCTGAGGACCCTCGACGGGACCTTACGGAGGCGGAGGTGAAGGGGAAGGCCGTCGACGTCGTACGGAGGGCAAAGGGAAAGCTTCCTTTCGTGACATTCCCGGGCCGTGACGTGGATCGCATGCGGACTTTTCTCGAGGTCGCAAAGGCCACGGATCGCAAGTTTGTAGTGAACGGGAGGACGGCGCACCTTCTTCAAACGCTGAAAAAGGACACGCGCATACGCGTTCCGGACGTCGGAAGTGATGATGACCTCCTCATCTACGACCGTCGTTTGGACCGAACGGATACTTGGGAAAAGACCTTGCATACGATCGCGAAGGATCGCGTGGTCACCGCCGAGGACGTGAAGCGTCGCCCGGGCGCCTTCATCCTACAGCTTGAATTCTGGCATCTCGCGGAGCTGATTGACATCCAACCCCCCACGGGTTCGCCCTTCATCCATTCGAAGAGTGAGCCCTTCGAGGAGGACGACATCGAGGACGCCATCCTTCAGAATTGGCTGGATCGGTTCGGCCTCGTGCGGCACCAGTTGCATGCCTCGGGTCACATGAGCGAGCGAGAAATCGCCGCAATGATTGAGACCATTCGACCGGCGCGCGTTTACCCGGTTCACACGGAGTACCCGGAACGCTTCACGAAGTTCGCGCAACGCGTCGTCCAGCCTCAGGTTGGCAAGACGATGCACCTCGCGTGAGAGCTTGAGCGCGTGCGGTCCTTTGGCAGCACCGTCGCTTCTATAGAAAGGATTCGAGAGCCTTGCGGGCGAATGTCAGGTAGCCTGTGTGACCCAATGGGGAAAAAGAAGGCTTCGTGCCCGTCTCCCTTACCTCTATCTCCCTCTCAATGAGTTCGAGAGTCCTTACGTCGACGAAGGGCTTGCTCAAGAGGGACTCCACGGTCTGCCGAACCTGCTCGACATTCGGCGAGAAGGAGGCCCAGGCGCCTCCAATTCGCAACGCGTCCCATGCGGGCCGAACGGCTCGCCAGGGATCCGGGATGTCAAGAACGACGGCATCGATCTCGCGTTCCGGGATCCCCTGGCCAATGTCTCCGATTCGGACTTCCACTTGTTCCAGATGTCCGGCGCGTCGCAGGTTGTCACGAGCGAAGGCCGAGAAATCATGCCGCTTCTCATAAGTGATCACACGGCCTCCCGGTCCTACTGCGGAGGCGATCGCGACGGT
>CAYGBO010000053.1:0-2426 GCA_964348145.1 uncultured Methanomassiliicoccales archaeon
CGACGTGATCGGCGAGGTCGAGGGAGAGGGGACGGTCGGCCTCAAGGAAGGTGGACACGAGCTCACGCCAGGGCAGAGCTACCTCGTCGAAGAAGAAAGGCCTGCGGCGGCCTTCCGGCTGTTTGCCAAGGCCATGGGTGAGGGCCACGGCGGGCTCGTCATAACACGCACGAATCCAAAGAGGGTTCGCGAGTCCTTCCACCTTGAGGCCGATCGCGTCTTGTGGCTCACGGATCGAGAGAGTAGTGCGGAGGACACGATCCAGCCGGTTCTCGAGAGGATTGTCTATGAGATCGATGACTTTCTAGCGAAGCGACCCGGTGGCTCACTCCTTCTCGATGGCCTCGAATATCTCGTGTCGAGCAACTCCTTCGAGGCCGTCCTGAAATTCGTCCGACGCGTGGTGGACTCCGTATCTGAAGGTCGGTCTGTTTTCATCATCTCTCTCGGTCCTGCGACCCTGAAAGAGCAAGAGGTGAAGATGCTCGAGAGGGAAATGGAAATTCTCCACTTCGACTGAGTGAGAAAGGGAGTCTTTAGGAACCCATCTCTTTGAGGAATTCCTTTAGGTAGCGTATGGCTTCCCGCCACTCCTCCTTCTTGGCGTGCACGCTCGCAACCTTAAGGATGCCGATCGGCTTCGAGAGGTCGGCGCCCCTGACCTTTAGCTCGAGAAGCGTATTGCGAGCCTTTCGCATCTCGTCTTGGACGAACCCGGGGAGGTCCTCGGCGAGACGGCGACGGACCTGGTTCAATGTCTCCACGGCGGTCGTTTGGTCCCTCCGCTTCATCGCGTCCCGCGCTCGAACGAGAAGTCGCTCTACGTCTCCAACGTCGACTCCCATCCCCTTAAGGTCGGCGACCAGCCTTCGGTCCGACTCGAGCTTCTCTCTCGCGCGGACGTAATCGTGGGCCTGCGCACGGAAGCCTTTGGTGGCTTGCAGATAGCGTTCCCAGGCCCCATCATAGTTGCCAGCCTCAAGTCGATTCACCGCCTCCTCCAGCCTCTGCTCGATGTCCGTGTCTCCAATATCTGTGCCCGCGCTGTTGACCTCGCGGACGAAGGATTCGATCTCGTTCGCAATGAACTCGGTGCAGGCCATCGTAAGGGCTCGCTTGGCGTTGTCGATCACGGATACCGCCCGCTCGATGTTCCGCCGCTTACCCGCCGCAATCGCTTCGTTGATGACTCTCTTTTCCTTCTCGATTCCCAGACCCATTCCCTTGGCCGAAAGTAGGAGAGCCTTCACTTCATTCACGAGCTTTGGCAGCGCTCGGTACATGAGTTTTCGGTCACCGGTCGGCAGTTCCGTTCGCTCTTCCCGCCTTGCCGTCCGCACGGCGAGGAGTCGATCTGCAAGAGCGAGCTGAGTCGCTGACGGGATGGGTGCTCTGGGAGGGGCGGATGAGCCTAGGGCTGCGCGTTCTGGAGGCGGCTTGGCTCCGGCGGCGGGTTGAGCCTCGGGCCCCTTCTCCGTCTCCATGGCGAACACCACCCCACATTCCGGGCACGAATTCGCTTCTGCGGAGACGATGGACCGGCACATGGGACACTCGAACTCGGCCGCATCCCCTTCCGCGAACTGGGCGCCACACCCCGGGCAAACAGTGGCATTCGCATCCACATAGCTCTCGCAGACTGGGCAGATGAACTGCTCGGCGAGGGGTTCCTCCTCTTTCGGGGAAGAGATCTCAGGCCCCTTCGCGATCGCCTCGTCCGAACCTTCCGAGGAGCGTGCAACGTTCTTCAGGGTTTCGAAAATCTCAGGTTGACTCTCGGTCCCACCCGCGATCGAAGCTAGGATCTCATCGATGCTCCGGGTATCTCCCCCGCGAACCTCCGAGGACTCGATCGTGGTGCCTCCGCCGAAGTCGAAGAGGGTCAGGTCTGTCTGGCAGTACTCGCATTGTCGCGCGTCCGCGGCGATCTTTGAATCGCAGACGGGACAGACCTTTGTCTCCCTAGGAGGCGTGGACTTACACCTCGAAACTCGAACGCGCGTTTTAGACCCTGCGGAGCGTACAAAGACTTTCCGGTATCGGTACAGAGATTGATAAGTGCTCAATGTAGATAACCAGCACGTAACCGTTAAGTGAGCCCTTCACCCGTGATGCGCCATCAACGGCGAGACGCAATGACGTTTCGGACGGCCATCGACGGATTGGAGAAAGTGATCCGCACCGAGATTTCCCCTCCCAAGGTCATCTTGGTCACAGGTCCAGCAGGCTCGATGAAGACTTCGTTCTGCTACGCTCTCATGTCACGCTATCTGAAGAAGACGGGAGAATTTGGACTGTACACGACTCTCGAAGAAACGGTCCAATCTCATCTCAAGAACATGGACTCGCTCGGAGTTGAGCTCTCCCTGAACATGCAGATCAGCGACTTCACGGACCTGCGCGAAGTCGACGCCGTCGTGGGTCCG
>CAYGBO010000053.1:2491-11324 GCA_964348145.1 uncultured Methanomassiliicoccales archaeon
CTGTACTCCCTCATGGAGAGCACAACCAGCATGCGGAAACGAATGTTCTATTTCTTCAAGATGCTGAGGGACAACGAGCTCACCTCCCTGGTCATCATGGAGCGTAGCGCGAACGGCGACAGCCAGCTTCTGGGCAACGAGGGTTTTCTCGTCGACGGGATCATGCTCCTTGGCATGGACCGTTCGCGCGGAAAACTGGTCCGCTATCTTCAGGTTGAGAAAATGCGGGCGGCTGACCACTCCATGGAGAAGCACGCGATCGAACCCAAGAAGGGCGGCCTCACGGTGCTCGGCCCGATCTTCGAATCCGGGGGATCGACGTGACGTATACCATTCCCACGCCTGGGCCCTCGGGGCCCAGCGACCTGCCGAAACTAGAAAGCCGGAGGAATCTGTAGATGGCTGAGACGTCGATTCTAGACGCACTCGATGCCTTGAAGAAGCTCGAGGAGAACATCAAGTCCCGCGAAGCGGAGTTCCAGGAGCGAGAGTCCTCGATCCAGGAGCAGATGGGGAAGCTGGATGAGGAGCGCCGAGCCTTGGAGCAAGAGCGTGCCGCTCTCGCAGAGGATCAGGACACTCTCAAAGGCCGCGAAAAAGGGCTGAGAGCTCGGGAAAAGGAATTCGAACAAGCGGAGAATTCCGTCGCCGAGCGGGAGCAGGAATTCGAAGCCACAAAGGAGCGCGTTCTGGCCAAGGACAACGAAATCACGGCCCGTGAACAGGAACTCGCGAAGCGGCAAGAGTCCCTTCTACGGCGAGAAGAGGAAATCTCGAGTCGGGAATCCGAGATCTCCAACCATGTTGCGCAGATTGCGGATCGGCGAAAGGAAATTGCAGGCCACGAGGAATCGATATTGAAGTTGCTGGAAGAGCAAAGGGCCGATCTCGAAAAGCAGGCGGCCCGGGTTCGTGAATTGCTCGATCGCGAGAAGCAGCTTGCTCAAGACGAGGAGAGCGTAGCCTCGGCTAAGGCGAAGATTGCAGAGCAAGAGCGCGGTCTCGCGGAGAAGGAGAGAGAGCTCCTATCCCAGGAGCAGGATGCGCGGTCCAGACCGGCGGCGGAGCCTGTCCACCCCCGCCAGGAAGCCCATGCACCCACGAAACGCTCGGCACCCGCTCCCGCACCTCGACCTCAGCCCACACCCGCCTCGCCGAAGGCAGAAACGCCACCCTCAAAGGGTTCTGCCCGGGCGGAACGCGAGGCGAAGCCCGAGGCCGCCGAATCGGAAACAGCCTGTCCCTCCTGCGGGACCATGATTTCCTCCGACGCGATCATGTGTTACGCCTGCGGCCACCGTCTTCAGGAAGAGTCCGGCTCTGAGAAAACGGCCAATGAATCGGAAACAGCCTGTCCCTCCTGCGGGACCATGATTTCCTCCGACGCGATCATGTGTTACGCTTGCGGCCACCGTATGTCTGGCGGCGGGCGCAAAGCGACCAAGAAGGAATCCGCGCCGACGGTCAAGAAAGTGCTCAAGAGAAAGGTCATCTGAGTCGGCGCGCTACGAGTTGGAGCACGGGCGCGTCGGTCGAAAGCTTTCGTCGTTGTAGTTGCATAAGTCGGTCTTAATAATTATTTGTATATAATTAAATCCTCTCCATAGAAACGGAACGTTCTCGCGGACGAGAACAGTTCCGTATCGAGAAAGATAATCGGCCGGTAGGTTTTTTATAGACTAGGCCCGGATGAGCCGGCAACATGCCCACCGGATGTAGCCACCAGGAGACATCCTGGCGACTCCGCGGAGGGAGGTTTCGGGATGGTTGACCGAGCCGATCGCTTTGGCAGGGCTTTCAGCCTCATGATTGTCTGGACCATGCTCCTGGGCGGCGTCTTCGTCGCTTACGGCGCGTTCGTGGGCGCAGCCCAGGCGGGCACGTGCGACCAGGTAGGCGGGGTCATCACAGGTGACTGGACAATCACGACGGCCCAAGTTTGCTCGGGCATCGTGTACACGGTCGATGGGACGATCAACATCAACGCGGGCGGGAGCCTGCCCCTGATCAATGGCGGTCTCCGGTTTGCGAAAGATGGTTCTCACCAGTCCCACGCCCTGAACGTGAATAGCGGCGGGACCCTTGTATTGGACAACTCCTTCGTCACAACCCAGACAACCCTATCTGTATCTTTCCCTCTCTGTGTCCAGCTCCCTGGGCAACCCCGGGACCTTTGTCATGCGAAACGGAGCGATGCTGAAGTTCCCCGGATGGTTCAACGCAACGGGAGTCGACGGCACGGATGCCTTCCTCAATATCACTGATTCCGTTATCACAGGATTTGCCAGCGCAGAAATCGTGAGCCTCGGCCTCGACACGGACGCGAACAACGATGCCCCCGTGATACGGTGGGCCTTCACGACCGCGAGCGTATTCGGCTCACGGATCGAGAAGCTCTACGAGCACTCATCCGGCGCCGCCGATCTCCAGCTTCTCTCGGGGACATCCCTGTACGCCTACGACACCTACCTTGCCGTGGACCACTCGAATATGGCCTCTCTCCACAACGAGTTGATCACGGACGCTTCGTCAGATGCCTATCTATACAACGTGACAATCGACACGACCCAGTCCCCCCTGGCGAAAGTGGACTGGACCCCCGCCTACCGCCCCGCCGCTGGAGGCAACGTCTATCTTTTGCGTTGGGTCGATGTGACGGTCCTTGACGCTCGAGGCGCTCGGGTGAGTGGGGCGATGATCTGGTCCCGGTTGAGTCCGAGCGCGGGGACGGCTCAGTACCCGGCCAACGGGATGTCTACGACGCCCGCCTCGCGGACCCTCTGGTATCTCGGCCGAACCGCCAGCGGAGCAAGCCAGTGGAACCGCACGGATGGCAGCGGAACGGCGAAGATTCCCTTGTATACGGATCGGATTGACAGCACGACACTCCCCAATGCGGTGTCCTTTGGGAACTACGACGAGACGGCGACCCTTGGCGCGTCCACAGTGATTGGAGGGATTTCCTATCCCGCGTACCCCGAGTTGGCGTGGCAGGACAACAACCGCGAGTTGACCCTCACCCTCGCGGACGTCGTGGCCTGTTCTTCTCCCGTTACCTCATGGAGCTTCAGTCGGGTCATCCGGGGCCCGGTTTCCGTGGGCGGGAGCCTCGAGGTTTCAGGAGACGTCACGATCCAGGACGGCACCCTGTACGTAGACCAGCAACCGGATGCTTGCGCCTACGTACGGGTCGTCTCGGGCGGCTCCCTCACGTTCGACAACACGATCGTCTGGAGTAACTTCGCATTGGTCGTCGATGTCGAGGACGGCGGGGCTCTGACCGTGGTGGGCAGCACTCTCGCGTTGACACAGCGTGGAATCCCCGGGCTGCTCCGATCTACAGGTCCCTCATCGAGTGTTTCCCTCTCCGATTCGACAATCGATGGGAGCGTGAACCTGGCGGACGGGAGTGCGTCTCTCGTCCGGAACACTTTCGGCGGGCCGAGGATTACCTTGAACACAGCTCCGGTAACTCGGCTGTGGGACGCCACCTTTAGCGGCGTGACGATCATCGCCTTCCTGACAGATGACGGCAATGCGAACACCGTGGACCTTGATATTCGCAACACGACATTCAATAAGACCCTCACCTCCCAGCTTGTCTTCCGAGGCCAGCAAAACGTTCAACTTACCTCCGTGCAGACATACGATCCGGCGGGCACGTGGTGGGTCGACATGATCCAAGAAGGCGCGAAGGTCAGCCGGTACTGGTGGCTTTCGATTCGAGCCGTGGATGGTACGGAAACCCTCCTGGCAGACGCCAATGTGACCCTCGGCCTGCAGCGACTCGATCCGAGCACGTTGACCTCCTTCACGGTGCCCAACCCAGCCGCGGACGACATCTACTATGCGCGGACGATGGTTTGGGACGTAGAAGCACCGGAAGGCTACGTGATATACCGAGCCTTCTCGGAATCGCGGACATCCTCCGCCGGAGGCCGCGTGGTGAACAACTCTTATATCGCGGATGGCCAAGCGATTCTCGACATGACCGTGTATCCCGCGGACGCTCCGGCCCAGGCCCAAGTCGTCGCGGACACAGTTCTCAACCTGAACTTCTCGAGCTTGACACCTGATCTGAGGGTCGTCGAAATCCAGGTGTCCGGCGGTAACCTTCTGTCGAATTCCCAGCCAATCAACACGGACATCACGCTGACCGCGGTGGTCTCCAATAGCGGGCAGATCAACGTCCCGAACGTTCTCGTCAGCTTCTTCGAGGACAACGTCGACAAGAACAACGATGGGATCCTCGACTTCACGGCGAACGACTTCCGGGCCAGCGTTGGTATCGGAGATGCGATCATACCGCTCGTCCCGAAGAATGGAACGGCGACGGCCTCGGTGGTATGGAGGCCCAGCGGCACGGTGGAGTCGAGTCGCACGGTTTCCGCCGTGGTCGACCCACCTCTCGTGACCGTTTCGGACCCGGGGGCGGTCCGGGAGCAGAGCGAGCTGAACAACATCCTCGCCTCGCCCGTGACGCTATTCACGTGGCCGGATCTCTCCGTAGGCACTGCGGACATCCAATTCCTCTCGGATCCGGTTGTGAACAACAGCGTCCCGTTGCGCGTGACGATCCACAACGACGGGACGAACCGGGCGACGCAGGCAACCCTCCAAGTCTTCGAGGGCGGATCCCCTGTTTCAAGCCCCGCCACCTTCGACCTGGCGAATGGAGCGACGACGGTTAAGACCGTGAATTGGCAGCCCACGACGACGGGACCTCACACGATTGACGTCCGGGTTTCGGCGAAGGCCGACACAATTCGCAACACGGATTACAACGGTGGGAACGACCAAACCTCCGTCACCAAGACCGTCCTGACTCAGCCGAATCTCGAGCTCCGTCAAAGCGACTACACGGAGACCGTCACCGTGACCCAGGGCCAAGGCTTCAGCGTGGTCGTTCGGGTGTACAACCTGGGCCAGACGCCCGCCCAGAACATCTCCGTGGCTGTGTACTTGGATGACACGCGCTCCGTCGTGCTCGGCCGGGTCGATGGCCTTGCCGTGGCGAACTTCACGGACGTAACGCTCGATCTCGCGGGCATCGGCGTCGCGGGTCTGAGGCAAGTGATGGCTGTTGCCGATCCGGACAATCGCCTGAACGAGGGTGGCTTGGCCCAAGAGAACGACAACTTCGCGAACATCACCGTGGACGTCCAGCCGCCTCAGGGAAGCGTCGTGATTAACAACCCGGCGAATGGCACGACGATTGAGCCTGGCGTCCAGTTCGTCGTGTCGGGGCTCGTCAGAGACCGAAACTTCAACGGAATCGTCGGAGTCACCCTGAATGTCTCGATACGGAACGCGCAAGGCAACCCGGTTGCGAGCACGGAGGTCATCTCCCAGGCAGGTGGCGTGTTCACCGCGGTCTTCGATGTCACGGACGCGTATGGCGACGGGACCTACACGGTCCTCGTTTCGGCTCCCGGCGGCTTCATCGCCTCCTCGAGCGCGACGTTCAGCGTGGCCCGACAGGTGCCCTTCCTGGAGCAGCTCGTCCCGATCCTGCGTATACCCTGGTGGCTGTTCCTCGCGATCATCGCGGCTGTGACGGGTATCGCCTTGGGTGCGACTCTGTACTTCAAGTTCTACGGCCTCGGCAGGATGGTCGAGTGTGGTGAGTGTGGTGCCTTCATCCCCGAGGACTCGACGAGCTGTCCCAAGTGCGGTGTTGAGTTCGAAAAGGACATGGCGAAGTGCTCGAACTGTCAAGCCTGGATCCCGGTCGACGTGAAACGTTGCCCAGAGTGCAGCGTTGAATTCGCGACGGGCGAGGTCGAGATGGCCGACTACCAAGAGAAGATGCGCCTCCAGTACGACGAAGTCGTTCGGAAGTTCAAGGACGAGGCGCAGAAGCAGCTGGGCCGGTCCCTCTCGGACCGCGAGTTCCAGGAATGGTGGCGGAAGCAGCCCACCTTCGTGACCTTCGAGGACTGGCTCCGCGAGGAAGAGGAGATGCGCAAGATGGGCTCCAAACCATGCCCTGTCTGCGGTACCCTCAACTCCGTGACGGCGACGGTCTGTCACAAGTGCGGATCCTTGATGCAGCAGCCCGGACGACCTCCCAGCGGCGGCACGGGCGGCGGCACGGTCGGCGGACCGCCCGCAGTGAAGCGCCCGACAACTCCTGCCCCCTCACGCCCCGTCGAGGAGCCCAGGGGCGGATCCCAGGCGGCCCCCGCAGGAACCGAAGCGATCCCGAGGCGAATCATTCGAAAGCCCGCGACCGGGACGCCTGTGGTCCAGAAAAAAATTGTCAAGCGGCCCCTGGGGGACAGCAGCCAGTCCACCGAGTCCTCGGAGGGACAGTCGGGAAGCGACGCACCCGACGACGAACTGTAGCCAGGCCCCCTAGCCCGCTTGGGATCCCTGGGCGCATGCGCGGTGGGTCTCTGGCGTCCAGCCCGCCCGCACTCCCCGGAGGGCGCCCGTTCGGCACAAGCCAAACGATTTCGAAAGGCGTATGGGACGTGGGCCGCATCTCCTCCCTGATGGCCCGCCCCCTCCGCCTGGATTGGCTCCGCCTCCTCGTGATCAGCCTGATCCTCACGGCACCGTCCTTCGCACGAGCCATCGGCGTCGCATGAGGGTCGGAAGCCGCATATCCACGACGCACCATTTCGCCGCAAGTGAGACCCGACGAGCGTCTCTCCGTCTCGGTCACGGCGTTCATCCACGGTCTCGTCCACGGCAACCTCCTCGCGATTCCGGTCTTCTTGGATCGTGCCTGGCGCTCCGAATTCGCCGTCGACGACGTGACGTTGGGTGTGCTCGCCGCGGTCGCCTACGCGTGCTTCGGCCTTGGAAGCATCCCTTTCGGCTATCTGTCGGACCGGTGGGGATCCCCTCCCCTGCTCCTGGCCTGCGTGACAGGCATCGCGGGTTCGCTTTTCGCCCTGGCATGGAGTCCGGGGATTGCGGGGCTGGCTTTGAGCCTCGCCTCCCTCGGGCTGTTCTCCGGGATTTACCACCCGGCCGGATTGTCTCTCCTGTCTCGGGCCCTGCGGGACCCGGGACGGGGCATGGGGTGGCATGGGATGGGGGGCAGTCTTGGCATCGCCGCGGGTCCCGCCGCGGTCGGTGGGCTCCTTCAGCTCGGATTGCCTTGGCGATATGCTGCGGCCGTCCTCGCGGCTCCTGCCTTGGTCGCCATTGTCCTCCTACTACGGGGTGGGCTCCGGGATGACGTCCTTGATGGGCCCCCGGAACGCCTCGTCCCCTCCTCCCGGGCACTCCTGCAAGGCACCTTCATCCCCATTCTTCTTGTATACACCTTCGCGGGGATCGCCTACTGGGGCAGCCTAACCTTCCTTCCGCGTGTCGTGGGCACGGAATCCTACGTCCTTCTCCTCGGGCTCGGAGCGCTCGGCCAGGTGCTCGCAGGCTACATCGCGGACCGACCTCGGTTCGACCGATGGCTTCTCGCGCTGAGCCTGGGGGCCGCCGGCGTGCTCGTTGCCCTCGGGTCGCCCGGCGTGCGCGGGTTCACGGCCCTCTCCTGGGCCTACGGGTTCCTCCTGTTTTCCCTCGAGCCCCTCCAGAATTCCTTGGTGACGGGCGCCGTGCCCGCACGCCTGCGGGGCCTCGCCTTCGGGATGACGTTCGTCAGCGTCTTCGGCCTCGGATCGATGGGCGCCGTCCTCGCCGGCCTCCTCCTATCGAGGGGCGCGTCCGCCCCGTTGTTCGTCATCCTCGGGGCCTCCCTCGCGACCTCGGGGGCGTTTGTCTATGTCGCGGGCCGCGGAATTCGCGCCCAACGGGGTACCTGATCACGCGCCTACGACGACCCCTTGGGCTTGCAGGGTCTCGCGGACGATCTTGATCATCCGTTCGGGGTCCTTGTAGTAGGAGGACACGATTTTCGCGACGTCCCGATAGTTCTGGACTCCCGTCCGCTTCATGTAGTCGAACAGGTCGAGGCGACGCTTGACCTCTTGTTCCATCCGCCTCTGGTTCCAGTTGCGAGCGAGGGAAATCTTCTCGTAGACGTAGGAGTGGCCTGAGTAGTTGAACGTGTCGTCCGCGGGGTTCCATGTGTATGCGGAATTCGTGATGAGCTCGTTCGACTCCGGGTCCGTCCCCACAATCTCGATGAGGGCTTTCACCCGGCGCGTCATGTCGGTGCCGACCTTCACTTGGGCCTGCAGCAGGACGATGTCTAGGGCGGCCACGAGGGCACGGGGCAGGTTGATGGGATCGTTCTCGAGGCGGTGGACCATGGATTGCACGTCGTCCGCGTGGAAGGTCGTGTACGCGGACTTGCCCGTCGCCATGGCTTGGAACACGACGAACGCCTCTGCGCCACGGACCTCACCGACCATCAGGTACTGCGGCCGCTGCCTGAGGGCGGCGTTGAGGAGGTCGAACATGTCGATCTCCCCCGCCACGCGGCCTGCGGCGGTCCGTCCGCCGAAGCCGGCGCGGGTCAGGAGCGGCACCCAGTTCTCGTGGGGGAGGTTCAGCTCGCGGGTGTCCTCGATGCTCACAATCTTCATCTGTGGCGGGATGAACAGCAGGATCGCGTTGAGGGTCGTCGTCTTCCCGCTCGCCGTCCCCCCGCAGATCAGCATGCTCTGTCCGCTCTCGATCGCGAGCCACAGGTACCCCATCATGTCCGGGCTCATCGTCTTGAACCGGATGAGGTCGAGCGGGGTGAACGGGTTCTCGCGGAACCGCCGGATGGTGAAGGACGAGCCGCGCTTCGTCACGTGCTTCCCGAGGGTCGCCTGCAACCGGGAGCCGTCCGGGACCGTCGCGTCGAGCATCGGCTGGGCGACGGAGATGTGCTTCCCGGACTTCTGGGCGAGCCACACGACGAACTGATCGA
>CAYGBO010000053.1:11334-13069 GCA_964348145.1 uncultured Methanomassiliicoccales archaeon
CACGAAGAGGGTGAAGGCCACGATCATCACCAGCGAGGCGGCCAGCGCGATCATGAGGCTGAACTTGAGGTTCGAGGGGATCGAACCGTACTTCCGGTGGTATATGTAGAACGGGATGCCGATGCCATCACAGCTCACGTCCTCGACGTTCGGGTCGATCATGACGACGTCGATCGCGGAATACCGAACGAAGTCCCGGATGACGAAGTACATGATGCGCTCCTTGCTGACGGGGTGGAGGTTCACCCCGAGCTCCCGGAGCATGCCGTCGACGACGCGGCGCAAGTATGTCTCCCGCTCCTTGTCGTCCGCGTCCTCCTGGAGTTCGAGGGACTCGATGAGGATCTCCTTGAGGACCTCGAGGAGGTCCTCCTCTTCCTCGATCAGCTTCGGCTCGATGACCTCATAGAAGTACTCGTTCACCATCGTGTTGTAGAGGATGCGGACGTAGGAGTAGTTCGGCAGAATCGGCTGAATCTCGATTTCCTGGAGGTTCCGGTCGACGAGCTTGGGGATCGTCGTGACCTTGCCCAGCGTCGACTCCTCGACTCCGACGACCCGAGGCGCAAGCACCTTGATGCCCTTGCCACCGAGCAGGCGGTGGAAGTACCGCTTCTTGACGGAGTCGAGCGCGGCGAAGAGCGCGTTTCGCTTCTTCTCCTCGATTTGCGCGAGCATCTGCGTGGCCTCGGCCCTCGCCTTCTCCGCGGCGGCGAGCTGCGCGGCGGCCTCCGCCTCCTTTCGGCTCAGGTCGGCGAGCTGTTCTTGGTAGTCCCGTCCGCTTGCGTCGGCCACGTTCGTTGCACCTCAGATGAGCTGGAAGCTGACCAGTGCGATCAGCAGCATGATGAAGGAGTGGCGCAGCCCGTTCGCCACCTTGCCGTTGTCGAGCACTCCCGCCAGGATACCGTCGCCGAAGGCGTGGACGACCGCGGCGACGAAGAACGCGATCTGGATCCCGAGGATGACCTCTCCGATGTTCTCGGGCAGGATTCCCGGGATCGTCGTCGTGCTGTCGCCCGTCGTCTGCGTCGCCAGGGCCTGGGACGACTCCTGGATCTTCGGAAGGAACGTGACGTTCAGGATCCAGATCGTGACGAGGAAGACGAAGAACGAGATGTAGATGACCGCGATGTACGTCGACATCGCGATCTTCCGCTCGTCCTCGGTGAGCTGGGTTTCCTTCGAGTCGTGACTCACCATCGTGAGCACATCTGCGACGTCGCCCCCCGCGTCACTGCTCTTGATGATGATGCTGACGACCCGGTTCACCATCGGCGTGTTCACCCGCTGGGCGAACAAGCGGAGGGCCTCCGTGGCCGGAACGCCCCAGTTGATCTGGGCCGCCATCTTCTTGATCTCCGGCGTCAGGCGGCCGTAGCGACCCGAGGAGGCGACGACGATCGCCTCCGCGAGGGTCATCCCGAAGCGGCCCGCCTCCGCCACGTCGCGGAGGAACTCCGGCAGGCGGCGCTCGATGAGCTTGATGTTGCGCTGCGCGCGGGCGACGTAGAAGCCGTACGGGCCCGTGAACCCGGCGATCCCGAGGACGAGGAAGTTCAGGAACCGCTTCATCGGAACGTCGCCCTCGCGGAAGGCGATGTTCACGGAGTCGATCAGGTTCAGCACGCCGATGAACACGAAGAACGCAAGGAGGGCAGTACTGACCGTGAGCACGTACCGCGTCCGGTCCTTCTTCTGGTAGAGCCGGATGCGGGCCTCCTCGAGCTCCTTG
>CAYGBO010000054.1:0-2640 GCA_964348145.1 uncultured Methanomassiliicoccales archaeon
CTGGCGGGCGACCAGCTGCGGTACACGATTACCGTCAAGAACATCGGCAACGAGGACGCGGTCAAGGAGGAGGCCGTGGAGCGAAAGGTTCGCGATCTGCACGACGCCAAGAAGGAGAAGGGAGACGCCCACGACGGTCCGGAGGATCAAGGTCCCGACCGGTGGACTCGGTGAGAGCAGGACGAAGGCTTCCGCCACGCCGAGACCCGCGAGCCCGAAGATGAGCCCGAGGAGACCGTTGAAGGTGACGACACCCGCGGCGGCTGCCAGGCCGTGCCCCAAGGCCCCCACGACTCCCCGCTGAGCGGAAGGCCCCCGGCGGACCACTTCCGCGTAGGCGAAGTAGCTGGGGAGCAAGGGGAACGAACAGGGAGAGAAGAAGGCTCCCGCGCCCGCGACCGCGGCAATGAGCGTCGACGTTCCTCCGCCCAGGGCCCCTCCGTCGCCGACGAACACGAGGAACACACCGTATCCCGCGAGGGCGAGGAGTCCGAGCGAGGCAAGGCCCGCGACGAAACGGAGCCGAGGGCGCCTCGCAGGTCCGGCGGAGGCCGATGCATCGAGATGCAAGGGAAGCGACACGGCATTAGTATCCAATGGAAACTAATAAGGTATCCAGTGGGAATGAAGGAAGCAAGTTTCCGGAGGGAAACCGTGGCCGACATCACTCGAAGAAGTCCCTGCCCGCTCGTCCGCAGCCCGGATGACCCGTGCCCCCACGTCCTGAAGGGGGTAATCAACGTGATCGGCGACAAGTGGTCGATCCTCGTGATCGGGACCGTGGGGAACTTCAGGACCCTGCGCTTCCTACAGCTGAAGGGCAAGTTGGGCGGGATCAGTCCGAAAACCCTCGCGGGAACACTGCGGAAGCTCGAGAAGGCGGGGCTCCTTCGGAGGCGAAGCTTCAACGAAGTGCCTCCACGGGTCGAGTACTCCTTGTCGAAGGACGGAAGGGCGCTTCGGACTGCGATGACCCCGCTCCTGCGCTGGGCAACCGGCAAGGATCATGCGTGAAGGGTGCTCCGGCGCACAGGCCGAGAAAGCCTGCCGTAGGCGTGTGCTCGAGGGACGACTAGGGAGCGTGGCCGTAGCGATGGGGGTCCTTGTCGAACGTCTCGACACATGCTGCCGAACAGAAGTAGAAGGTGGCGCTGTCGTGAGTCCGGGAGTCCGCGGCGCGACTCGGGTCGACTTCCATGCCACAGACGGGATCTTTGGCCATGGGGTCACGCAGCGACTTTCTGGTCAAGAACTTTGTGTCCAGCGGGAGAACCAAAAGGTCACGGGTTGGAATCGTAAGTCGGAAACCGTAGGGTTGCGGGGAACAAGGGGGCCACGACAGGGGGATTCGGCGAACCTTTCGCGAGCCCTCGACAAATACAAAATCATCGGATGATTGGACACGAGTGTCTCCGATGGCCGACGAGGACGTCCCGCCCCGACTCCTGCGCATCGCCCGACGTTTCAACGTCTTCCTTGCCCTTGGAATCATTATCGTGATTTCCGCCCTGGGCCTCGGTGCGTGGGAAGCCCTCGCCCTTCAGACGATCCACGACTTGGAACTCTCGGGGGCGGCAGGCTCCCCGGAGTATGTCCAGGCGAAGCAGGTGGAGGACATCCTTCGCATCGTCACCCCCACGTGGAACTTCCTCGGCCTCGGCTTCCTGACCTTCGGCATCGGGATGTCCATCGTGGTGATCATCCACAACCTGACGGGTGCCGGCCGCGATGCGATGTCCGCCTACGCGAGCCGATTCCCGGAAGCAAAGGTGTCCTTGCCCCCGAGACCCCGATACGCCCGGATGTTCCCCAAGCTCTTGTTCCTGGGCCTCATCCTCGTTGCCGCGAACTTCCTTTTCGCCCTTCTGGGAGGGTTCGCGGCAGCGGGAATCCTCGAGATCGCGTTTCCCGGCTTCACGCCGGCCTCGTGGGGTGCCTTCACGGAGGTCCTCCGGACGCCCCAGCGGCCGGGCGCGCTCTCCTTCATCGTCCTGGGGATCGGCCTGAGCCTCGCCACGATCGTGTACAACCTGAGGCTCCAGGCCCGCCTGCTTCCTCGCCTCGTGGGGTCCTTGGCCTCGGGCCGCCCCGCCGATTCCAAGGCCTCCGTCGTGCCCCGTCTCCCCCGACTCCCCTTTGCGATCCTCATTGTAGGTTTCGTAATCGCGCTCTCCGCGAGCTATCCGGTCGGCTTCCTGGGGGCCCTCGCAAGGGCCGATCTCGTTGCCGTCTCCACAGACGGGGGCGCGGCCCAACAACTCGCGTGGGCAACGGCCCTCTTCCCGGTGATCGCGGTGACGGGCATCGTCACGATGCTCGCGGGGATCGTCTACTGGCTGCTCCTCATCATCCAGGCCCTCCGGGACCAGAGGGGCCTCATCGGGCGAATGGGAATGGCGCTGGCGGGAGCGGACGCCCAGCCCCTGGAGCAGACGTTGTGGCCGGAGAAGATGGCCGCGTACCTGTCGGGCGGCGGAATCTTGACCCTCCTCCTGCTCTTCGTGCCGGCGTCCCTGAACATCTTCCTGCGCTGGGAGGTCCTTCGACTACAAGGCGCGACGGAGGCAGCGTTCGTCGACCTAGTCTTCCTGCGGGATTTCCTGACCGTCTTCGACCCATCGGCGCGGTTCGTGCCCGCCC
>CAYGBO010000054.1:2650-7806 GCA_964348145.1 uncultured Methanomassiliicoccales archaeon
GGTTCTTCGGCATGGCCATGGTCATGCTCGGAATCGGGCTCACCCTGGGCGTCATCCTCCTGAACCTCAAGGGAATGGGAATGATCCTACCCGGGACCATGTCGAAAATCCTGCAGGCTCAGGGGAAGGGCGTCGCGCCCAAGCCCCCGAACCCCGACGAAGGCGACGTGGAGGCCCGGGCCGTCAACGCGATGAGCAAGTTCGCGAGGAAACTCTTCGCACCCCTCCTGCTCGGCGCCCTCATCATGATCTCCACGACGTTCCCCCTCGTGGTTCCCATCCACGTGAGCCTGCAAACCCAGTGGCGGGACGCCATGGAGGCGGGAGACGATCTGACGGCGTCGGAGCTGAGCCACCAGATGTCCATCCTGGGTGCCCTCCGAGAACCCTGGAACTTCATCGGGATGGGCCTCGTGTTCTTCGCGATTGGCCGGTTCTTCGGGACGATCATCGGATTCGTTCAGGCCCGCATGGTCATCCTCTCAGAGGGGGCGAGCTCCCTCGTCTCCCTTGGCAAGAAGCTCCCTGAGGGCAGGGGATCGGGCCCGGAGAGCTGACCCCGCAGGGGTCCTACGGAGCGTCTCGGGCTTCGATACTCCACTGGACCGTTTCGTCTCATTCCCCACGCCCATGCCAGGTGGGATGAGCCCGTTCACAAGGGCCGAGGGGCTCCGTTGAAATCGCACGCGTGACTGTGTTCAGGCGGGCCGCTTGTAGCCACACACGGTGCACACGTACTTCTTGCCGAACACGCCCTTCAGCACCATGGGTCGGTCGTGATGAAGCGGAACGCCTCCGGTCACCGCCGAGGATGGGGCCGCTGGACCCATCTTCTTCTTCACGACTTCCATCGTGCCCGTGAAATTCCTCCTGAGGTCCTCGGGAAGCCGGGGTACCGCCTTCTCCGTGAGCTGCATGTCGCTCTCATGGACGCTCTTGGGGATCTTCATCCCGGCCTTCATCCGGGAGGATATCAGGGTCAGCCGATCGTTTTCCGGCATCGAGGCCACGAGCATCGTACGGCCCTGGATCAGCTCTTCCCGCTGCTCGGGCTTCAGGTTGCTGAAGGCCGTGACGAGCTGGGCGATCGAGTCTACCCTCTTCTCCTCGGGCATGTTCACGAACATCTGGAGCCGGTCCCTCATCATGTTCTTCCGCTCTTCGGGCGGGGCCTCCGCCATCATCCGAATCATGTCTTCCATGGAATAGCGTCCTCCTGATCTGATTCCCGATGGATGACATCATCGGCGGCAGAAAAAGGTGTGTCTTTGTGGTCCCCTCGCGCAGGGAAGGTTCAGCCATCGCCTCGTCAGCGAAGCGCGGGGCGCCAGAGGGGCGAAGGGGGACCGTCGAAATTCGTGGCGGAGGAACCAAAAAAAGTAAGAGAGGAGGGGGGTGATCCTCGTTCATCGCGCGTGGATCAGGGGAGCGCGCAGGCCTGCTTGTTCGAGAGCGCCTCGTCGAGCCTTTGCTGAAGGGCGGCCTCTGGAAGGTATCCAATGACCTCCTCGACCGTCTCGCCCTCGCAGAAGAGTTTGAGCGCGGGAATGCCTTGGACCCCGTATCGCTCGGCGAGCCCCGGCTGCTCGTCGACGTTGACCGTGGCAAACCTCACTCGTCCGTCGTACTCCGTCGCGAGTCGCTCGAAGGTCGGTGCCAGGCGTCGGCACCAGGTGCACCAGGGTGCCCAGAAGTCGACGAGGACCGGGCCTGGGCCCCGCAGGATGTCCTCCCAATTCCCTTCGGTCGCCGTGTATGTGTGGGTCATCGCAGGAACCTCCGGTATCTGCTCGATTACTTCGCGATCGGCTGAACGGCGCCGCACTCCGTGCAGACGTAGCGCTTGCGGAAGACTCCACGGATCTCCATGGGGCGCCCGTGATGGACCGCCGACCCGGTGGACGGTCCCTGCTGGGGCACGCTGACGCCCATCGCCTTCATGAGCTCTCCCCTCGTCTGCAAGAAGTTCGCTCGCAGATTCTCGGGCAGCTCCGGCAGCACACTCTCAATCGTCTGCATGTCCGAGGAGTCCACGTCCTTCGGTAGGCCCATTCCCGCCTTCATCCTCGACTGGAGGAGTTGCCTGCGCTTGTCATCTGGATAGGATGCGACGACCTCCGTTCGGGTCTTGATCACCTGCTTCCTTTCGCTAGGGGAGAGCTTTCCGATGGATTGGATCATGCCCTGCATCCCCTTGACCCGATTCTCTTCGGGCATGGAGAGGAACATATCCATCCGTTGCTGAACCATCGCCCGCCGCTGCTCCTCCGGGGAGTTGGCGAGCATCTTCACCATGTCATCGAGGTTTTCCATAGGGGAACACCGGAGGATTCAACGGAGTCGCATGTTGATAACTCATGGCCGTGGAAACCGCGGAACGGGGGCGCCTGGTCCGTGGCTTCTGCGATACCCTGATGGCCAAGGAAGCGTTTGACTACGCCATGGCGGAAGGCGGGGCCCGACGGGAGAGGCCGTTGGACAAGATGAACACGCGGATTGTGAACCTACTCCAGCGGAACGCGAAGCTGACCGTCGCGGACATTGCTAGGGAGATCCATCGAGCGGAGTCCACCGTGCGAGAACGGATCTACGCAATGGAACGGGCGGGTATTATCCAAGGATACTCGGCCATCGTCGACAAGTCGGCCCTAGGATACAACGCGGAGGCCCTCGTCTTCTGCAACATTCCGACAGAGAGGATGGAGGCCACCTTGGCCAAGCTCGAGGCATTGAAAAACGTCACGGGGATCTACCTGATCAGCGGGGACCGACGCGTCGTCCTTCGGGTCGCGGCCCGGGACAATCGCAGTCTGAGGGAATTCGTGCATCGGAAGATCATCCCCGTGGGGGTCACGGACGTGGATACTCGGATCCTCATGGACTACCGGGAGAAGATCCCGCCCGGTGGCATCGTCGACGAGGACGAAATCTGAGTCTCCTCACGATAGGGACGGCCTGCCTTGAAAACCCGCCACATGCATCGGAACCCGAGGGACGGGGGTCGTTCCTCGGGCCATGGCCCCCGCCGACGCCGTCCTGGCTGACTACGGAGCCCGAATCCTCGGCGGAGCGTGAACGATCCTATCTCTGATGTCGGCCAGGGCAAGACGAAACGCACTCAGAGTCTTCTCGAGATCCTCGTCGCTGTGGGCGGCGCATGTGAACCAGCATTCCATGTTGTCCTCGTCGATCATCACGCCATGGTTCAGGAGTTCCACGTGGAGGGAGGCGTACCGGTTCAGATCGCACTTGGCCAAGTCCCGGTACTCACGGACTTGACGTTGGCGCGTGAAGAGAAGCTGAAACATTTCCGGCACGCCGTTGACGAGCATGGGAACCTTTAGGTCCGCGGCGACCTCGTGGAGCCCGCGTACGAGCCGCGAGCCGAAGGCCTCGAGGGACTGGAAGATCGAAGGATTCCGCAGGATGTCGAGCGTCGCGTCGACGGCCGAGAGGGAGATGGGGTTTCCGGAGTAGGTCCCTCCGTGGACCACCTTGGACGGTCCGATTATGTCCATGATGTCCGATCGTCCTGCGAAACAGGCGACCGGGTAGCCGTTCCCCATGGACTTCGCGAAGGTCGCGAGGTCGGGCGTGACGCCGAACCGACCTTGGGCACCCCTCGGGCCCACGCGGAATCCCGTCTTCACTTCGTCGAATATCAAGAGGATTCCGTGATCGGCACACAGCTCCTCGAGGTGCTTCAGATATCCGTCGCGCGGCAGGATGGCGGCGCAGTTCCCCATGATGGGCTCCGTGATGATTGCGGCGATCTCGTCCCCACGACGTCTCACGAGCTTCTCGATGCGGTCGAAGTCGTTCCATCGTTCGACGAGGCACAGCTTGCGGACGGCCTTCGGAATCCCCGTCGACTTTGGGATCGCTCGGGGCGTGCCCTTGGCCCGGTCGAAGGGAGGGTCCACGGAAAAGAGGAGGTAGTCGTGAGCTCCATGATACATCCCCTCGAACTTCACGATGATCTCCCGACCGGTGTGGGCCCGAGCGAGTCGTATCGCGTGCATCGTCGCCTCCGTCCCGGAGTTGCAGAAGCGGACCATCTCCGCACAGGGGACCATGGAGACGATCTTCTTGGCCACCGTGATCTCGAGCTCGTGGCTCAACGCGTAAATGAGGCCGTCCTCGTCCGCCTCGTGAACCCTCGCATGAACGCGCGAATCACTGTGCCCGAGGATCACCGGACCAAACCCCAAGCGATAGTCGATGAACTCATTGCCATCCACGTCCCAGATGTGCGATCCCCGGGCCTTCGAGACGAACAGGCTGCAGGGCATGTAGGTCGGGCAGACGGCCCGCCACACGCGCGCGTTCGAACTCACGCCAGCGGGCAGTACGCTCTGCGCCTCGCGGTACAACTCCATGGATCGATCCAGGGAAATCGCGCTCATCGGATCCTCCCAGGTTCCCATGGCATCGCCCGACTAAAGGCCTGCGCCTCCCGGCCCGCGGACTCGGCGGCGGGACGCCGGCAGCAAAGGCCATACACCGCAGACGCGAATGAGATGTGTCCGCGGCCGGTGTCGCTGATTAACGTTTCGCTAGTCCTGATGCACACCGGCCTGGGGGGACTTGCGATCCTCCCGTGCGTTCTCCGGGTGAACAGGGGCGCCTCGGGTCCATCTCCTCACAGGGCGACACGTTTCTTTACGAGCTCGTGCTTGTCGAACCGCGATGGCAACGCTCAGAGAACTCGGAGAACGCGGCGCCGTGGAAGTCCTCGCTCGAATCTTCGACCGAGGGCAAGCCATCGGGCTCGGCCATGACTGCGGCGTCGTGGAGTGGGGCGAGGACTACCTCGTGATCACGACAGACGTCGTGAACCCGAGGACCCACATCCCGCCGGGCGCGACGCCCCAGCAGGTCGGATGGTATGCGACCGCCGTGAACCTGAGCGACGTGGCCGCCTCGGGGGCGAGGCCCCTGGGCTTCGTCGCCGCGCTGTCGATGCCTGCGAATACGGACGTCGAGTTCCTCCGCGGACTCGGACAGGGAATGGAAGAATGCGCGAGGGAGTTCGGGATCGCGGTCCTCGGCGGAGACACGAAGGAATCGGACCAGGTGTCCATTGCGGGAACGGCGATCGGGAGGACGCCTCCGAGAATCTCGATCATCTTCAGCTCTCTCGAGGCGATGGAATG
>CAYGBO010000054.1:7816-12937 GCA_964348145.1 uncultured Methanomassiliicoccales archaeon
GTCGGCTACGGGATCGGGCCTGCGGACGTCGTCACGGCGATCGGGAAGGTCCGGAAGGATCGGGTCCTCCTCCGGACGGGGGCCCGATCGGGCGACATGATCGTCGTCACCGGGGACCTGGGACGGGCGGGCCTCGCCATGCGTCAGCTCGACTCGGCCCCGGTCCGAAGCGAGGCCCTCAACGCCCTCCTCCGCCCCTATCCGCGCGTCTTGGAGGGCATGTTCTTCGCGGAGTCCGGGGTCGTCACGAGCTGCATGGACGTGTCCGACGGCCTCGGTGCGAGCCTCGCCCAGATGCAGGCGATGACGGGCCTCTCCTACCAGGTCGACCTCGAGGCCCTCCCCGTCCCCAAGGCGGTTGCAAGCCTGCCCGAGGCGGAGGGAAAGGAGCTCGCCCTGTACTACGGAGGCGACTACGAGCTCGTGGCGACCGTGCGACCCGAAGGTCTGGAGACCCTCCTCACACGGTACCGGGAAAGGCGTCGGGGGGATCACCATCGGATCACCCTGGTCGGCAAGGTGGGCCCGAAGGGCGGGAACGTCCTCGTGACGAAGGCGGGCAAGGAGCCCCTCTCGGGAAGGGGCTGGGAACACTTCCGTCCGTTCTCAGGCCAATAACCGTGCGAAAAGTGTTTTAACGAGACCGGGGGGTTAGTAGGGCCGGAGAATGATTTCCGAGCGAGACCTGGCGGATGTCCGCGAGCCTCCCGGCCGCGCCATGGGCAAGGTCGTCGATCTGTGGAAGCCCGTCGAGGGAACGAAGAAGATCCTGTGCACGGCCTGCGCCCGCTACTGCAAGATCGGGGAGGGCCAGGTGGGACTCTGTGGGGTCCGCGGGGTGCACGGTGGCAAGCTGTGGCTCTACGTCTACGGCCGGGTCATCACGGGCCACGTGGACCCGATCGAGAAGAAGCCCGTGACCCACTACCGACCCGGGAGCAAGATCTTCAGCATCGCGACGACGGGGTGCAACTGGCTGTGCCACCCTGCGGGAACTCAGATCTTGCTCGCGGATGGGACCACGAAGCCTGTAGAGGCGATCCATGCAGGGGACCGATTGTGGTCGTACGATGTCGATGGCGGATATCAAATCCTCCCGAACGTCGTGACGCATACCGGGCGACGCCTCGACTGGATTTACCGTGTCCGGGTGGGCGCGCGTGGGACGAGCGTCCTCGAGGCTACCGCGGAGCACCCTGTACTCACCCAGCGAGGATGGGTTTTCGTCCGGGACTTGGTTCCTAGCGACCAGGTTCTAAAGGTCTGGTACCAGAACACGGCGGAGTGGAAGCAAACGCGCGCCGAGTCCGTCACCCAAGCGGACTTCACCTGCGCCGAATGCGGGACGACGGTGGTTGGACTAGCGGCCTGGAATCGACATCGAGGTGCCTGCTACACGAAAGACGCGCTGTACAGGGAAGCGGACCGGCTCGCCCGGGCTGAGCGCATGCGGATCAGGAATCCGATGAGGGATCCTAGCGTGGCCCGCAGGGCACTCGCGACTAACCGCGCCCGTTACGAGGTCGACCCGGACCACGGATGGCATCGGAATGTCAAGCGCCTGGCAACTTGGAGGCACCGCCGCCCGTCGGCAGGCCAAGGAAGGCTCTACAAAATCCTGGATCTCATGGACATCCCGTACGAAAAGGAGTATCGTATGGAGGTTGAGAATCGGCTCCCAGGATCCAAGAAGTTCTACTTCGCGGACGCGGCCGTCGTGGACCGCAGGCTCGATATCGAGGTCGACGGGTTCTGGCATGTCAAATCGCAACAGGTGAAAGAGTCTGACGGAGTTCGGGACGCCACCCTGGAGGAGAATGGTTGGCGTGTCCTTCGGATCTGGAGCAAGGACCTCTTTGATCATGAGGCGGCTGTCCGCGATCTCATCGACGAGGCCCTCGCCCCCCTTGCTAGGACGAACAAGAAAATGTGGCTGCCCGTCCGCTCGGTCGAGAAGTCGGACAGATTCGAGCCGGTCTACAGCTTTGAGTGCATTTCGACGCACAATTACGTCGCGGACGGCATCGTCGTTCACAACTGCAGGTACTGTCAGAACTTCGACATCTCCCAGCGGCGTAAGGTCGAGGGCATCGAGGTCGAGCCCCAGGACGTCGTCCGCATGACGCTAGACCAGGGCTGCCAGGGCCTCGCGTACACGTACAATCAGCCGACGATCTTCATCGAGTTCGCGCGGGACATCGGGCTCAAGGCCCGGGAGGCGGGGCTCATCAACATCTTTGTGTCGAACGGCTACGACACGCCTGAGACGGTCGCGGAGATGGGGAAGTTCCTCGACTGCTGTACCGTGGACTTCAAGGGATCCGGGGAGACGAACTTCGTGCGGAAGTTCATCAACATCCCGAACGCGGATCCGATCTTCCAGACGATCCTAGACATGCGCGACAAGACGAATATCCACATCGAGATCACGGACCTCATCGTGCCCCAGGTGGGCGACAGCCTTGAGGCCGCCCGGAGGCTCTCCCGCTGGGTCTATGACCACCTCGGCCCTGACTGCCCGATCCACTTCCTGCGGTTCCACCCGGACTACAAGATGATGGAGTTCCCCTGGACTCCCGTCGAAACGCTCGAGAAGCACTGCGAGGTGGCGAAGGAAGCCGGGCTCAAGTACGTCTACGTCGGGAACGTGCCTGGACATCCCCTGGAGCACACCTACTGTCCAGGCTGCGGTGCCGTCGCCATCAAGCGGCACGGGTTCGACATCACGGGCTGGTACCTGGACAAGGACAACAAGTGCAAGCGGTGCGGACACAAGATTGCCATCGTCGGCCGGCTCGAGAAGTCCTTCCGGGAGAATCGCTTCTACAGCGTCCTGTACCACCGATGAGGCGCGTCACTCGACGAGTCGCCCCTTCTCGAGAACGGCCTTGCCGTCCACCTCGATGCCGACTTCCGCGAGGATGCACTCGACCTGGACTCCACAATGGATCTTCCCGCCGATCACGAGGTTGTCCCCGAAGGCCACGTGGGCCGTGCCAAGGGCCTTCTCGGCCTCAAGATGCGGGGCCTCGACCCGCGCGCGGGCGTTCAGGCCGAAGCCAAAGCGCCCCAAGGCCCGTCCATCACGGCCTCCTCGGTTCATCGCGTGGACCGCCTGCGTGGCGCCGAGAATGCGGCTCGCATGGCCCGCGGTCAGGAGGACGGTCGCGGGCCGTTCCAGGGGTTCGTCGAAGTAGACATCGACGACGAGGCGGCCCTCGGCGGTCCCCTCCTGGGGCGCGACGAAGAGTTCCCCCGCCGGAAGGGTCGTGAAGGCGCCCTTCCTTGCGCAGAGGCCCGTGTCCTCCGTGACCCAGTCGCGCCCCTCGATCCCGAAGGTGAGGTCCGTGCCCGCGGCAGAGGTGAGGTGGATCTCCTGTTTTCCGCGCAGTCGGCGCGCGATCCGTCGGACCGTCTCGTGGATCTCCCCCCAGTCCGTGGCAAGACCCCCGACTCGGAGCATGTCCTCCGTGATCCCCGGCATCGAGATCACGCGGGCGCCTGCGCGATTCGCGGCCCGTCGAGCGTGGGTGTGCGTGAGGGACTGGGACGTGAGGAGGAGGACCACATCGGAGAACTGCATCGCGGTCCCGACGGGTTCCGGCGGCTCCGCGCCGTCCGTTTCGCGCTTCCCGATGAGGGCGAGCACAGGGTCCGCCCCCAGGTCTCGAGCCGCCGAGGCGAAGGCCTCGCCGACCCGCAGGGTTTCCTCGTCGGCCACGAGGAGGACCTTCTCCCCGCCGCGGAGGGCCGCGCTCGTGCGCAGGACCAGGCGCGCCCCTTCCTCCATGAACGACGGATGCGGCGCGGCGCCCATATAGTTTGCTTCGTGTCGAAGGTTCGGGCGCCGTAAGGTGAGAACGATTAAATAAGGACGGACGCATCGGCGCCCATGCGGGGTCATCGTCCTGCCCGCTGATGTCGCGGAGCTTCGCCGTTTGCTCAAGGACTTCGAGGCTCGCTCAGGGGCGCAGGCGAGCGCGATCGTCGCCCGCTCCGGCGTGCCGATCGCGTGGATCCTCCCGAAGGAAGCCCACGTGGACAACTTCGGCACGATGACGGCGACCCTGATCGGAGCCCTGGACGTCATCTACGGGGGGTTGCAGAAGCCCGCTCCCGATCGGATCGTGGTGACGTCGAACGGCGGCGTGCTCATCGCGAAGAACATCACGCCCGGCGCCTTCTTCGTCGCCCTGGTCGACACCCTTTCGGCCCCCTTCGAGCGGGCCGTGGACGACACCTCGAAGCGGGCCGCCGAGTTCCTCGGAAGCGAGTTTCAGGTTTGAGGTCCGGCCCGCCCTGCGGCGTCCGAGGAAGGTGTCCAGGGAGCGCAGGAGTCTTTCCTTACCCGCCCGATAGGCAGGGACCCGACGGTCCACGACCTCGAGGAGGAGCGCCATCATCCCGCCGAGGACCGCGCCTGCCAGGACGTCGGATGGCCAGTGGACGCCGAGGTAGATGCGGCTCACACCGATGAGTCCCGCGGCGACGAAGGCCGCGGATCCCTTCCGAAGGGGGAACCGGAGGGCGAGGAGAGCCGCGACTGCGAAGGCCCGGGATGTGTGTCCGCTCGGGAAGGCCCGGTTCGCCTCGAGCGGGCAGCCGTACAGCGGGACCATGAGGACATCCGACAGCGCCTCGCAGGGCCGCGGGCGCCCCGTCGCGACCTTGATGCCCTCCGTGACGGCCAAGGTGATGGCCAACAGGAGGAGGAGGTCCAACGCGACTACCCGACGCCCGCGCCACCACAGGGGGACCGCGAGGAGGGCGAGGACGTAGGCGAGTCCGAGGGTCGTGAACGAGAGCATGAGGCCGTCCAAGAGGGGATTCGTGCCGGCGAGGTTCATCCCCCGGAAGAGTGCCTCATCGAGGCCCGCGGAGGCCACGGGACGGGATGGGGGCGACGGCCTTAAAGGACGCGTCCCCGCGATGGCAACCCTGATGGGGACGACGGCCTTGGCCCAGGTCGGCCATGGAACGAGCCCTCGAGGTGTACGGGCGGCTGCTCGATCGGTACGGCCCCCAAGGATGGTGGCCCGCGCGGACGCCCTTCGAGGTGATCGTAGGCGCACTCCTCATGCACCAGACCACATGGCGGAACGCGGCGGCGGCGTGCGCGAG
>CAYGBO010000055.1:0-310 GCA_964348145.1 uncultured Methanomassiliicoccales archaeon
GACTCCCGGAGGCCGCTTCTTGAGGATTCCCGCCGGCAGAAGTGCTCGCCTCTTCGCCCTCGCCTATTCGATCGCATCCGTCGCCTTTTGGATCGAGATGGTCGGAGGTGCCTGGGACATCCGCTGGCATGTCGCTGACCAAGTGGAAACATTCTGGACACCTCCCCACGTGCTCCTCTATGCGGGAATCGGACTGACCTTCGCCGCGAGCCTGAACGGTCTCCTCCTCCGCTACCTCGGCCATCCCGTGCCGCGTTCCCTCGAAATCGGCCTGAAGGTCGTCGTCTTCGATCGGCCGGCCGGCTCGTCG
>CAYGBO010000055.1:320-4227 GCA_964348145.1 uncultured Methanomassiliicoccales archaeon
ATTGCGGGCATGAACCTTTCAGGGTTCGGTCTCGCGTACGGGACGTCGTCCCTGTCAAAGGCAAAGGACTTCTGGCGAAGAATCCGAATCGCGGGTCGACGGTACTTCGCGGCGACCGTTCCTTTCGCCTACGCGGGATCGGCCCTTGCCCTCACGGGTCTCGTCTGGATCTTGTCCCATCCCGGATTCGACCAAAATCCGCTCCTGCCCTTCTCGTCACAGCGAGTTGCCGTGGCCTTCGCGTTCTCGGCGATCCTTCCCCTCGTTACAGTTTCCGCGAAGGCCTTGATTCCAGCTCCGCGGGAAGCGACCCGAATCATGGGAATCCTCGGAACGTCCCTGTTCATCCTTTCGATTGGCGAAGGGAAACCGGTCCCACAGGAACTCGCGGCCCTCGCTCTGTTCCTCGCGGCCGGGCTGTCCATCGACCGCTTCCTCAGTCCTCCGCGCGAGGCTCGCTGGCCTCTCGTCGCATTGCTCTCCGCGGGAGTTGGACTGCTGAGCTTCGTCCTGCTCCAGCTCCCCATGGAAGAAATGACGGGAGGCCTCGGAGCGAACCCTCCCCTCTTCTTGGCCACATACGCCCTCGGAGGGCTCGTAGGTGGCCTGGGGGCTGTCTACGGCCCAGCGTGGCTTCGGACTCGGGTTAGAACTCCGGAGGTTCGGGCTCCGAGCGGCGGGCGGACGTGATCCGCTTCGCACGACGGGACCTCCGAGACGGCAGGTACCTGTCCCTGTCCGGTCGCCGACTCGTGACCTCGTTCGACGACAAAGGCCATCATAGCGCAGCCCCTTGTCGGTCCATGCCGGAGAACAGGGGAACCGCGGCGTCCGAGCAACGCACGGCTCGACTGGGACACCCTCCGGAGGATCGATGCGGAGATGCCGGGACGCGAACGAGACGTGAGCCGGGTTACACGTTCGAAGGCGGAGGCTTTGGCCACCTACGACAGGGTCAGCCCTTGGTACACGGTCTTGGAAGGAGTCTGGGAACGGGGATTTCGACGGGCCGGCGTGGAAGCGCTCGACGCCAGACAAGGAGAACGCGTCCTTGAGATCGGATTCGGCCCTGGTGACGAACTTCCGGGCGTGGCCCACGCGGTCGGTCCGTCCGGCCGACTCTGCGGGCTCGACCTTTCTCGGAAGATGATCGACGTGGCCCGGTCGAGGCTCGAGCGCAGCGGCCTTCGACGGGACGTCGGGCTCGTACGCGGGGACGGAGCCCGTCTGCCGTTCCGGACGGCCGTCTTCGATGCTATCTTCATGAGTTTCACCCTCGAACTCTTCGACACCCCGGAAATCCCCGTCGTCCTGGGCGAATCGAAGCGGGTTCTCCGCGAGGGCGGACGCATCTGCGTGGTCTCCATGACGAAGTCGGGAGAGGCTTCGTGGCTTCGAACCGTGTACGAATGGGGACACCGGACTTTCCCGAGGTTCTTGGACTGCCGTCCGATATACGTCCGGGCGTCCCTCGAGGAAGCGGGCTTCCGGATTCGATCCTCGCGGGAGAGATCCCCGGGAGGGTTGCCCGTGGAACTCGTCCTCGCCTTTAAGGCGGGCTGAAACGGCGATCCGGATTCTGGGAGCTCCACGACGGAAAATCGGAGGGACGGATCACTCGGGAGTACTGTCCTGCGCGGTCCGTCGCAACGTATTTGGATATCCTCCAAGTTCTCACCGTCATTCTGCTGCCCCACGTGTTCGCGGCCTCAAAGTCCCCTGGGCGAAAGCTCCCCCAAGCCGATCCGGAGCGAGTCGGCCTCTCCTCCGACGGTCTCCTTCGCATCCGGAAGACGGTGCGGGCCTATGTGGATCGAGGGAACCTGCCCGGTGTCATCACGGCTGTCGTCCGCCACGGAAAGGTGGCTCACTTCGACGCAATCGGCAGGATGGATATCGAGGCGGAGAAACCGATGCGACCCGATGCGATCTTCCGAATCTATTCCCTCACGAAGCCCTCACAGGCGTCGCCACGATGATCCTCCACGAGGAGGGACGCCTGCGTCTGACGGACCCCGTTTCGAAGTACCTACCCGAGTTCAGGGACCTGCGGGTCTTTGTGGGAGGGACCACGGAGATTCCGAGGACGGAGCCAGCGCGGCCGATGACGATCAAGCATCTGCTGACTCACACGTCCGGATTGAGCTACGACGATCCAGAACCGGGTGTTCCGGAGTTATACCGGAAGGCAAAACTCTTCAGCGTCCCGAGTCTCCGCGCGTTCGTGGAACGCGTGGCCGAGCTGCCGCTCGTCGCTCAGCCCGGCACGGAGTGGCACTACAGCGTGTCCATGGACGTCCTTGGCCGCATCGTCGAGGTCCTCTCGGGGGAGCCCTTCGACCGGTTCCTTGCAAGGCGCATCTTCGAGCCCCTCGGTATGGTTGACACGGCATTTCACGTACCCGACGAGAAGCTCGACCGTTTCACGGCGAACTACGAGAGGACGGCCGAGGGCGGAATGAAGCTCGAGGACGAGCCTGCGAAGAGCCCGTACCGGAATCCGAAGAGCGTCCCCTTCGGGGGCCATGGCCTCGTGTCGACCGCCGCGGACTACCTTCGGTTCGCGACCATGCTGCAGAACGGGGGCGAGATCGATGGGACTCGGATCTTGGACAGAAAGACCGTGGAGCTCATGATGATGAACCACCTGGGCCCCGAGTACGGTCCCGCGCCCCTGTCGTCCCTTGCAAGCTCGCTCCAATGCGATCCTCGAGGCGTAGGCTTCGGCTTCACGGGTTCCGTGATCACGGACGTCGCTAAGAGCTCCATGGCCGGCTCTCCTGGCACGTTCTCCTGGGGAGGCATCGCGAGCACGTACTTCTGGGTCGACCCGGCGGAGGATCTCATCGGGTTGCTCATGACGCAGCTCATCCCTTCGGACGCATATCCGCTCCGCGCGCAGATGAGGACTCTCACGTATCAGGCGCTCCTGTGAATCGTGGACCGCCTCGGAAGATGGACGCGGCGCCCGCCCTGAAGGCGACCCCAGAGCTTGGCGTCCTGTGTCCGGGTGGAGGAAGACTATAGGCCGAACCGCCGCGTGGTGCCGCCATGGAGCGGAGATCGATCTCGAGGCGCGCTCGCGACGTGGTCCAAGAGATGAAGTCCTTGGGGACGGAACAGAATCGGAAGATATACCGCAGGCATGGCGTGCTCGAGGATCAGTATGGCGTGAGTTTCACGAACCTGAGAGCCCTCGCGAAGCGGATCCGCGCGGACCACGATCTCGCGGAGGAGCTGTGGTCCACGGGCAACCACGACGCCAGGCTCCTGGCCACTATGGTCGCAGACCCGGTGCAGGCAACCGGACAGCTTCTGGAGGACTGGGCGAATGCCTTGGCAGATTACGTTGAGGCGGACGCCTTCGCCGATTTCGTGAGCAAGACGGCCTTCGCGCGCGAGAAGGTAGACGAATGGAGGGAATCGGAGGAGGAGTGGATCGGTCGTGCAGGGTGGAAAGTGCTCGCCCACCTCGCGTTACGCGATGGGAATCTCTCTGACGGCGTCCTGGAGGGCTATCTCGAAATCATCGAGAGGGAAATCCACGCCCGCAAGAACCGGGTACGGGAGGCGATGAACTCCGCCCTGATTGCCATCGGCGTCCGGAACGCTCGGCTGGAGAGGAGGGCATTGGCCGCGGCGCGGAAGATTGGCAAGGTGGAAGTGGACCATGGCGAGACGGAGTGCAAGACTCCCGACGCGACCGAGTACATCCGCCGAACCCGCGAGCGCGCGAAAGGGCGAGGCGTGAGGCGGCGCAGGTCGTAGCCCCAAGCCGTCGGGATCCTTGGGACGACCAGGGAGGGCCGTATCACAACCGGTCTCGGAGGTTCCGGACCTGATTCGGGGTACTTGCGGATGATCCGCGGCATACGCGGGCGTCGAGGGACCAACCCTAAGTAGCGAT
>CAYGBO010000055.1:4237-8559 GCA_964348145.1 uncultured Methanomassiliicoccales archaeon
GAGGAGCCATCGCCCTCAAGATGGTGCTGGAGCGCAGCGGAATCGGGGGCACCGTCAAACTCCTCGGAACGCCTGCTGAGGCGACGGTTGTCGTCCGGCATCGAGGCTCGCGTGGGTCGGCATCTCGCGCGGCGTAAGAAGCGGAGGTGGCACATCGACTACCTGCTGCCCGTCGCCCGCGTGTCGAAGATCCTGAGCGTGGAGGCCTCGAAGCCCTTCGAATGCAGGCTCAACCGCCTCGCCTTCCGGGAACCCGGTTCACGGGCCTTGGTCCCTCGCTTCGGATCCTCCGATTGCAGATGTCAGTCCCATCTCGCCTTCTGGGGCTCGACTCGAGTTCCGAGCTAGGTGGCGGGCCTCTTGGTGTCGCGCGACCCGCACTCGCTTCGGGCCGGCGACACACCCTCCGCCCCGGTTCCCGGGCGGCGTAAGGAAAAGGGACTCTAGGACTTTGGGGTGTCCTTCCTCGGATCGATGAACGGTTTGCGAACCACGGTTCCGGTTCGATCCCCAGACGGAGACGTCAGAGTGAGCGTCGTGCCGAGCCTTGCGTCCTCGATCGGCAGCATGGCATATCCGATGTTCTTCTCGAGCCGTGGCGAGTGGACAAGGACGGTGAGACGCCCCACGGTCCGTCCGTTCTTCCGGACCGGCCAATACCTCGAGAGCAGGCTCCGGAAGGGCTCTCCGTGGACCTCCACGCCCACGAGCTTCCGCTTCACGCCGTCCTGCTTGGTGCGCCGGAGGGCCTGCTTCCCGATGTAGTCCGCCTCTTTATGCTCGTCAACGAGCCAGCCCAGGCCGACCTCGTAGGGATTGTCCACGAGCGAGATGTCCTGTCCCCAGTTCAGGATGCCCGCCTCCACGCGGCGGATCTCGGAGGGCCCCGTAGGCTTGATGTTGTGGGCTTTGCCAGCCTGCATGACGTTCTCCCAGAGATCGTCGCCACGGCTGCCGTCTCTCAGATAAATCTCGTAGCCCACCTCACCCGTCCATCCCGTGCGGGAAACGACGAGGGGGATGCCGTCCAGCTGGGTCTCAAGCAGGGAGTAATAAGGCAGATCCAGCACCCTGGGCCCGAAGAGAGCTTTGGCGACGTGCTTCGACTTGGGACCCTGGAGCTGGAGGGGGGAGACATCGGGCTCCCTCAGTTCCACGTCCATGCCTGAGTGAACGGCGACACCTTTCGCCCAGAGCAGGACGTCGCTGTCGGAAAGGGATAACCAGAGGCGGTTCTCCCCCACTCGGAGCAGGATGGGGTCGTTGATGATCCCGCCCTGTTCGTCCGTGATGACGACGTACTTGCACTGTCCGACAGCGCACTTCGTGAGGTCCCGGGGCGTCAGGTAGTTCGCGAAGGCGAAGGCGTCCGGCCCTGTGATCTCCACCTGCCGCTCTACGGCTACGTCCCACAACGCGACGTGGTTGATGATGTGCCAGTACTCGTCCACGGGATCCCCGTAGTAGCTGGGAAGAGGCATGTGGTTGTAGATGTCGTAAGCCTTGCACCCATAGCGCCGGGTCGCCTCGTGGTAGGGAGAGGCTCGGTACCATGGTCCCACGGTGATTTTGGGATCGCCGACGTTACCGCTCATCCGCTTCATCCTCCTCCTTTCGCCTGCATGTCAAGAGATCCTCCGACGGGCCCAGGGCGTCCCGAGAGACCCACTACGACAGCGGCACGGAATGGGGGAGGATAGGGTTCGGCCGCATAATACATTCGGTTGACCTAAAGTCCGAGGAGAAAGGTTTCCCCATTAGTCCGTGGGCCCTGTATCGAGCCAATGTTCCCCGGAATCCGTCACGAACGAATCACGAAAACCTTCTTCACAGTCTTCGTGACGGTCCACACGCACCGACCCCCGGGGAAGTACGCTGCCTCGCCCTTCCTGACGACGATCCTCCGCCCGTCCTCGTAGCGGACCAGTGCCTCGCCCTCCACGAAGTACACGAACTCATCCACATCGAAGGTCCAGTGGAACGTGCCCGGAGTGCAGTGCCAGATGCCGCATGCATAGCGCCCCCTCGCGTCCTCTCGGAGGACGTACGTCCGTGCCTTGGGACGCCCTTCGATGATGTCGGACGCGGGAATCGGATCGTCTTTCGGGAGAGCCTTCCTGAACGCCACTTTCCTGGGTTTCTCGCGCGCCACCCTCCTCGCCTCCCGAGGTGGAAATGCCAGCAGTCTATTTGAACGGGACGAGACGTGAGGTGGGGGGGAGGCCGGCAGGACGCTTTGGATTTGGAGCATCCTTCTAACCTCACGGTGCGTCCGTGTGACAACAGGCCCCGGCGCTATCGCTATCGAGAACGGAAGTTCGATTGCTCCCCTTGCCCCCTCATGGCCTCCATGGTCGGCCGCAGAGTCGCTGAGACGCCATCGATGATAATTGGCGCGGAAGATATTTGGCGGCACGGTTCCGATAGTTACCGCGAGACAGACGCCCCATGGTTTCTAGCGCTCTCGAATGGTGGAGCTTAATCGATGGACTCCGGATGGGAGACCACGTCCTCTTCTGGAGCGACGGCTCTCCCTCCTGCGATGCGGTCGTCGACACGTTCCTCCGCAGCGCGGTGGCCCGGCATGACCTCATCGTGCTACTGCTTCCGAGATCAGACCTCACCGTGTTCCTCCACGGATTCAGGCCCGGCAGCCCCCGCCTGGACCGACTCGCGACCGGAGGTCCGCTTCTCACGATCCCCACCGAGTACCTCACGTCGAAGGACGTATCCGCGGAAGAGACACTCTCCGGGTTCGTCATGGAACTCGCGTCGAATGCCAAGAAGCGGGGAGCTGCCGGCGTCTCCATGCTGGTCAAGCTAGGCTCGCTGTTCTTCGCCCGTGGGGACCAACCGACCGCGGAGGTGGTGGAGCGCATCTTCGAGACCTCCCAGAAGATCGCGCGCACCCTCTGCATCTACGAGTCGAGCGCCCTCGACGTCTTGCGCGTCCCCAACGCCTTCAACCTGTTCCGCCATCACTCGCACATGATCACGGCCGTCGGGGAGGGCCGCATCCTCGCCGAAGACGTCCCTTCGAATGCAATCCGTGCCCCCGGCGTCCGGAGAAAACCGAAACCCGCCCTCGGGCTCAGCGTCCCCTCGACGGGCGCTCTCTGATTTCGCGAGCTACCATCCGGGACTCTGCCGACGGCACAAGATACTAGGGTCTCGCGTGAAGTCTCACACGCAGATTTCCCCATCTGTCCACGGACGCGCGCATCCCTGGTTCCACGACGGTCGTCGTATCGTATTGCTCGATAACCGCGGGTCCGAGGATTGCATTGTTCGCCCTCAGATCCTCCCGGTCGTAAACCGCGGTCTTGCGAGGCCCGAAGCCCTCGAAGTAGACATCCCGAGTCCTTCGCGGGACCGCCTTCCGGGTTCGGGCGGAAGGCGGGCGGGGCCAGGAGGGACGTGGGAGACCGCCGGATCCAGAGACCCGCAAGGCGACGACTTCGATCGCCTCGCCGCGAGCGGCATATCCGTAGGTATGGCGGTGCTTGAGGTGGAAACGCCGGGTGATGTCTCGGACGTGACGGCGCTCCAACGTTTCGCGAGGCACACGAAGGCCGAGCTCATACGCCTGTCCTCGGTATCGAGCGTCGAGGCTCCGGTCAACTCGGATGCTGCGGGGAGGGATCCGCTCGTCCCTCAGCGTTCGTCGGGCACGGGCTTCGAGCCGACGGAACCTCCTCTCGAGCGCACCGGGTTCGAGTTCGTCGAGGCCCCTCAACACCGTGTCTGCGAACTCGTAGCGGAGGTCCGTGATCAAGAGGCCGAGGGCCGACGCGACGCCGGGCTGAGGTGGGATGAGCACCTCGCGCATGCGCATTTCCCGGGCAAGGGATAAGGCCTGGGTCGGCCCCGCCCCGCCGAAGGCTACCAGGGCAAGTCGTTCCGGGTTCCGTCCTTGGGCCACGGTGAGCCGCCTCAGGGCGGCAACCATGGAGGCTTCGGCGACCTTCAGGATCCCTTGGGCGGCCCCCGCGACGGTGGTCCCAAGGGGTTCGGCGATGCCCTCTCGGACCGCGCGCTCGGCCGCCCGAGGGAACACCTTCATCCGACCACCGAGGAAGGAAGCCGGGCTCAGCCGCCCCAGGACGAGGTAGGCGTCCGTGAGGGTCGGTTCCCTGCCCCCGCGACCATAGCACGCGGGCCCGGGAACGGCCCCCGCACTCCGTGGGCCGACGTTGAGCCCCCCTGCGCGGTCAACCCATGCGACGCTCCCTCCCCCTGCACCGACCTCGACGAGGTCGACCGTGGGCACCCTGAGCGCATAACCCTCGCCCGTGAAGCGTCCGTGGGTCCGGCCCCCGACC
>CAYGBO010000055.1:8569-9442 GCA_964348145.1 uncultured Methanomassiliicoccales archaeon
CCGGGGTCTGAACCCGCACTGAGCGGACCGACCTTGAGGAGATTCAGGCTATCGAGGTGAGCGATGCTCCCGCCACCAGCGCCAACCTCGATCAGCTCTATCGTTGAGATGTTGAGAGGGATTCCGCTCCCGCTCGCGAAGCGTCTCTCCCGTGCAGCTTCGAACTCATGAACGACAAGCGGCTCGTGTCCTTCCACGATGCTGAGCTTTGCCGTCGTGCCACCCATATCGAGGGACACGATGCTGCGCAGCCCGGCCCGCCGTCCGAGCTCGGCCGCTGCCACGGCGCCCGCGGCGGGACCCGATTCGATCCCGTGGACGGGCAGCGTCTTCGCGGCTTCGGAGCCCATCGTCCCACCGTCCGATCGCATGACATAGAGCCGCGGGGGACGGCGTCCCCGGCGAAGGATGCCCTCGACCTTCTGCAAGTATCTCGAAACGGATGGCGCCACGAGGGCGTTCACCACGGCCGTGCTCATCCTCCAGAACTCGCGGTACTCGGGACAGACCTCCGAGGACAGGGTGATGTGCAAGTTGGGCCGGGCGCGATGGAGCAGGGATCGGACGCGGCGTTCGTGGACGGGGTTCGCATAGGAGAATAGCAAGCAGACCGCCACGGCCTCAATCTTCTCTCGAGCGAACACGGGCACGAGGGATTCGACTGACGCCCGGTCGATCGGTTCCACGATCCGTCCATCCCACGCCACGCGCTCCGGGATGCCGAATCGGAAGCGACGGGGCACGACGGGTGGCGGCTTCGTGGCGAGCAGGTCGTAGGGCCGGGGCCGCACCTGGTTCCCGATCTCCAAGACGTCCTCGAAGCCGCGGGTCGTCACCAGGGCCGTGCGGGCGCCCTTTCCTTGGAGCAGGAGG
>CAYGBO010000055.1:9452-12350 GCA_964348145.1 uncultured Methanomassiliicoccales archaeon
GTCGTCGCGTGGATCACGTGTCGGAGGGAGTCGAGCTCTCGACCACGGGCCACCTCGCGAACCGCCGACCGGAATCCCGCGGAAGGATCCCGCGGCGTGGAGGGCACCTTGGCGACTTCATAGGACCCGGTGATCTCATCCATCCAGATCGCGTCCGTAAAGGTCCCCCCGATGTCCACCCCCAGACGCGAACTCGCCCTGCCAACCGTACGTCCCGGGATGACCCGCACCATTATGTAACCTGCGGCCCTTCGAGCGAGCCGGGCCATGCCGACACGAAGGGATCCGGTGACGCGCGAACTGTTCGCGAGTTCCCTCCGGTCCGTAGCCGAAGAGATGACAGTCGCGCTCGTCCGTAGCTCCTACTCCTCCGTCATTCGGGAAATGCTCGATTGCGCCTGCGCCGTCTTCGACTCCCGCGGCCGGCTCATCGCCCAGGGCGACACGATTCCCGTACAGCTGGGCTTCATGGGGGAAGCGTTAGCCGCGATCCGGGAGAAGTATCCACGAGAGGACCTCCGGCCGAAGGACGTCTACATCGTGAACGATCCGTACCATGGGGGATCCCACACCCCAGACATCGAGATGTTCTCGCCGATCTTCCAGGATGGCGCCCTCCTGGGTTTCGCGGGGACCGTGGCCCACCACGTGGACGTCGGCGGGACCCTCTTCGGCACGGAGAACCCCTTCAACACGGAGCTGTACCAGGAGGGAGTCGTGATGCCGCCCCTGCGCATCCACCGCTCGGGTCGGCCGAATCAGGAACTCTTGGAACTCCTTCTCGCGAACGTCCGCGAGCCCAAGAGCACCGCGGGGGACCTGAGGGCGCAGCTGGCGGCCCTCCGTCTCGGGGCTCGTCGCACCTGCGAAGTCGCACAGCGCTTTGGATCCCGTCGGTTCTCCCGACTCGTGGATTCCCTCCTCGATTACTCGGAACGCCTCGTCCGAGCGGAGCTGGAAACCTTGCCCGACGGCCGCTACGAAGCGGAGGGCTTCTTGGACGACGACGGCATCGACCTTGAGCGCCGCGTCCGGATTCGGGTCCGGGTCGACAAGGCAGGCAGCGACCTGCGGGTCGATTTCGCCGGATCGAACCCTCAGGTCCAGGGCGCGATCAACATGCCCCTCGCGACGACGAACGCCGCAGTCTACTACGTGCTGCGCTGCCTCCTGAATCCCGACATCCCCACGAACGAGGGGTGCTACCGACCCCTCACGATCACGGCCCCCGCAGGCAGCGTCGTCAATCCCAGGCCTCCGGCCGCGGTGAGCGTGCGCCACCTCACCGCCCAGCGCGTCGCGGACACCCTCCTGCGGGCCCTCGCGCCCATGGTCCCCCAGCGCAGCCTTGCAGGCTGCTGCGTCGGATTCCCGACGATCGGCGGGGAGGGACGCTTCCCCCAAGACGGGGGCTACCACATCTTCCAAGACATCCTGGGCGGCGGTTGCGGGGCATCATGGACTCGCGACGGGGTGAACGGGGTGGACGTCCACCTTTCGAACTGCGGCCTCCTGTGGGCCGAGGTGGGCGAAGCCGAGTACCTCTGGCGGATGGAACGGCTCGAACTCGTCCCCGATTCCGGAGGCCCGGGTTCGTTCCGGGGCGGCCTGGGGATGCGTCGGGACTACCGGCTCCTCGTCGACGAGGCCCTCGTCGCCCTCTACGGGGACCAAGGTCGACCCGAGACGGCCCCCTGGGGGCTCGCGGGCGGGGGTCCTGGTGGCCTCGCGCGGGTCCTCGTGAATCCCGACACCGCGAAGGAACAGGAGATCCCCTTGAAGAGCAACGTCCGGCTCCGGAAGGGGGATGTGATCGCCATGATCTCGCCGGGAGGAGGCGGCGTTGGCGACCCGTTCCTACGGGATCCTCGCCTCGTCCTCAACGATGTGCTGGACGGCTACGTCTCCCCCGCCGCCGCGGCAAGGGACTACGGAGTCGTGATGGACGTCCGGAACCGACGGCTCGACGGGCGGGCGACTCGAAGGCTCCGGGAGAAGAGGCCGACAATGCGCGGGCGACGCCCCGCCAAATGAGTCGAAGGGACGGGACCGCGTCCCCCGAGGGGTTCCCTCACCCCTTCGGGATGTCCTTGCTCGGGTCGATGAAGGGCTTCTTGACCACGGTAGCCGCGCGTTCGCCCCAGGGCGTCACGACGGCAAGTTCCGTACCCCGCTTCGCGTGCTCGACGGGGACCATCGCGTACCCGATGTTCTTCTTGAGGCGCGGAGAGTGCGCACACGCCGTGAGATCACCGACGCGCGCTCCGTCCTTCGTCACGGGCCAGGACTCTGGGAGCCAGCTGCGGAACGGTTCCCCGTGGACCTCCACGCCCACGAGCTTCCGCTTCACCCCCGCCTCCTTGATGCGCTTCAAGGCCGCCTTCCCGAGGTAGTCCGCCGTCTTGTGTTCATCGACGAGCCAGCCCAGGCCGACCTCGTACGGGTTGTTGTCGAGGGTCATGTCCGAGCCGTAGTTCAGGATGCCCGCTTCGATGCGACGGTACTCGGAAGGACCCGTGGGTCGAAGGTTGAAGGGCTTCCCCGCTTCGAGAACCCTCCGCCACAGGTCGGGCCCTCGGCGGCCGTCCCTCAGGTAGACCTCGAATCCCAATTCGGCGCTCCAGCCCGTGCGGGTCACGATCACGGGTATGTCGTCCACCTGCGTCTCCAGGAAGTGATAGTATGGGAGGTCGGCGGCCTTCGGTCCGAACAGGGCCACGACGACGTCCCTCGACTTCGGCCCCTGGATCTGCATCGGCGAGACGTCGGGTTCCCGGATCTCCACGTCCATGCCCGCGTGGACGGCGATGCCCTTCGCCCAGAGCAGGATGTCGCTGTCCGCCGCGGAGAGCCAGAAGTGGTTCTCCCCGAGGCGCAGCAGGACGGGGTCGTTGATGA
>CAYGBO010000056.1:0-224 GCA_964348145.1 uncultured Methanomassiliicoccales archaeon
GTAGCGGCCCTGACCGATTCAAGCGCGGTTCCGAGGTCAAGCTCGCATTCTGCATGAGGGAAGTGAATCCGTCACAAGCCAGCCTCGACTCCTCCTATCGGCCTGAGGGCGTCACTTCGCAACGAGAGGGATCTTCCGACTACTTGGTCCTCGAATTAGGCCGACCGACACCGCTGCCAGCATGAAGATGTATCGTTCCACGCCCTGTAACCATGGCCCGAAGC
>CAYGBO010000056.1:359-3061 GCA_964348145.1 uncultured Methanomassiliicoccales archaeon
CGAAATACCCTCCGATCGGCTCGAGGAAGTCGTAGAGCTGCGCGAATTGGCCGGGCCAGTATAGCACATACCCTGTGCCAGCAATGAGCACCATCGCCGAAAGATCCATCGTAAGTAGAAACTTCTGGAAGGAACAATACTTGCGATCTCGGTGCCACTTGCCTGTCTCCGCATCGATCGTCGCATGTTCCTCATATCCCTTCGTCAGTCGAAAGAAATTGGCGATGAGATATGCGGAGACCCTCAGGTCGTCTCTGGACAACGAGAAAAACCGCAACTCCCCCGATCGGCGCAAGAAATAAAGATGCACGGGGAAGTCGACGGCCAGGATGAGAAACGACGCGGCGATGTGTACAGGAACCGTCGCCGACCCAAGGATCGAATCTTTCGTCAGAATGCCCCAACCCGTGATGATGAAAATAATCATGAGCCCGACATGGACCCAGTGAGACACGCGAACGCCCCGGCTATGACGTTCGACCTCCGTTTTGCCCCTCGCATTACAGTACGTCTCAACGGGGTGCGTCGAACGCCAGATACGCCGACGGAAGACATGGAAACCGACGAGGGCGAGCGTCAGCAAGAGCATCGCTTGCCCGAGGGCGCCTGCCATCCGATACACGAGGGCTATGTCAGGAGCCTCAGCGGGCCCGAGAGAGGCACCCTCTTGCGTAATCTCGAGTCGCCACGCCATGAGGGTGTAGGCATGGGCGCTCCTTCGTCCCCACTCTCCCACGGCGAATGCGACCAAAATTGTTGTCGAAGGTCGGAGCGAAGCTTGGTGATCTGGATCCGCGGCGTCAAGAGACCTATAGAAGAGGAAATCATAGCTGAGATCTTGCCTCTTGGATGAGATCAGTCTTGCCGGAGAACCCGCGATGGGGACTGGCTGGCTCCGGTCATCTGCCATGAAATAGCTGTAGTTTGACATCGGCATACCGTCGAGGCCTTTCTCGGACACGACAAACATTTCGTTCCCGGCGGACATCGGGAAACCGGTTCCGGAGCGGTCAAGCTCCACCGAGAAATACACAATCTCTGGGTCTGAAACCCGGCCTTCGTACGTGAAATTCGCATGGAAATACAAGTTCTCGCCGTCCGTCGCAACCTGCACCGCGACGGCCTGTAGGAACGGGCCTTCTGTTGTCGTGACGATGACAACGGGCACCGTCGACCAGTCAACAGGTACGCTGACATTAACCCACATCGTGTCCGTGGCCACGTTCCCGACTGCATCGCGGACCTCAAGAGTCACGAGGAAGTTGCCCTCGCGCCCGAAGGTGTATCTCACAGTCACACCGTAGGCGGTGATTCTTGAGACATCAGTCCAGCCCCACGTGTAGTTGGAAATGCCGACATCGTCCGTGGATCCCGACGCATCGAGGATCACACCGCTTCCGGGAAGGACGGCTTGGTCAGGACCCGCATCAGCAATCGGCGGCTGCATGTCATATGTCACGTTCACCCAAGTTCCGTCGGAAGCCGTGTTCCCAGCAGCGTCGCGGACCGTCAAGGTCACGAAGTAGTCACCTTCGCGGTCAAAGGTGTGGGTTACGACGGATCCATAGAGAGAGATGGGTGTCAAGTCATCGAATGACCAACTCCAGTTCACGACCCCTTGATTGTCTGTGGATCCCCGTCCATCGAGCGTGACTGGGATATGCGGCGGAACTCTTTGATCCGGTCCGGCTTCGGCGACAGGAGGGACCGAATCGGGATTGGCTACCGTCACCTCGATCCACGCCGTCGCATTGTTGAGAGAGGTGTCCACCGCGAAGGCTATCACGCGATACGGACCGTTGAGTTCAGCAGTTGTGTCCCATGTGAAGCGATAGGGTGGAACCGCCGAGCTCCCCAGTTTCATCTCGCCGATGTACACATCGACGTAGGCCACGGCAACGTTGTCCGTTGCAGTCACGTTTATGGGGACGACGCCCTGTATCACGCTCCCGTTCCCAGGCGTCTCGATGGCCACATACGGAGGCTCGACATCGCCCGTAACTGGTTTCCCCAGTTTCAGGAGATTGTCATTGACTGCTCTTGCGTGTTCGATATTCCCTCCCCGGCTCCCTCCGCCGTTCGAGTCCGTCGTCGCGTAGAAGTAGTAGGACGTCACCCCGTCGGCCACGAAGGTCACGTCCTCCGGATCGCCCGTGTTCAGCTTCCGCTTCCATTCCGCGGTGAAGGCGTAGGGCGCGGAACTGCCCGTAGCACGCATCTCGCCGAAGTTGTCCTGACGGGTGTCCTTCGCGGGCGGCTTTCCACCGCCGTTCGTGTCCACGGGTATCAGGGGAGGTCCGGTGACATATTTCGAATCTCCGAAGAAGATGCCATCCTGGCCCGCCTGATGATGACCGTTAGAGGAGGTGCTTATCAGGACCCCGAACCAGAAATGGTTGCCTGAAACGCTCGACCAGGGGACATCGATTTTGCCATCGACGCGGAAGTAAGCCCAGGTACCGTCATGCTTCGCGTACAGACTCGCGGAGCCGTAAGGGGATGCCGCACCGTTCTCCAGGGGTATCAGGAAAGATGCGGCATCGGACCATTCCCCCGTACTCGGAACGCCATCGAGGGAACTGTCCTGAACGGCCACAGCAGAATAGGGGACGGTACCAGAGATGGGTGGAGCCGACATCGGAAGAACCGAGACTACGAGCGCGATCGCTCCGAGCACGAGAGCAATACGTTGCGGCTTTGCC
>CAYGBO010000056.1:3071-4428 GCA_964348145.1 uncultured Methanomassiliicoccales archaeon
TGACCCCGCACAGAGAGCGGACCGAAGAACAGGCCGAACCAGAAGTGATCCGCCTCCGCACCCTCCCAGGGTACGTCGATATTCCCGTCCACTCGGAGGTACAGGTAACTGCCATCGTGCTTGGCGAATATCGTCGCGACGCCATAGGGCGACAATTCCCCATTCTCAAGAGGGACCGAGAAGGCCGCAGCATCCGACCAGTTGCCCGACGTCCGGTCACCGTCGAGATCCTCGTCCTGGACCGGGTTCCCGATGTAGGGGATCGACACCGTCACGGGCGAAGGAGAAACGCGGGCGACGAAAGTGGCCAGGACTAGAAGGAGGACGAACACCGCTGCGACGCCGGATCTTGTTCTCATGGGACTTCGAACTCAAGGAGGCGAGGCGGGAAGAGAAAAACGGTTCGACTATGCGGGAGAATGCCGAATATGCGGGCACGGGGTGACTATGTTATACTTTCGGACCGTTCAAGCGCCAACGGCCGACTCGCTGGGACCTTTGCCCTGCTCCCTATGAAGGCCCGATTTGTCCTGTCATGCCAAAACGAGTCAGGGTCCTGGGCCGCTCACTCCCTCGCGTCGCGGCCCTCATGTGAGATCGGCTCTCCTTGATCAGGGGGCTTCTTGCTCCCCCGCATCGACACGATGGCGAGAGCCGCGACCAGGAGGACCAGCAGTCCGATCGCGATCTGATAGGGGAGTAGGTCCGTTCCCGGCTGGCCAGGGGAGGTTGTACGGCCGTTTGCAAACGCGGAGGGCGGAGACTCGTTACCGGAATCGTCGAAGGACACGATCCAGTACGTGTAGACCCGATCGTATTCGAGGTTGCAGTCTTCATGACTCGTCGCCGTACCGGGGAGCTCAACGACCAACTCGAACCGATCGCGGGAAGCGTTCCAGCGCGACAGTCGATACCCGGCGAGATCGGGATCCTGGACCATCCCCCACGTGACCCGCAGACATCCGGGCGAAGTCCCCTCCACAGATTGTATCGTCGGTGTGCCTGGCGGAGTCGTGTCTGTGATTATGAGGACCTGAAGGATCTCGAAGGCCCTTGTGCCGTTGCTGTCAGTGACCGTGACATTGATGTCGTACTGTCCAGGGATGCCGAAGACGAAGGAGACCACGGCGCCAAACAGGGCTTGCTGTGTGCCATTGTAGGTGAACATCCATGTGACGTTCACAATCTCCGAGTTGTCGGTGGAGTTCGATGCATCAAGCAGGACCGTCGTTCCGGACCAGTACGTACCCCCGCCCGTTGCGACGATCACCGGAGGCGTCGTATCCTGAATCGAAAACACACCGGTTGCCGACGCGAAGTTACCCGAGAAATCCCTTGCCCAGATCGTGTAGGAGTG
>CAYGBO010000056.1:4438-12334 GCA_964348145.1 uncultured Methanomassiliicoccales archaeon
GTAGTTCACTCCGTCGAAAGGCATCGTGAAATTCCCAACCAGCCCACCGAGGGGATCGACGATGTTCAGGGTCACCTCGTCCACTCGGTCGTTGTCCGTCACCGGAACGGAGAAGCCAACGAGCTGACCGGCCTCCTGAGGACTCGGACTTACCACGGGAAGGCCCAGACTCGGTGGACTCAAGTCCTGGATCGCAAATTGACCCGCGGTGAAAGCATTGTTGCCGGTGGTGTCGTTCGCCCAGATTACGAAGTCATACACGCCTAGGAGGGGGTAGCTGCGCTCCATGAAGAACTGACTCGTCGCTCCGACCCGGTTCATTGAGACATTCGCCACGGTTGCGCCCGTGGGGTCGGACACATTGAGAAACACGGATCGGACCGCCGTGTTGTCCGTCACACGAGCGCTGACGTTGACAGGAAGAGGTATGTCTTGGACGGGAGGACTCACCGTCACGTTGGAAATGACGGGGGGCGTCGTATCAGAGCCCGCTATCGCAATCGAGAAGTTCGAGGTCCGAGCCTCGTTGCCGCTCCGATCCACAGCCCAGACGAAGTAGTCCACCGTGCCCGTTACTGGCTGGCCGGGGATCGAGTAGACGTACAAGGGACCTGACGGCGTCATCGTCGCATTCGTCGTCGAGCCGACGACATCCGTATAGTTCAGGCGGACTTCGGACACCGCATCGTTATCGCTCACGGAGGCGTCCATAGGAATCGCAACGCCCACGGTGCCTCCTGCGGGCGGCGTGTGGGCGATCGAAGGATCCGTCGTGTCCTGCACCCCGAAAGTTCCGGCACTTTCGTTCCAGTTCCCGGCCGCGTCTCGAGCCACGATCCGGAAATCATACATGCCCGTCGTCCGGTACACAGCACTGTGGTAGTAGAGGCCGCTACCAGCATCCCAAGACATAGAGAAGTTGCCGAGTAGCACGCCCAGGGGGTCGGTCACCTCGATCCATACGCCCGCGACCATCCCGTTGTCTGTGACGGATGCGGTCACATTCACAGACCCGCCGGATTCCTGAACAGGCGGACTGGCAGCCACGTTCTGGATCGCCGGCGGAGTCGAATCAAGCGTGGTGAAGCCAAACGCATACACCGAGGAAAGGGCGTTTCCAGGGGAACTCCTGTCGAGGGCCGTCGTGTTGATGCGACCCGTGTGGGTCACTCCCTCCGCGAGCAGGGCAGCAGGCGCGAAGGTCATCGTCGTGCCGGCCCACGAGAAGGTTCCCGAGACATACGCGCCGTTGTCATTGCGTCGGAGCGAGAACGACGACTCCGTGGCGGGTCCGTTCATCGCCTCGCTGAAGGTGACCTCGACGGTCGTCGACGTCGATACGCCACTCGCTCCGTCCAAGGGAACGGTCCCGGTGACCGATGGGGCTGTGCTGTCAAGGGTGAACGCAGCGGCGCTGACATCGGTGGCACCGAGAGCGCCCGAATCGACGACTCGCGCCCTCACCCGAGCCGTCGTGGTGTCGGCAATTGGAGTCGTCCAGCCGAACGTGCAGGGGCAGGTCAAACCTGAGATTCCCTGCGCGCCAGCAATCGGGGAATAGGAGACGCCGTCGTTCAACGAGTAGTTGAGCCAGACCCGCAGCGTTGGCGTGGAGTCCTCCGCATCGCTCATGTTCCAGCGGATTGTGCGGAGGGTGCCGCCGGTCCAAACCTCGCCCCCGTCAGGCGTCGTCAGATTAATCGTCGGCGAGGTGTTGCCAGGGCCCGCGGCAATCCTGAACGTATTCAGGTTCGTGGTCCCGCGATGGCCGATGCTCCCCCCCTGGCTTCCGGCTCCCCCGTTGGAGTCCATCGTGGCGAAGAAATTATAGGCCGTGGTCCCGTCGGCTATGTAGACGAGATCGTTTGAGTCGCCGCTATTGAGCGGACGCTTCCACTCCGCGGTGAATGCGTAGGGCGCCGATGAGCCGGAATACCGGAGGGCTCCCAAGACGTTCTGGGTCGCGTCCTTCGGCGGAGGCCTTGCGAAAGCGTACGTATCGACGGCGGGAGGCGGATAGGTCGGCAGGGGCGCATAGTCTGTGCCGTCCCAGAAGCCAAGGAAAGTCCCGTCCCATGTACCGCTCCCGTGATGGGATGTGTCCGTCCGAGAGACCTGAAACCCGACCCAGAACCGATTTCCGGAGGCGCTCGACCAAGGCACGTCGATGGACCCGTCGATGCGGAAGAACAGGTTTGTCCCGTCGTGTTTCGCGTAAAGCGTGGCGCTGCCGTAGGGATCCGGCTCGCCGGTCTCAAGCGGGATGATGACGGACAGCGCGTCGCCCCAAGCGCCCGTGGCAGGGTCGCCGTCCAGGTCGGCGTCTGACACGGCCGTCGAAGAGAAGGGGATGGTGATGGAAACGGGAACCGCGGTTGAGATGAAACCAATGGCTATGGCTAGCAGGAGCAGGACGGCCACTGTAGCCCCCAGGACCGTGCGCCTGGCTCGAGCCGCGTGTCGCCTTGGACTCCATGAGTCTGTCATGCTCAGACACCTTCAAGTTCGGGCGCGGAGGGCATGTCTCGGCGGGGATGAGACCCGCGACCGCTCGTGCGTCGCGCCCGTGCTAGGATTCTTCTGATGGATTCTTCTTCGGATGCCGCATCGCATGCCTCAATATAAAGAAGGAGTATGCATAGGAGCCCCACACTCCTCCGACGACCAAGACGATGACCGTTTGAATCAGGAGCGTATCTCGGGGGATGAGGCTTGGTGCGAGAACGGGCGAGGTCACCACGAGACGGAGCCAAGCCACGCTCGAGAGGAAACCCGAACCGCCTCTATGGGAGGCCCCGATCAGGTAATCCCCGGCGTCGTGGGGAGAGTAGAACACAGATCCCACGCCCTGATCGTTCGTGTATATCGTTCCTAGGTCAAGGAACCCAAACGCGGTCTGGACGAAGGCGGTAACTGGGCGCGATTGCAGTGGCCGACCATCCTCACCTCGTAGGGCGAAGAGAACTTCTACGGGATCCCCCGGTTCGTTCCCTTGCGGAAGGGACACGTCGAGTTGCGTCCACTGCCCGCTGACCGGGTTCGTGCCCACACGGAGCACGTGGAGATCGGACTTGAGGAAGGATCCTCCTCCGGATTGCGAACTCTCGAGAGTGGCGTACGCGACCTGGAAGTAGAACGAGCCATCGCTTGTGAATTGGCTGTCGTATGAGTCGGGCGAGGAGAGCGGGACGGCGAACTCATACACGAAGTGCTCACCGGACCGCAGAGCCACGGGCTCTATCACATCATGGCTGCCGCCGATTGACAGGTCATCCACAAAGCTGTCATCCTGTGCGCTCACGAACCCGTCGACGACCTCCAAAGAGGCCTCAGGTACGGAGACGCGGACTGCATTGAAGTCGCCATTCCAGGCTTCCACGGTCTGCAGTCGAATCTCGGTCCAGCCGTCCCAGGGACTCACCATCGCCACGTGCAACGTCCGATTCGCATCGCTGGAGCACTTGAAGTAGACGAGCATCTTCGTCCTCTCATCGAAGAAGTTCTCGGAGTACTCCCCAGGCTGGACGACTCCGTCGTGCACAGGCTCCGGGTCCGTGGGGCACTGGATGTCTCCGAAGTGGTGGGCGCTCGCTGGCGGTGCGACGTCCCCTGGCCCCGGGATTATGAAAAAGCCGAGACAAAGGAAAGTCACGATTGACACAGCGGAGACGGCAGATCTCATGCTGGAACCTCCTTTTCAGCAGCCTTAGGCTCTCCGGCGGGCACGGCCTCTTCTTCGGTCACTTCCCAGATGGACACGATGGGGAAGAGTTTGGAGAACACCGCGTAGAGCAGAACGAAGCCGGCGAAGGCGGCCGCGGTGATGGACCACTCAACCCAAGACGGAAAGTAGGCACCGAAGGGCGTGTCGGGCATCTGTGGGACAACGAGCGTCGCGACCACGATCACATACCGCTTGAGCCACATCGTCACGTTCACCAGAGTCGCGGCAATCACAATCCCAAGGGTCGTGCGCGTTCGCGGATGTGCCAGAAGCACGGCGGGAATCAGAAGCCCTAGGAACTGGACGGACCAGAAGGCTGCAGCGAACTCGCCGGTGCCCAATGACGCCAGTAAGAATGCCTCCTCACCTTCCATCTTGTAGGCGGCCACGAGGTATTCGTTCAGCGTGAAGTAGATGTAGACGACATCCAGCGCGAGAAGGATCATCGCGAGGTTCCGGAAATGCCGCGGCTTGACGAACTTCTCAAGACGATAGAAGTGAGTGAACAAGGCCATCGCCATGAGGACAGAGGCGACTCCTGAGAACAGGGCGCCCGCGACGAAGTAGGGGCCGAAAATCGTGCTGTTCCATCCGACGCGGAGCGTCATCGCGAAAATCCATGACACGACGGTGTGCACGGAGATTGCGATGGGCAGGATCAATATGGTCATGATGAAGATGCTTCGGTGCAGAGCCTGCTTCTGGCCGTCCGTACCGGTCCAGCCCCATGCCAGTTTCCTGTAGAGAAACTGCCGAAAGCGACCGAACCCGAACCGCTTCGCATTGTCCCTGAGGAACCCGAGATCCGGGAGGAGGAACAGGTAGAGGAAGAACAAGCTTCCCGTAAGATATGTGAATATGGAAGCGAAGTCCCAGAGGATCGCGGAGTTCATTCGGCCGTAGAAGAGGACGTTCAGAATCCGATCCGGGCGGCCGAGATCGATCAAGGGCATGGCGGCGCCCACGGCGAGGGAGCAGACGGTGATGGCTTCGGCCATCCGCGTGATGGGCCTTCGCCACTCCGCGCCGGAAAGGCGCAGGATGGCGGACATGAGAGCCCCGACGTGACTGATGCCGATGAAGAAGACGAAGTTCGCAATGTAGATACCCCAGAGGACCTGATCCCTCATGTTCGTCACAATCAAGCCTTCCTGCAGCTGCCAGTAATACGCGTAGGCACCCCAGGCGACCACGGCAGCCAAGAAGAGGATGAACAGCTTGAATCGCCAGGTGGTCTGCAACATCGGACGGACGAGTGCATCTTCCGTAGCGCGCAGACTCTCCTCAGTCATCTATATACCCCGTCTCGGCGGCAAGTAGAACACGCGCGGCCTCGTACCCAGTTCCTCTTTGAAGCGGAAACCGCCCTTCTCTCGGAGGGTCTTGCTCAGGGGGATCGTCTCGACGCCGTTGGAAACCGCATCTTCCCGAAGGTCTCCGAAGTAGATTGCGCCGCTGCCCATTTCCTTTGTACAGGCTTCGACGCAAACGGGCAGCCTCCCTTCTTGCATGTGATGGGCACAGAACATGCACTTCTCCACCGTACCCTTGCGGTGGGGCCAGGGCGCCTCGGGAGAGTAGGTGTGCGCTAGTTCCTCCGGGGTGTGGTTCGGTTCGCCCCAATTGAAGGAGCGCGCGTCGTAGGGACAGGCGGACATGCAGTACCGACACCCGATGCAGCGGTCGTGATCCACGAGGATGACGCCGTCATTCTTGCGGTATGCGGCGCCTACGGGACAGACGTTGAGACAGGGGGCGTTCTCACAGTGCATGCACGGCCTAGGAAGGAAGAACTCGCCCCCGAAGTCGTCTTGGATCTTGTAGACTTTGATCCATTCCTGTCCCTCGGGCACGAAGTGCTCTTCGTTGCATCCTTCCGTGCACTTGCCGCAGCCATCGCACTTCGCGAGATCAATGAGCATAACCCATTGTCGGTCCTCGTTCGTCACCTCACGAAGATCCTGGGGCGTGACCCCCACGACTTCGAAAATGCGATCCGAGAAGAGGATGCCAAGGGCGCTTGCGGTCACTCCGCTCGACACAATCTTCACGAACCGTCTGCGACTCACGTCCTCAGCTTCAAGCCAATTCGCCATTAGGCGGCCTCCTGTGAAAGGTCGGTCCAATAGGATACGTATTCGCAGTAAGGATCGCCGTGTCCCATGCAGGCAAGCCTTCGAGTCCGGACGCCGCCCATGGCCCGGTCAATTCCGCGATGGAATCCTTCGTCCAACGCATCGCACACAAGTCGTGGCATTCGTTCCGCAAGTTCGAGGAAGGGACAATTGAAGGCGCGGTAGGTGATCTCTCGGTCCGTTCGTTCGACGACCTCGCAGTCAAGGCCGAACTCCGCGAAGAGTCCGCGAACGACGACACGCTCGAAGTCTTCCGTCGTCCAGCCATTGGGCTTGGCATTCGCCTTCAGATTTCGAATTGATGACTCCCCGAGTTTTTGGGCCTTCGTCCGCAGTGTCTGCGAGACCTCCGCCTCACCGACGGGATCCACGTAGGTTTCCAGGACCAGCTGAGCCATGAAGTCGAAGCGCCGGCGCGGAAAGCTCTGCGACGCAATGTGTCGAGAGGCTCGGTATAGCATCGCGGGTCGCCCTACTCTGCGTGGGCCGGAACGCCTCACCTGTTCGACAAGCCGCATGCTCATTAGGACGGCGAGATGGTAGCGCAAGGTCATGCGGTGCAGGCGCAACGACTCCGCCAGCTCCGAAATGCTCCTCGCTTCGGCCAAGACTTCTTGAAGGATCCGCATGCGAACACGGCTTCCCAGCGCAGCGAAGATACGGGAATCCTGACTGACGGGGCTGGCAGCGGTTCCTTCGAGATATGTCGCCTTAGGACGCGCCTTCGCCGTGGCATTCCTCTTTCTCAGTCTCGCCCCCGCCCTCACGCTGTTTGGTCCGTTCCGAGAATTCACAGGGGGCACGTCCGTGGGTACTCGCGCATTGCGTCCCATTTGCAGCAAGCACGGGAGGGGGGATATTTTTGAAGATTTCGAACGTACTTTTCATACAATTCATGCGTTTCCCGATAGTAGTCTCGGCGGAAAATCTATACTTTCCTTAGGGGGAGTATTACTACCATCCCTGCGCCACACGTGTGGCGGGGAATTGGTGTGAAGGGGACACGATTCATCGGAGTGTGCTTGATTGCATTCGTCGCGACGGCTGTGCTCGGCCTGAACGCTCCCGCCGTGGCGCCGGTCTCCGTTACGGTTCCGTATTCGTCGACGCCGGTCGCCGACGGGGACTTGGATGGTGACCCCGCTACGGGGGCTTGGAGTGACGCGGTATCCGTGGAAGTCCCGCTCGAAAACGGTGCGGCGGCTCCCTACGGCTCTGCGTTCCTGTACGCGAAGCACGACGGGACGACGTTCTTCTTCCGAGTCGACGGCAAAGTCGACGTGCCATGGACGAGTGCTACGGGGGATCACTTCTGGCTCGGTATGCAGATCTCGCCCTCCGCAACCGGCCACCACGGCAGCGGCACGTGGGACGGCGCGTTCTTCGGTCTGTGGGACGATACCGATTACACCCCCGCGCCCACGTATCCGCCGACGCCCGTTGACACGACCGCCTTTGCTCGGCCTCCCGCGAAAGACGCAAGCCAGGACCTCCTGGGTCAGATGCAGGTTTTCGGCTCTTCGGCGCCCTACGACTTCACAGCGGAGTGGAAGAAACAACTGAACACGGGGGATTCCGAGGACGTCGTGTATCTTGCCGATGGGACGACCCCCTACAACTTCTTCCTGACGACGGATTCAGACGGCAGGGGAAGCTCGGGAGGTGCCCTCGACCACAACAAGATGACGAACGTGAACCAGCTCAGGTTTGCTTCAGCCGGACCGGAGCCGGTGCATGATCTGGCACTCACGGAGGTCTCCGCAAGCCCGCTGAGCGCGACGGTCGGAACTCCCGTGAGCATCCGGACGGTCGTTTCGAACGAGGGGACGGAATCGGAGACTTCTCAGGTGACGGCCTACGCAGGTTCGATCACCGTCGGCTCCCAGCCTGTGAGCCTCGCGAGCGGCGGACTCGTGGAGCTTCTCTTCGACTGGGACACGACCGGTGTCGCCGCGGGATCCTATCTCGTTCGGGCGGAAGTGGCCCCGGTTGCCGGGGAGACGGACCTGGCGGACAACGAGCTCGCAGATGGGACCG
>CAYGBO010000057.1:0-6682 GCA_964348145.1 uncultured Methanomassiliicoccales archaeon
GGCCCGCCACTCCACCCGGGATGACGACCGCGCTGAAGTCTTCGACGTTCAGATCCGTGACCTTCGCGTGAACCTCGCAAGGATAGCCGTGCTTGGACGCGTACGTGCGTGTCTCGAAGCCGGCAAGGACGACCTCCGCGCCCGCCTCGAGGAGCCTGTAGTAAGGGTACCAGAGTTCGAGATCCTGGTAGCCGTCGTCCGCCAACACGGCAACTTTCTTGCCTCGGATCGGCATCGACCAAGGTAACGCAGGCGGCGGCCAAAGGCCTTGCGCCCGGAAGGAGTCCGCGGAAGCCGGTCCGCGGACCACAACCGATATCAAGAGGACGGCGAATCCCCACCAACCCGGAGGGGAGCGGATCTGACGGTCGAGGACAACTTCGAGTACGCCCATCGGCACCGCGAGAAGATCGTCTGGATGTCCCAGAACACGAGCACCCTGCCCGTGCACCCTGCAGTGGTCGAGGCGATTCGTGCGAGTATGGACGCGAAGGAGTACAACCTCTACCCGTACCGGCCCGGAGTCTTCGGGCTCCCGGAGGCGATAAAAGCGGACCTCGGACTCCCCGACTTCGAAGTCTTCGTGACGAACGGAGGGATCGAAGGGGAGTACATGGCGACTCGCGCCCTCCTGCGACACGGGGACGATGTGCTGACAACGGACCCGTCCTTCCTGCCGATCCACGCGCAGATGGCGATGTCCGGTGCGAAGGCAGTCGAGGTGGACATCTACCGCAAGCCCTTCGTCCTCACCCCCGAGATGGCGAACGAGGCGATCACCCCCGCCACGAAGATGCTCCTCCTAGTTGACCCGAACAATCCGCTGGGCTCGGGTTACACCCGCGCACAGGTCAAGGGACTGTGCGAGATCGCGCGGGACCACGACCTCTGGGTCATCGACGACATCACGTACCGGGAGTTCAGTTCGGACCACGTGCTCACGACGGAGTTCTATCCGGAGCGGACCCTGCTCTCCTACTCCTTCAGCAAGGGAGCTGGCCTTGCCGGGATGCGGGTGGGTGCCATCGTGGGCCCTCCGGACGTCCTCAAGCAGGTCAAGAAGTTTGACACGAATGTCCTCGGAGTCAACGTGATCGCGCAACGCGCGGCCCTCGCGGCCCTTCGGACGAAGACGGAGTGGCTCCCGAAGGTGCTCCGCACCTGTGACGCGAACCAGAAGGTCATCCGGGCGGCCGTGGACCGGGTCGACGGCGCTTCCCTGCCCCTGTTCCCCTCGAAGGCGAACATGTTCGTCGTCGACGTCGCCGAGACGGGCGCGAAGCCGGAGGATGTCGAGAGGTTGATGCTACGGGACCACCACGTCCATGTCCGCGCGGGTAGCTACCTCTCCCGGAAGTCGGGGGCTCGATTCGTCCGTGTTTCCTTCACGGTATCCGAGACGGACTGCAAGCGGTTCGCGGACGCCTTCCCGGCGGTCATCGAGAAGCTCCGGCGCTAGGCCAGCGACAGCATTTTAGCGTCCCGCCGCCTGTCGGTACCAAGGCGACTCGATGACCTACTTCAAGGAGCTGGGCGCGAGGCTGGAGGAGGCCGCCCAGGCCGGAGGGAAGTTCGCGGACGCTCTCGTGCGGGCCGCGGGATCGGCCCTCTCCGGAATGCTCACCTTTGTGGACCGGGAGATGGAGTACGCCGCAAAGGCCGCGAAGAAGGGGCGGAAGAAGCCCTCCGATTCGACGAACGGAGGATCAAGGAAGACCGCCCGAAGGAAAGGGTGAAGGTCCCGTATCCCCCCGGGCCCTTTCCCGTTCGGCCCCTAGAGCCTCCTTCGCGGTCGCGAAACTTACTTAGCGCATCGCGGCCTATGGGGGCAGACGAAACCGGGGGAGGTTCGGATGGGCAAGCCCGACTACATGAACTACATCAATGGTGAGTGGGTCCCTTCGGAAAAGGGCGAGACGTACGGTGTGATTAATCCCGCCAACAGCATGAAACTCGGGGATGTCCCGAAATGCACGGAGGCGGATGCGCGGGCAGCGATTGACGCGGCCCGAGAGGCCTTTGACAAAGGGCCTTGGCCTCGTATGGCCCCAGGGGAACGCGCCACGGTGCTCTTCCAGCTGGCGTCCCTCATCGAGGCGCAGGTCGAGCGCATCGCGATCCTCGAAACGAAGAACCAAGGGAAGACAATCAAGCAGGCCCAGGACGGAGATATCCCCTTCAGCGTCGACAACTTGAGGTTCATGGCGGGGGCAGCGCGAACCCTGAGCGGACCCGCGTCCATGGACTACGTGCCCGGCGCGACGAGCATCATCCGACGGGAGCCGATCGGCGTGGTCGGGTCCATCACGCCTTGGAACTATCCGTTCATGATGGCGATCTGGAAAATTTCACCTGCCCTGGCTGCCGGCAACACGGTCGTCTTGAAGCCCGCTTCGCTCACACCCCTGACGACGGTCGACCTCGGAAAGCTCGTGGAGAAGGCGGGCATCCCCAAGGGGACGGTCAACGTAATTACCGGGCCGGGGGATGTGATCGGAAAGGCCATTGCGTCTTCGGACAAGGTAGACATGGTGTCTCTCACGGGCGACACCGCGACGGGCAAGGAGATCATGCGATCCGGAGCCGGGAACGTGAAGAAGCTTCACCTCGAGTTGGGCGGCAAAGCTCCCTTCATCGTGTTCGACGACGCGAATTTGCCCGCCGCCGTGGAGGGCGCAGTCGCAGCGTCCATGGTCAACGGAGGGCAGGACTGCACGCAAGCAGCTCGGTTCCTCGTCCAGGAGAAGATATACCCGAAGTTCGTCCAGAAGGTCGCGGAGCGCATGAAGACGATTCGGATGGGCGATCCCCTCGAGCGCTCCACGGACCTCGGCCCTCTCGTGTCGGACCGACAGCGGGAGAAGGTCGAGAAGTACGTGGAGCTGGCGAAGAAGGACGGCGCGAAGCTCGAGCATGGCGGCCATAGGCCGAAGGGGAAGCAGTTCGAGAAAGGCTGGTACTACATGCCAACCCTGTTCTCCGACGCGACTCCGGACATGCGGATCTCCTGCGAGGAGGTCTTCGGCCCTGTCGTGACGGCAACTCGATTCAAGACGGAGGAAGAGGCCGTCGAGGTCGCGAATGACGTCGTCTACGGTCTGTACTCAAGCGTCTGGACGAAAGATATCCACCGCGCGTTCCGCGTGGCGAACGCACTCCGATTCGGCGCGGCGGAGATCAACGATCACCTGCCGCTGACGAGTGAGATGCCCCACGGCGGATACAAGCAGAGCGGATTTGGGAAAGATCTGTCAATCTTCTCCCTCGAGGAGTACACGAACGTCAAGCACGTGTACGTCGACCTGATGGACCAGACCCGCAAGGGCTGGCACTACCTGACGTTCGGCGACCCCGCCTAAGCCCCACACGCGGATCGGAGTCGGCGGCTGCGTGAGCCGGAGTGCCGGGGCCCAGCAAACGCTCCCCGATGCCCACTTGAGCCTCCGAGGGGTGCGATTCGATTGGAAGGGGGTTCGCGGACTTCCGGAGGTGTGCGCGCGGCCAAGCGAATGGACGGATGAGCGGGCGAACTGGGTCCGAAAAAGGCTTGACGCAGGCCTCCCCTCCCGGACGGAGCAGGGAGACCGATCGGTGCTGCAATGACCGGCGACGACGAGATCCTCGGGAAGGTTCGCGGGCTCCCGGGTGTGATCCGGGCCGAGTTCTTGCAGCCCGCAGACCGAGAGCGCCTTCCCGAACTCACCACGCCACAGGCTGCGGATAACCAAGGGATGAGGGAGGTCCTGGGCCGCGACCAGGTAATATGCCTCTTCAAGGATCGGACATTTCGGCCTCCGCCCGAGCCGACGCTCCTGCTGCTCGACAGCAACAACGTCGTCGTCGGTCGGGAGATCCTGAACGATAGCGACGTACGAAATCCCGAGAACCGGCGGACTGTGTTCCTGGGCCGGAAGTTCGTGTTGTACGTCACGCCGGGAACCGCGGGACCCCATCGCTTCGTCCTACCCCCGGTCCGCTTTCCCGAGCTGGAAGGTTTGCCGAGGGTTCATCGAACCGTTTCGGCAAGCCCGGACCCCCCACAGGACGACTACCTGCGCCGACGACTGGACGTCCCGTTCGGGATGGAGCTTGCCTCCATTCTCGTTGGCTTCGATCGCAGGAACGCTTAGGTACTTCGAGACAAGTCCCCTCGCCATTGGCTCGACCAACCGTCATCTTTCAGCCGGAGGGACGACGCACCCAACTGGCGCTTCGGGAGGACCTTCTCGATGCGGCTCAACGATGCGGCGTCGGCCTCGAAGACCTCTGCGCGGGTCGGGGGACGTGTGGCAAGTGCAAGGTTCTCGTCCGCCGTGGTGCTGGGCTGCTCCGATCTGCGACACGAGGGGGAGTGCGGTTGACCGAAGAGGACCGCCTTCGGGGAATCCACCTCGCATGCCAGACCCGCGTCACCGGAGAGGGGCTCGTCGTCCTTGAGGTCCCTCCGGAAGCCCAGAGGGGCCGTCAGCGCCTGCAGACCTCGGGCTGGATGCCTCCGTTCCGCCTTGCTCCGTCGATCCGGCTCGCCCCTTTGCCGGCCGATACGACCCTTCGGGACCTGCGGGCGCGTGGCTACCGATGGAGCCCTGCAATCACGTCGAGGTTGCGCGAGGCGCTGAAAGAATCCCGGGGCGACGCGCGCCTCATCGTCTGGGAGGACAGGCGAATTCTGGAGATTCTAGGCCGCGAGGACCGTCCCTTGGGCCTGGCCTTCGACATCGGCTCCACGAAGATTGCCGGCTTCCTCGTGGACCTTCATGGGGGCAGTCTCCTCGAGACCGTCTCCGCCCCGAATCCTCAGATGGTCCACGGGGAGGACATCATGTCGCGACTCGCCTTCGCGCGAACCTCATCGGACCAGAGGAAGCTCCTGCATCGGGAGGTGATTTCCGCGCTGAACGCTCTCGCCAAGGAGGCGTGCGCTCGGGCGAAGACGTCGCCCGGCAGTGTCGTCCATGTGACCGCGGTCGGGAACACAGTCATGCATCATCTCTTTCTGGACCTCCCCGTGGAAGGGCTCGCAAGGGCCCCGTATACCCCCGCCTCAAGGAAGGAGCGAGTCGGGCAGGCGAGCTCCCTCGGCCTCGCCGTGCACCCTGCCGCGCGCGTGCACACTCCTCCCGTCGTTGCGGCATTCGTAGGGAGCGACCTCCTGGCTGGCGTGCTGACGACCCGGATGCATCGAGCGAGAGGCCTTCAGGTCTTCGTCGACGTCGGGACGAATACGGAAATCTGTGCGGGGAATCGTGATCGACTCGTCGCGTGCTCCTCCCCGTCGGGCCCAGCATTCGAAGGGGCTCACATTCGGTTCGGGATGCGGGCGGCGGATGGTGCGATCGAGCGCGTCGCGGTCGATCCTGAAGCGTTGCAGGTAGACTACCGGACGATCGGAAGGGCAAAACCCCGGGGGTTGTGCGGATCGGCCCTCATCGACCTGCTCGCGGAGCTACTCCTTGCGAACGTACTGGACGCCACGGGCCGCATGAAGGTGCGGAAAGGTGAGCCTCGGTTCCGGCGACTTGGCGGGGATCGTTCCTTCGTCGTGGCGCCGGCTCAGGAGACCGCCGTGAATCAGGATATCGTGCTGACTCAGGGGGACATCGGGGAGTTGCAGCTCGCGAAGGCAGCGGTTCGTGCCGGGGTCGAGCTGCTCCTCGAGGAGCTCCGCCGATCTGCATCCGAGATTCGGACACTCTTCCTGGCGGGAGCCTTCGGAACCTACATCGCACCGGAGAGCGCGCGGACGATTGGAATGATCCCGGACCTGCCCTTGGACCGCGTTCGGTTCGTCGGGAACACGGCCGGCTCAGGCGCGCGCCTCGTCCTCCTCTCGAAGGGGGAAAAGGCGACGATGCGCGACCTTGCGAGACGCATTGGACACGTGTCCCTAGCGGGCCACCCGGGCTTCTCGAAGACCTTCGCGTCCTACCTTTCCCTCGCGAACCGAGGGTCCAGTCCGGTTCCTCGCGACGTCAGCTCCCGACGGCCGCCCGGGCCTTCGCGCCGTCGATGACGGCGTCGATGGCGCGCACGACATGGGCGTCCGGGGGATGGGGGGGTGGCTCGTGGAGAGCCTTTCGAACCATCTCCCTCGCTCGCTCTTCCATCGACTTCCGACCGTCCTGGACCCAGAGGTCGTAGGACCGGCGATCGAGAAGCTTGGGCAGGAGGTGTTCCGATTTCAGATGCTGCATCGTGTGCCGTTGCCCGAGGAAGTTGCCCGCGACGCCGACCTTTTCAATGACATCCAACGCGAGCGTCTCGTCATCCACGACGACGCCGTGTGCAATACGGCGGACCAAGCGGATCATCTCATCGTCGATGAACATCTGCTCGAGCCAAAGGGTCCGGCAGTCCTCCAAAAGACCGATGCCGCACACCAGGTCCGCTCCTCCGAGGATCACGGACAGGCCGCTCGCGAACTTCTCCAAGGCCGCCTGGGTTCCCGGAACCGACGCCGTGCTCGTGAAGCCGCCACAGAGGCTAGGCACGCGGTAGAAGTGGGCGAGCTGACTCACCGCCGCTCCCGTGAGACCTTCCTCGGCCCCGCCGCCCGCCCGGGTCGTCGTCTTCATGTCCAGGGGCGCGATTCCGGCCCCCCAAATCACTGCACATCCAGGATTCGCGAGTTGACACATGGTCAGGCCGCTCAGGAACTCCATCGCGGCGACGACGATGGTGT
>CAYGBO010000057.1:6740-7156 GCA_964348145.1 uncultured Methanomassiliicoccales archaeon
GCCCGAGACGCCCGACGTTGGCATCGTGAAGATGCTCACGGGCACGCCCGCTTCGCCGAATACGAAGGCGGTATCCATGTTGGCCGCGTCGTGCTGGAGCGGCGCAATCGACGTGTGGATGGATGATATGATGGGCTTTTTACGCAACTCCTCCTCCCCACCGGCCACAGCTGCAGCGATCTGGCACATACGGCGGGCCTGCTCCTCGGAGACCGTCGTGCCCGACTGGACGTGCTTGTCCGTATTGAGAAAGGAAATCTTGAGATCCACGAGATCGCGGACCGTTTCGGGCACGTCCCGGGAACTCACCATGGGCCAGAACACGTGCAGGTTCTCTCTGATCCAGGCCAGGTCACGCTTTCGTTCCCTCTCCGCCCACTTCGGGAATCGCCCCCTCTTGCGCTCGGGCATACAGC
>CAYGBO010000057.1:7166-12093 GCA_964348145.1 uncultured Methanomassiliicoccales archaeon
ACCCGGGCACACTTCTCCAGGTCTGCGCTCGTGGAGAGGCGTCGTTCGCCCGTTTCGAAATCGACCGCAAAGGGCCCGTATCCGTCGTTTGTGACGTGCACATGATGAAAGTCCAGGGTGGCGTCCCACGCAGGATCCCGGCCATGCAGGACGACCCGCTTCGGGACACGACCCACTGCATCCCGAACGAGATGACTCGGTATCCGCACGACATCCGATGCCGCGTCCACGTCCGCGCCCGCCTTGCGAAGCAGCTCACGACCCCGTCGGGTTCCGACCTTAACCCCGACTCGCTCGAGACCCGAAAGAGCCGCCGCGTGGATTCTCTCGACATCCTTCGCGGACAGAAGAAGGTGCGGCGTCCTGACCGAGATGCCGCTCATCCCTTGCTGCCCACCAGACGCGCCACGAGGCCCACGGCTCCCGCAGCGTCTCCTGCGGTCCCGTCGGCCCCAATCTCCTTCGCGTACTGATCCGTGACGGGAGCGCCGCCAACGATGAACCGCTGTTCCGGCCGCGTCTTCCTCTCCTCCGCAGTCGTGAGCAGTTCCTTCATTCGTGGCATGGTCGTCGTCATCAGAGCGGACACACCGACGACCTGAGCGCCGATCTTGTCAGCCTCATTCAGGATCGAGTCCACGGGCTGGTTCACGCCGATGTCGACGACCTCATAACCATTCGCGGTCAGCATCGTCCCCACGAGGTTTTTCCCGATCTCGTGGATGTCGTCCTGGACGGTCGCGAGGAGCACCTTCCGAGTCTTCCGTGTGTCCGCGCCCTTTGGAATGCGAGGTTCCAGAACCGCCACGCCCGCCTTCATCGTCTCCGCGGCCATGACGAGCTCGGGCAGGAAAAGCTCGCCACTGCCGAACCGCTTGCCGACTTCCCGGATGCCGGGTGCGAGACCCTCTTCAATGGCCTGAAGAGGATCGGTTCCCTTATCCAAGGCCTCTTGAGCGAGAGCCGCAATCCCCTCCATGTCATACTCGATGACTGCCTTCTTCAGGCGCGCGACATAGTTCTCCAACGAACCGACCTCCTGGCCGTGAGAGTATGCCGGAACCAGGCTGTATTATGAAAGCTTTTCGTTCCGAGGCACTCGGAGTCGGGACCGATTGACACCGATTCGGGCGACTTCCTTCGCAGCCTTTCGAACCGTATTCTTCGCGCGATAAGCCCCTGATGAGCAAGGGGCAAGGACGGAGGATCGCTTCAGGAAACCTTTGACGTGATTCTCGACTCCTCCCTCTTGACCCTGTCCAACAGGGCATTGATCGCCTTGAGGATGTCAGGGTCGACAGGTGTTGGCTCATGCTCCGCGAGGATCTTCTTCGCTCTCTCATGAGCTTCCTGGAGCAAGGTCCTGCCTTGCGTCGGCCCCCAGCGGAAGCGCGAGCGACGGTCCACCAGGAAGGGGAGGTAGTATTCCGTTTTCATCCACTTCCGGGTGTACTCCAGCGGCCCGCGCCCGCTGAGGAAGCTGCCTCCCGGGCCCACCTCGCGAAGCAGGTCGAGGGCGAGCGTCTCGTCGTTCACCTCGATGCCCCGTGCATACCGAAAGGCGAATCCCGCGATGTCATGATCGATGACCACCTGCTCGAGACTCGCCGCGTTGAATCCTTCGTAGGAGCCGAAGAAGAGGTCAACGAAGTCAGCTCCCGCCATGGCGGATGCGAGGAGCGTCATGCCCTTCTCCAAGGCCGCCTGGGCGTCATGGATCTTCGAGTCGGACTGACCTCCTGTGGAGCAGGGTAGCCCGTAGTAATGGGAGAGCTGCACGGAAGCGATGCTGATGAGGCCGAATTCGGGGCCTCCAAAGGCTGCATTCCCAACCTGCATGTCCATGATACCGCTCACGCTGCCGTAAATCAAGGGAACCTTGCGGTTTACAAGATATGCGATGAGCACCGCGCTCAGGATCTCCGCGTTCTGCTGGACGAGAGTCCCGGCTAGCGTCGCGGGCGCAGACGCACCTGCCAGGTCCGCGGAGGTCAGGAACGCAGGCTGGCCCATCGACGCATACTCCATCATGCTTTCCGTCATCTTCCGATCGTGGATGAGAGGCCCGACCGGGTCATAGTAGCCGCCGATCATTGGGTGCTTCCGCAGTGTCTCTGCTCCGCCCGCAAGGATCTTCGCGAACTCTATACTCGTCTTCGCGGCCTCCCCGTCATAGCAAGGGCCTAGGAGCAGCTTCGACGTGTTCTGGACGTCCTCCACCATCCTCGACAGTTCCTGGGAGTGAGGAGTCGACCCGTCCTCAGTCACTTCTACGGGGGAGTAGTTGATATCGACGTGCTCCAGGGCGTCCATGAGTCGCACCATCTGGTTCGCGTCTTCCGCCGTTGGCGTGCGAGCCTTCCCCGTGTCGAAATCGATGAAGTTGCAGCACGTCGCCCCCGGACCCAGGCGCGTCCGGCCACCCTCCCCGACCCGCACGTTGTATTTCGCCTCCCGGGCGTACCAGGTCCATTTCTTGGGGACGTTCTTCACGGCTTCCTGGACCAGGGCTGCGGGAAGGAGGACCCGATCGCTGTCTTCCACGCGGGTCCCTCCTGCTTCCGTGAGCAGCTTCACGGCGCCAGGCGCTCGGACTATCACACCAACGCTTTCGAGCAGATCCATGGTGGCCGCGTGGATCGATTCGATCTCGTCTTGGGACAGAACGGTCAGTCTCGCGCGACTCATCTCGGCCCTCTCACCGGACGGGTATGGGGCAATACGATATGAAGGACACGCTCGACCTCGCATCTCGGACAGCGGTGCCGAGGAGACATAGTTCCAGGGATTTGCCTACGAGGTCTTTGGCTCCTCCTTCGTCTTCCGGAAGTGCGTCAGATAGCCAGTGCCGAATCGGTCTTCACCCCACAGCAGGCGCAACGCTCGGACCGCGTACTGGATATCCGGGTCGAGAGGATTGCCGATGAAGGAACTCAGGCCGAGCCCTGTCAGGAGGGAGAGCATCGTTGCGTTAAGCTTCGCGCGCTCGGGGAGACCGAAAGAGACGTTGCTGAGACCGCAGATCGTGTTGAGGCCGAGTTCATCCGTGACGCGCTTCACGGAGCCCAAGGTGGCCATTGCGCCGCTGTCGCTGGCGCCGGCGGTCAGGACGAGGCAGTCGATCACTAGGTCCTTTCGCCCCAAACCAACTCGCTCACATTCCTTCAGGATGAGAGCCGCGATCTCCACGCGCCGCTCCGCGGTCTGTGGGATGCCGGCGTCCTCGAGGGTGAGACCTATCACGGCGGCGCCGTGATCGTGTACGACGGGAATGACCGACTCGAGCTTCTTGGATTCGCCCGAGGTCGAGTTCACGAGAGGACGACCTTGAACGGCCGCCAACGCCTCCCGCAAAACGTCGGGATTCGAATTGTCGATGACGATAGGGATGTCCACGACGTCTTGGACGGCCCGGACCGCGGAGACCATCGCCGCCCGTTCGTCGATTCCGGGAACGCCTACGTTGACATCGAGGGCCTGAGCCCCTGCTTCGGCCTGCCTGACCGCCTCTTGCTGGATGTAGGCCCAATCGCCTTGCTTGATCTTCGCCTGGAGCGTCTTGCGGTTCGTCGGATTGATGCGTTCCCCCACGAGGACGGGGGCGCGGGTCTCGCCGATTCGTACCTTCTTCCCCGTTCCCGCGATCTCGACGAAAGGTCTCTCGACGGCCACGGTTTCACTCCCGTGGTCGCGGGCAGGGAGGGCCATTAGAAAAGGATTTCTCCGCACGATATGGCGGATTCCAGCCGCAGCCTCATTGAGGGCAATCTCCCGGCGGGGAGCAGGCTCAAGTGAATCGCCGTCCTCGACAACCCTCGGCACAAATCGCCCAGGCCGACGGACATGTCGAAGCTGGGCGTAAAGACGAAATGTAGTAATGACTTTGGACCATGACCAATGGGGGAGTCTGGAGCTATGGAAACCAGGGGAGAGCCAAGCGGTGAGGCCTGGAAGACGTTTGTGAGAAGACACGGAAAGATGACACTGCTAATGGCCGGAGGGATTGCCGCCGCTGCTGTTGCAGCGCTTTCTGTCTTCTTGTGGGTGGTTGCAGATGCACAGGCAACGGGACTTGTGCCATCAGGGCTTGGTGAGTGGACCGTAGGCTATGTTCTCAGTTTCATACTGAATGCGATTCTATGGGAACTCATCCTTGTGGCGAGCTGGGTGATTCCGATTGCGGTGGCAGCGTATTTCCTCTGGTACAAGAAACTGCCATACGAAGAACGGAGAGAGTACGAAGGGGGGCCCCGACGCAGTAGGTCGGCGGGAGAAAACGGTGGCATTTCATTCTTCATTGGACTGATGTGGTTGGTCATCGTGTGGATCGATGGCAGGTGGAACCTTGCCTTTCGAGATTGGACATTCAATGATTGGGTGTACTCATGGATAGCAGCGGGTCTGGTGGTCTTGCTGATTGGGGGCATTCCCGCTATGATATTCGTAATCTGGTCCCTCAGAAGAAATGACTGATAGCGAGAGTTGTCTCCCTGGAAGGGGCCCTGAGAATTGGCCGAGGACCCGCCGCCACGCGCCTCAGGTCGGTTTTCGGCCTCCGAAGCTTTGCGCTGGTCCGGACTTGAATTGTGTCGAATCGTAGGGGCAAGCCAACGTGGGAATGCTCCCGGCGGGGAGGAGGGCACACCGCGTCCGCTACCTATCCTCTCCCCATGAGGCTATGACAGTGGCAAACCTTTCAGGCCATTGGAAGGTAGGGGGAGTGGGTCTAACGGCTCAGAAATAGGGACCCCGGGTTTGCAGCGGCGTCGGCGAGCGCCGAGGGCGTCCTGCAGCCAACGATGGCAGGGGCCTCGTGGATCAACGCGTCGTTCTCGAGCGCCGCAACCATGAACAAGGCAAAGTCTACGCGGCGCGTGATGTTGCTCTCGAGGATGGGATCGCCCACATGCCGGCTCCACACGGGCAG
>CAYGBO010000058.1:0-1501 GCA_964348145.1 uncultured Methanomassiliicoccales archaeon
TCAGGTCTCCGTCCCGTGGATAAGTACTCTTCGCGAAATGGCATCGAGTTTTCCGGAACTCCAGACGGGTTTGTTTTGGCTTCCATCACTGGGTCGCAACCGCGTGCCGTAAGTCGGGCCGTTCCGTTCCGGCGTCCGCCTACTGGCGGGGGCACGACCCCACGGAAAGCGGCGCGATGCGGGACGTGTACGACCATCCGGAGGACGCGTTCGCGGAGCAGTCCCAGAAGTTGCCACGCGGCGCGATGGGACTCCGGGAGCCGCCCCAGGTGCTCTTCACGGATGGGATACCTGCCGACGCCGCCGAGCTATAAGGCAGTACCTGACCGGGATGATCAGCACATGGACTACATAATTCGGCTGCAGGCCATGAAGCTGAAGTCGGCGAGACCTCCAACCTGAGGCCGTGGTTCATCGAAAAGTATCTGCAGCGACAAACGCTTATATGGCACATCCCGAATGGGTGGGCCGGGCACGAGACTCGCATTTTTCCGCGAAGGGAGCCTCGGCCCGCGTACAATCCCTCGCGGAGCGGGACCCACACAAGGACCACCTGTCGTTCCGGACGCAGGGGAGGTGAGCCGAGACGAGTGTGGAGGAAAACCTTCGAATCGTGGACGCGATCACTGACGCGTTCAACGACCGCGACTGGGACCGCCTCACGGAGCTGAACGCGGAGTCCGTCGTGACGTCCGGACCCGACTTCTCCGAGCCGGTCAAGGGGCGGGCCTCTTTGCGCCGCTTCTTCGAGGCCCTGGTGGCCGCCTACCCGGACCTCAGGCGGAAGAAGGTGCGGACCTTCGGATGGGACGATTGGGTATGCTCTGAATTCCTGTACTCCGGGACGAACACGGGACCCTTCCAGGCGCCCGGGGGCGAGACGGTCCCTCCTACGAACCGGAGAGCCCGGGTACCGATCTGTCACATCTACCGCTTCAAAGGCGCGCAGGTCACGGAGGACCGCGCGTACTACGATCGGCTGGGCGTGATGGCCCAGCTCGGACTCATGCCGTAGGGCATCGGACGCCGCTCCCGGGAGTCGACGTCGGGAGTGAGGAAGCGTTCGATCCGACGCGGATCGCAGGACGCTCGCTGCCGCCTGAGGGCGGCGGTGGAGCGCGGTACGTCGAGCCCGATCTGCATTCCCGAGAGAAATCGATGACTCTCACGCCGGCAGGACGGGTTGGAGGCCGAGCTGCTGCCGAACGACGAGATCCCCGAGTTCGCGGAACACGGCCTCTACGTTCTCGCCCGTCTTCGCGGACGTCATGAAGTGCCGGCAACGGAGTCGGGCGGCGAGATCGTCAATCTCCGAGGGCTCGAAGGCGGCCTCGGAGGCCCGGTCCATCTTGTTCACCGCGATCACGAGGGGCACTTGGCCGGCAACCCGCTCCACACTCCGGACCCATGTGGCGAGCTCGTCGAGGGTCGATCGCTGGGTGTAATCGGCGACCGCCAGAATCCCGTTCGCCCCCGTGAAGTAGGCATCCTCCAAGAGCTC
>CAYGBO010000058.1:1511-4172 GCA_964348145.1 uncultured Methanomassiliicoccales archaeon
ACGGCGCGGTGTTTGCCTCTGCAGCAAGCACTGGAGGCGATCCAGCAAGCCGCCCGCGAATTTGCTCGCGGTCTCACCACGGTTCGCAGTGTCACAACTGGCCAATCACTCACTAACCGGCAGAAGCGACGCGTCCTCCAAGAGCTCGCGGAAGCCCGGCTGGCCCATGATATCCCAGATTGCCAGGTCGAGGCGGACCACGAGATCGTGCTCGGAGCGCGGCACCTCAACGACCTTCTTGGAGACCTTCGTGCCGAGGGTCGAGATGTAGTGGTCGTCGTACATGTCCAAGACGAAGCGACGGATCAGCGAGGTCTTCCCAACCGCGCGTCCTCCCACGAGGCAAATCTTGGACCGCAGATTCTTCAGCTTGGTCATCGGGGGTCCTCAGCGAGGCGGCCCCCTTTTGGGCGTGGACTACTTATTGGTTTCCGACTCGTTCTCCGGAATGGAAATCTCACGCTTCCAGACGGCCGGCCCATGCGCAATCGTTTGGGTGCCCAGGTAGGTCAACATTTCCGGGAATTCTCGCCCGCGTCGCCGAAGGTCCCAGACGGAGGAGGCGACGTACATGCCGGGACGCCCCCTCGCCCGGGTGCGAGGAGGTCCCGTCACGTGGGACGACGTCAAAGGTCGAGGACAAGGCCGAGGACCGGCGCGAGTCATTGGCTCTCTCGACCCTCGGATTCCCATCGAGACGGACATTCGAATCTGCCAACCGAGGATCTCAGGAGCGATTATCCCGCCGCTGAGAATCGTTTGCGGTATCGTGCGTACCCGTAAGAGATCGCGAGGAGGGAGGCCGCAACCACGATGAGCCCGACGATCCTCAGGGAGATGTCCAACCCGGCGATATCATACAGGAAGGCCTTGCCGAGGACCGCAAAGAGCGCCAAGATGCCGAGATACCGCAGGGCCGCAAACTTGCGCCAGAGGCCCCAGGCGATGGCGACGCCCCCGACGAGGGCCCAGGCAATCGTCGTTTCGACGCCCGGGCCGAAGGCGAGGAGCGCGGCGAGGACCCACATGGTGACGGCCGTCAGCTCGCCGAGGATCGCGAAGGCCTTCCGTGTCGACGAAAGGTCGAACGAGAACCCGAGGCCCAAGAGGGCCCCTGCAAAGACGGGCAGAAGGAGGAGCGCCTCGCTCGGTTCCTCAAGGAACGGCGAGACTCCTGCGGCGGCCTGTCCCGCGAGTGCGACGTACGCGGCATGGAACGTCACCGGATCCTCCAGGTAATATCCGAGGGCCAAGACCGCAAGGGGCAAAGCGAGGAGCACGTGGGCCTCGGACCCATCCTGGGCGAGGAGCCCCGTGAGGAGGGCGAGGGCGGGCCAGGAGAAGCGGAGGGACAGCCCCGGGGACCACAGGGGATACAGGGCCCGAGACTTCCGATATGCGATCCAGACACCGAGGCCCAACGCCATGGCGACGTGGAAGGTCGCAAGGGCGGGGGCATTCGAGGGGACGGACCCCGTGATCCACGGCTCGACGGCCCACCACCTGGCGAGGACCATGGAACCGCCCACCATGGCGACGAGCATCGCGACTCGCTCCGGCGACCCGGTCAGGAGAGTACGGTTCAGAAGGATCGCGAGAGGGAGGGCGAAGGCATAGGCCACGAAGGCGGAGGGACCCGGGACGGTCCGCGCCGTCACCCCCGCCAAGGCCACGACATACAGGCAGACGGGCAGGTCCGCGGGGAGGCCTTCCCGGGGGATCGCGTACCCGGACCTCTCCTGAAGGATCGCATGGACGCCCATCGTCCCGAAGAAGAGGGACCACGCCGCCGTGAACTGAGCCGTCGGGTCGCTCAGCCCCGCCGCCGCGAACATCAGGATGCCCAGGTACGCGACGTTGGCAAACCACGCGAGGCCCCTTGTGGGCCGGAGCAGCACGAGGGCGAGGAGCACCGCAGGATAGACGACGAGGGCGATCTCTCCTCGAGTCATGAGGAGCGGCACGGGAAGGGCCAGGACGCCGAGGATCGCCGCGAAGGCGACGGGATGCCCTCGATCTCCGACGAGGACCTCGGAGATCGTGAAGGCGACGGTCAGGGTGACGAAAGTCGCGAGAATTGTGAGGTCGTCAATAACCCCGGCGCCCCGGAACGGAACGGTGTTCGCGAGGAGCACTCCGTAGGTCAGCACGAGGCCCGTCGCCCAGAACCCGAGACGCTGTTCCGGAGGGAGGGAGAAGAAGGGCTCGAGACGCAAGAGGGTGAGTACCGTCGCGGTCACGATCCCAACGGCAAGGACCGGGATGTGGCCGAAGGGCACGAGGAGCGGGAACGTCCCAAGGGCGATTACGTCGAAGGCGAAGGTCAGGGTGAGGACGCTTCGCTCGTCCCGTTGCACGTACACGAGGCCCAGGATCCCGAGGGCGCCCACGGACAGGAGGGTCGCGAGGCCCGAGGCGGTGAGGACGTCAACGGCCCGGAGCCACGCAATCCAGGCGAGATAGAGGAGACCGACTTCGATGGAGAGCAGGGGGGAGCGATACCGGAGGGCCGCGGCTGCGTGAAGGAGGAGCACCGCGGCGAGGACGTACTGCCATGGGAATCCGGGCAGGCTGAAGAAGAAACCGCCACCCCAAACGCCAATGTACGCGATGCCGAACGCGCCCGCGGTGTCCACGTCGCCCCCATAGCGGAGCGTGTCG
>CAYGBO010000058.1:4182-11834 GCA_964348145.1 uncultured Methanomassiliicoccales archaeon
GATGCCGAACGCGCCGAGCTCGAGACCCTTCGCGTAGTCGGGCAGCTTCTTGCGAGCGAACACATACTCGGCCAGGAGTCCCAAGCCAATCGCGCCGGCAAAGTCCAAGACGACGATTTGCCCAGGTGTCATCTGGGGGAGCACGATCACGAGAAGGAAGACGAAGGCGACCGCCAGGACGAGGACGCCGATGCGGAGGAACCACTTCTCGCCGAGCTCCTGCTCGATCCATGAGATTCCGCCGGGGGGCGTCACACGACGGGCCGGAGGAGGAGCGGGCGGAGCCGCGGTTGGCGGGACCGGAGTCGGCGGGGCGGCAACCGCCGGACCCGGGATTTCCTCCCGGGGTGGAATCGCAGGCCCTGGCGCGAGGGGGCTCGGGGGCGGAGGGGCGAGGGGCGCGGGGTACCTCGAAGGGGGGCCCGTGGCAGGCGGGACGCCGAGGCGCTCGCCGATCCGAGCGACATGGTCCTCAAGCTTGATCTGGCGTATCTCGACCTCATAGAGGCGGTCCATGATTGGACGGAGATGCCTGAACGATGGGGTGCGTTCCCCGGGCGCGGGAAGAAGGGCTCCCAGGATGACGAGAGCGAGACCCGCGATCATGAACAAGGGTCCCACGTAGTAGAAGCCGAAGGGGACCGCCAGCAGGATGAGGACGATGCCCGCGACAAGAATGCCGACCCGCATCCCCGCCCCTCACCGGCCAACGCGTCGTCAGCTAAAGAAGGATTGCCTACGCGAGGCCCGCGAAAGGCATAAGTGGGTCGACGGGCGTGCGCATCCCGGGTGGAGGCCATGGAACTGCTGAAAGGCGTACACGTCATCGACACCTATGCCACGACCACGCTCCTCGTCGACGACCGGCTCGTCCTCGTGGACACAGCGATCGAGGACCACACGAAGGACCTGATGAAGTACCTCGCGAGGTCGAAGGTCGCTCCCAAGGATCTCTCGACGATCTTCATCACCCACACGCATCCCGACCACGTGGGCGGTCTCGCGACGATCAAGGCCGACTCCCCCGCGAAGGTGGCCGCTCATGAGGTCGAGGCGGAGTACATCTCCCGGAAGCGGACCTATGACGGCCCTCCGGGCGTCCAGCGCCATCCCGGCACACCCGTGGACGTGCTCCTCGAAGACGGCCAGACCTACGACGGGCTGAAGGTCATCTTCACGCCGGGACACACCCGGGGCAGCATGTCCCTCCTCGACGAGTCCCGGTCCCTCCTAATCGCGGGGGACGCCCTGAACAACGAGGGGGGCCTCCGGCCCATGGACGACAAGTACAACGTGGACCCGGCGCAGCACCGCGAGTCGATCAAGAAGCTCGCGGGGTTCCAGTTCGAGAACGCGATCTTCGGTCACGGCCGCCCGATCCAAGGCGAGGCCTCGCTGAAGGTCAAGGAACTCGCGAAGCGGCTCTAGGAACGGGCGTCCAAGAGGTCCCAAGGGGCCCGCGCCCGCCCGTCTTGATCGAAACCTTCCAAGGGAATCCCGGACGAAAAAGGGAAAAGCGGAGGCCAAGAGCGGCCTCCGGCCCAAGTGACCTCACGGGATGATCGTCTTCGCTTTCTCCGGGTCGTCGACCGTCAGGGCGACCTCCACGTGAGGTCCCTTGTTCGACAGGAGGAGGAAGCTCTTGATGTTCACATTCGCCGTCGCGAGGTTTTTCGCGACCTGGGAGAGGGTCCCTGGCTTGTCCTCGAGCTGGGCGAGGAGAGCCTCGTCCTCCGTGAACGTGAACCGCTGGGTCCTCAACGTGTCTCGGGTCTTCGCCTCGTCGGACGTGACCAGGTAGATCACACCCTTCCCTCCGAGGGAGGCTCCCGCGGCGCTGCGGATGTTGATCCCCTTCTCCGCGAGGGTTCCCGTCAGCTTCGCCAGCTCCCCCGGCCGATCGTCCAACGTCACACTGAACTGTTTCGTCATGCGTCCTTCACCTCTTCTCCTCTCGTGAGATCGGCGTCGCCCCTCCCCGGCGTGCCGCCCCGGCCGCGGCATACGTCCTCGTCTATTCAATAGGTGTTGCAGGGTCTATGCGAATCCGCATAGGATGTATTCCTAGGTTCTCTTTGAGCCCGCGCGGGACCCGTCGCCGACGCGGAAGACGATCTTCCCGAACTGGGTGCCCGCCTCGAGGGCCTCGTGGCCCGCCCGCACCTTCGCGAGACGGAGGGGCTCGACGCGGTCGATGGCGGGGCGGACCTTCCCGGCGAACACGAGGCGGCTCACCGCGGCGAACTCCCTGGGTCCGCCCATCGTGGAGCCCAGGATCTCGAGCTGCTGCCAGTACACATCGCCCACGGGCACGGGGAAATCGCCTCCCGTAGTCGCCCCCGCCGTCACGACGCGGCCCCCTTTCCGGAGGGAAGCCAGGGACGTGCGGAAGGTCGCCTCGCCCACGCTCTCGGCCACGAGGTCCACGCCCTTCCCCTTCGTGGCCTCCCGCACCCGCGCCAGGACGTCCTCGTCCCCGTAATCGATGACGACCGAGGCGCCCAGGGCCTTCGCCCTCTCGACCTTCGCGGCGCCCCGGGTCGTCGCGATCACCTTGGCCCCGAGGGCCCGCGCGATGCGGATCGCCATGGAGGAGAGGCCGCCCCCGGCTCCGTGGACGAGGACCGTCTCGCCCGGCCGGAGCCGGCCCTTCGTGACGAGCATGCGATACGCGGTGAGCCCCGTGAGCGGGTAGGCGGCCGCCGTCTCATCGGGAACGCCCTTGGGCACCCGCACGAAGTTCCGTGCCGGCGCGACGACGTACTCCGCGCAGCCGCCGTTCGTCTCGCTCCCCACGATGCCGAAGGTCTGGCACATGGATTCCTCTCCGCGGCGGCAGAAGGTGCACCGGCCGCACCATAGGGAGGGGTTCAGCACGCCGCGAGCGCCCGAGGGAAGACGGACGCCGGGTCCCGTCTTGTCGACGAGGCCGACGACGTCGGAGCCGCCGATGTGAGGCATGGGGATCTCGGAGGGCTCCCCGCGCGCCCAGACATCGAGGCGGTTCAGGGCGACCGCGAGCACCCGGAGTCGAACCTCGCCCCGGCCAGGATCGGGAGTCGGCACCTCTCCCTCTTCGAGGACGTCGGGCCCGCCGAAGCGACGGAAGAATACGCCGTACATGGTCGATCGCGACGGGTACGTCGCCCTCCTTCTTGGCCATGACGGATTCCACGGACGCCGCCCGTGCCTCCTCCCGCGGAGGAAGCATTCCCCTCGTTCGCCGTTGGAGAGAGCCACGGAGTCCGTCACGGGCGCGAGGCGGACCCTGCGGGGGAGCTGGATTGTCCCAGAAGGCGGAGCCCCATGAATCGGGTGGTCGCCCAGTCCATCGCGCCCTTCGGGACGACTTGGGTGAAGCCCGCGGCGAGGCTTTCCCGGAGCCGGACGCGGCAGCGGGAACGAGGGCGACGCGCCCGAAGGGCGCCTGCAATCGCGACGGCCACCTGCTCCGCGGTCGCGCCGCCCGGCGTCGAGAAGTCCTCAAGGTAGGATCGGTATACGGGCGCGTAGACGCTCGGTCCCTCGAGGATCCCTCGACTCCCCTTGACCGCCGTGTTGGAAAACTCCGTGACGACGGCGCCTGGCTCGACGATCACGACGCGGATCCCGAAGGGCTTCGCCTCGACGCGGAGGGCGTCGCTGAAAGCCTCCAAGGCGAACTTGGACGCGCAGTAGGCGCCCATGAGGGGCACGCTCACCCGCCCCGCCATGGAGCTCACGTTCACGATGCGGCCGCCCCGCTGGGCCCGCATCGTCGGGAGGACCTCCCGGCACATCTGCATCGCCGCGAACACGTTCACCTCGAACTGCCGACGGATCGTATCTCGGTCGAGGTCCTCCACGGCCCCGAGCTGCGCGTACCCCGCGTTATTCACGAGGGCGTCGATCCGACCCGTTCGATCAAGGACTTCCCTCGCGACGCGGCTCACGGCCCCCTCGTCGATGACGTCGAGCTGGAGGACCTCGAGCCCCGTCCCGCTCGACGCGCGACGCAGGGACGACTCGGCCTCGGGCGTGCGGACCGTCGCGAAGACGCGGTAGCCTGAGCGCGCGAGGAGCAGGGAGGTCGCGCGGCCAATCCCCGTGGAGGAGCCCGTGACGAGGACCACGGGCTTTGCGGGCGTTGACATGGAGGGCCCCACGAACCCGTCCCGGAAAAGGGTTGGCTCGCAGCGCGCTTCGTGGCCAGCCTTGACAATCACGGGGTGAAGTTTAAGAAGGTCCCCCTTCCATAGGGAGAGATAGAACCCCCACCGTGGATTAGCCCGGAGGCTCCTGCCATTGCATTTCCCCCAAACGAGGCGCTCCCCGGCCCGGCAGGCGGCGGCGATCGTGCTGGGCCTTACCGTCCTCGCGGCCGCGTTCCTCGGCCTCCTGACGCCCGCCGACGCGCGGCCCGAGATCCTCGAGGATTTCCCCCTCTACGCTGCCCTCACCCCGGACGACACCTTCTACATGGACCAGTGGGGCCTCCGGTCCGTGAACGCGCCCCAGGCCTGGGACGTGACCCTCGGCTCCCCGAACGTCACCGTTGCCGTCATTGACACGGGCGTATGGTGGAACCACCAGGACATCAACCCGAACATGTGGCAGAACACGGACGGCACGTACGGCTACGACTTCATCGATGGGGACACGAACCCGGTGGACGAGGACGTCGCCGGCGGCACCTTCCATGGGACCGGCGTAGCGGGCGTGATCGCCGCCGTCACGAACAACGGGCGGGCCATTGCCGGGGCGGCCCAGGTGCGGGTCATGGCCCTCCGCGCCCTCGGGCCGAACGGGGAGGGCTCCTCCTTCAACGCCTCCCAGGCCATCCGATGGGCCGTGAACAACGGGGCCTGGGTGATCAACCTGTCCCTCGGGACGAACAACACCTTCATCGGGCCCTCGGACCTCCAGATGGCGATCGACGAGGCCTGGCGGAGCGGGGCCCTCATCGTCGCGGCCGCGGGCAACTCGGGCGAGGGGTCCCTCGATTTCCCGGCCCGGCTGCCGAACGTCATGGCCGTCGCGGCCCTCGACGAGACGGGGAGCCGTGCGAGCTACTCGAACTACGGGACGGGCCTCGACTTCTCCGCGCCGGGCACGCGGATCCTCACCCTCACGTCGGGCAACCAGATCCACTACCTCTCGGGCACATCCCTCGCGGCGCCCTTCGTGAGCGCCGCCGCCGCCCTCCTCTGGTCTATGGAACCCGCCCTCACGAACGTCGATGTCTGGAACATCCTGAACGACACGGCGGACCGAATCGGATCGGGGTACAACACGGACTACGGCTGGGGGGAGGTCAACTTCTGGAGCGCGATCAACGCCCTGAACCGACCCTTCATCTCCGTGAACTCTTTCCCGGGCAAGGTCGCCCGGAGCGCTCCCTTCGACATCGGGTGGACGATCCTCGGCCCTGCGGGGCTCCCGGTGACGGACACCCACATCGAGTGGGGCACCCGGTCCGGGGTCCTCGGCAACGCGACGAGCGCCCAGACGGGCATGACGAGGGATTCGTTCTCGGTGAGCGGGCTCTCGATGCCCGAGGGGGCCACCGCCTTCTACTTCCGCGTGATCGCCACCGTGAACGGGACGCGCTACGAGTCCCCCGAGCGGACGATCGTCGTGTCGAACCTGCCGGACTTCGTCCAGATCCTCTACGACCTCTTCGCGGGGAACCTACTCTACCTCGCCCTGTTCGTCCTCGCCCTGGCGGCAATCGTGGCCTTCATCCCGCAGCGCCGCGCCCGGGCTCGCCGCACGGCCTACTACGCGAGACCGCTCGCGCCTCCGACCCACGTGTACGGAAGTCCGCCGCCGGGACCGCCCTCCGCGCCCCCGGGACAGCCCCTTCGGCCGACCCACACCCCACGGCCCCTCGAGCCGATCCAGGTGAGGCAGGTCCAAGGGCCCGCCTCCCCGGAGACGCCCTCCGGGACCCCCTCGGCTCCGCCGACGCAGGCTCCGCCCAGCCAGGCGCATGCCTCCCTGAAGAAGCGGTGCCCCGAGTGCGGCACCTCCGTGGGCGCCGAGAACCTGTTCTGCTTCTTCTGCGGGCATCCGTTCCGGTGAATGCCCCTCCGGACGGCGTCTGCCTCGCGGACAGCGCGGGCCTGCCCCATCGACGAAGGCTTATTCCCTCCCACGCGGTCGCCCGGAGGGACGCCGCCCATGGGACGCTTCTACTCCGAGACGGATACGGGAGAGCTCCGAAGGGCCTTCGAAGGCCGCGTGCTACGCTGGCCCGAGGTCCGGGCCAAGACGATGTTCGGATGCCCTGCGTACCGGGCGACGGACGAGCTCTTCGCCTTCCTCGTGACGGAGGGCGTGGTGATCACACGACTGGAGTCGGGAGAGCGGGAGGCCCTGAGCCGCCGGTTTCGCGCGACGCCGTTTCGCGCCGGCTCGAGGACCGTCCACGACTGGATTCGGGTACCCCTGAGGGGCAAGGACGACCTCGAAGGCGTCCTTCCACTCGTGAGGCGGAGCTACGAGGCGAGCCGAGGCCGAACCCGGAAGTGAGGATCGAGGGACGATGAGCCGGGCCGACCTGGGAAGAGGAAGGGCGGGGGAGGAGGGTCGGCCGTCGAGGGGCATTGCCGCCAAGGCGGAGCCGTGCGACGTATGCGGCGCGCCGACCATCGAAATCCACTGCAAGGTCCTCTGTCGGACCTGCGGCTACACGCGCGACTGCGAGGACCCTTAGGGATCCGGGCTGGCCTCGGAGAGCGAACTTCCGGACCTTCTCGACCACGAATCAGAGGTCGTCCATCTTGCCCAGGCCCCCCTCCTCGCCCTGTGGGGGAGCCTCGGGCGGAGAGGGCTCCGGCCACGCCGGCGGTTCCGGCGCGGCCTCGGGCTGCGCCGCGGCGGGCGTCGGGGGCTTCCGGCGCTTCAGGATCAGCCAGGCGACCACGCCTGCGACGGCGATGAGGACGACCGCGATGAGGGACGCCTCCATGAAGCCGAGGCCGAAGGGCGGCACGTTGGAGAACTGGACCACAACCGCTGATGACCCCGTGTTTCCCGCCGCGTCGTATCCGACGACCAGGAGCGTGTGGTTTCCGTTGGGGTAGCCCCGCGTGTCGAGGTCGAAGGAATAGGGGGCCATGGTGTCGTTGCCGACGGAGACGCCGTCCACGAAGAGTTCGACTCGGACCACGCCCACGTTGTCGGTCGCGGTAGCGTTCACCTTGATCGTCCCGGTGACAACGGCCCCGTCGGAGAGCTCCGTCATGAAGATGATGGGGCTCGTGACGTCGAGGACTATCACGGTCACCGCGCTCACGTCGGAGAGGTTCGCGCCATCGAGGACCGTCAGGGTGACGAGGTAGGTTCCCGGGGCCGCGAAGGTGTACGTCGGCGAGAGGCCGTACAGGGTCTGGGGCGTGACGTCCGTGAAGGTCCACGTGTAGTTCACGACCCCCACGTTGTCCGTGGACGCGCTGCCGTCGAAGGTCACCAGGGTGTCCTCATTCACGGTCTGGTCCGGTCCCGCGTCGGCCACAGGAGGCGTGACGTCGAGGACCGTGACCGTCATCGTGGACGCATTCGTGTTCCCCGCCGTGTCGCGGACCGTGAGGGTGACGACGTAGGAGCCTGGCTGCGCGAAGGTGTACGTCGGCGAGAGGCCGTACAGGGTCTGGGGCGTGACGTCCGTG
>CAYGBO010000059.1:0-1061 GCA_964348145.1 uncultured Methanomassiliicoccales archaeon
TCTCCGATTCGGACTTCCACTTGTTCCAGATGTCCGGCGCGTCGCAGATTGTCACGAGCGAAGGCCGCGAAATCATGCCGCTTCTCATAAGTGATCACACGGCCTCCCGGTCCTACTGTGGAGGCGATCGCGACAGTGAGCCATCCGGATCCTGAGCCTCCTTCAACGACCGTGTCACCCGGGCCGACATCCGTGTTGAACAGAATCGAGGCGGCGTCCTTAGGACCGACCGTCTGCGCTCGCCGCTCGAGACCTTCCATTCGATCCCTGCGAGACGCAGGCAAGACAAGGATGACCCGATCGCCCACCCTGACCTTGCGCCCCAGGTTTGCGCGGAGTCTATCGACCTCCAGGACTCCAAGACTGGGTACGCGTGCCATCGACTCCCCAACTGGCACGAGATATCTGAGCCCCTTCTCGTCAAAGAGGACCAAGGCCTGCCGTGAGGGCATCACGGCCACCAGCACCGGCATGTGCTTAGCCTTTTCGTCCGATTCGAACCGGACCTAGATTCATCCTCTTCTCGCCCCCACGCTACGCCTGCGTGGATGTAACTCGCGAGAAAGTAGGATCGAATAGGAGATGCCCGAGCGCTTCCTGGGCCCTTGAGGGGACGTCTCGCTAGGACGCGCGTCCCTCCATGCGGATTGGTAATATAGTGATTGGTCATTATGGGAGCGAGCCATGGGAAGCCCGGCCAAAGGGACTCGATCTGGGTCGATCTCATCCCTTCGGGAACTCCTGGACTCCGTGCGCAGCCGTTTTCAAGAGCGATTTCCACGCTTCTGGAGTCTCGTTTCGCGCAACCGGGTGCTCCTTGAAACAGTGGTGCTGGTCGGGGTCGTTGGCCTTCTGCTGAGCGCCTTGTTCGGGGGCAACCTGCTGCAGGTGGTCGTGAACGGATTGGTCGTGGGGAGCATCTACGTCTTGGGAGCGACGGGCTTGTCACTTACGTACGGTATCAAGAAGTTCGCGAACTTCGCCCATGGCGACCTCATCACGCTGGGTGCGTTCATGGCATTCTTCGTGAACGTTGGACTCGGCCTCCACCTCCTCTTCGG
>CAYGBO010000059.1:1218-1510 GCA_964348145.1 uncultured Methanomassiliicoccales archaeon
ACCCTGTTTTCCTGCAGATCAATCCAGTCAAGGGCGTTCTCACGACGATTGTGGCGGTAATCGCCGTCGCCTTCCTGCATGTGTTGCTGAGTCGCACAACTCTAGGAAAGTCGATGAGAGCCACCTCAGACAACGTCGACCTGGCGCGTTCATCCGGCATTAACACGCGCAACGTCACGCTCTGGACATGGGCCATAAGCTGCATGCTAGCCGCGCTCGCCGGTGTCCTTCTCGGAATGGTCATCGATGTCCGACCCCTGCTCGGATTCAACATCCTGCTGTTCTTGTTCGC
>CAYGBO010000059.1:1520-11784 GCA_964348145.1 uncultured Methanomassiliicoccales archaeon
GGTAATCATTGGTGGGATTGGCTCACCATATGGCGCGATGATTGGCGGTTTCCTGGTGGGCGTGGTCCAAGAGCTCTCTGGGATCGTCCTCAACTGGCTGGAGCGACCGGATGTCATCGGACTTGAGGTCGCCGCGGCGTATCGCCCTATGGCCGCATTCCTGATCATGGTTCTAGTACTCCTCGTGAAGCCCGAGGGACTACTCGGAACGGCGACACGTAAGGAAAGACGTGGAGCGTCTTTGCGAGCTCGGTTCGTGAGGGTATAACGACATGGCGGTTCCCTATCTCGTCGCCGAGCTTGTGACGTTTCTCATACCGTTCGCTATCCTCGCGATCCTTGCGCTCGCCCTCAACATCCAATGGGGACACACGGGCCTATTCAACGCCGGCATCGCCGCCTTCTACGCAATCGGAGCGTATACCGCGGCGATTCTCATGACGCCAGATTCGCCGATGACGGGCAACTACCCGGGCCACCTGGGAGGCTATTCTCAGCCTTTCGTCATGGGCCTCGTGGCCGCCTTTGCTATGGCGGCCGTGGCCGGATTCCTGATCGGAATCCCCACGCTGAAACTACGCGCGGACTACCTTGCAATCGCCACTCTCGCACTGGCGGAGATCTTCCGACTTTTTCTGAGGAACGCACGATCCCTCACCGCCGGGACCATCGGCATTGTGGCGATACCCCGCCCCTTTGACGGTCTGGGTCTCACTGGAGCTGAAAACGACCTCACCCTTGCGCTTCTGCTCGGTGCTGTCCTACTTCTGTTGCTGCTTTCGATTGACTGGATCACGCGGGCTCCGTGGGGTCGAGTCCTTCGAGCGATCCGGGAGGACGAGGAAGCTGCGATGGTCCTCGGCAAGGATACGTTCTGGCTCAAGTTACAGGCCTTCACAATCGGTTGCGGGATTATGGGAGCCGCGGGGGCGTTCCTCGCCATCTACCAACGCGTCATCCTTCCTGACTTGTTCGTGCCCTTCACGACGTTCTCCGTCTACGTTGTCGTTCTGCTGGGCGGCTCAGGGAACAACCGGGGTGTGTTGGTGGGAGCAGGTATCTTCTACATGTTCGACTGGGGGTCCATACGGCTGAAGGACCACCTTCCTGTTGAACTTGCGGACAAAATCGCATTCTATCGACTCATCGCGATTGGACTGCTCCTTATCGTTCTTGTGATGTTCCGACCCCAAGGAGTCTTACCGGAACGCCGTTTCGTGCCCAAGGAGGATTAGTCCCTGCAGGAAAGAATTCTGCGGACGCAAGGAGTCTCCAAATCGTTCGGGGGAATCCGGGCCGTGGACGGGTGTACCCTCGAGGTTGACGCTGGAAGGATCACGGGCCTCATTGGTCCCAATGGAGCTGGAAAGTCGACGTTGTTCAACGTGATTATCGGCCTCTACCCTCCCGACGCGGGCACGGTTTGGTTCGATGGACATCGCATCGATGGATTGCCACCCCATCGGATTGTTGGCCTCGGGCTGTCGAAGACCTTCCAGATACCTCGCGAGTTTGGCAACTTGACCGTCCTCGAGAACCTACTCATCGCCACCGCCATGCGCTATGGCGAACGACTCCTCGACCTGCTGTTGCGCCCGCGAAAGATCCGCCTCGAATCTCACGCGAGCATCGACCGCGCGGAAGATGTGCTTGTACAAACCGGCCTTCGTTCCCTCCGAGACGAATACGCACGCAACCTGTCGGGCGGACAAAAAAAGCTACTCGAGCTCGCCCGTGCTCTCATGACAGGACCGAGAATGATCATGCTGGACGAGCCTGTAGCGGGCGTCAATCCGACGCTGACGAATCGGCTTCTTGAACTAATCGAGGATCTTCGGGACAAGGGTACGACCTTCTTCCTTGTCGAACACGACATGGATGTCGTAATGCGACACTGCGACAGCATAATCGTCCTGCATCAGGGGAGGCGACTCACGGAAGGAACCCCCGAGGAGGTTCGACGAGATCCGAGAGTCGTTGAATCCTATCTTGGAGGATGAGATGCCGCTGATGTCTGTGCAATCCGTGGTCTCAGGCTATGGCGAAACGGAGATACTGCACGGAGTGTCCATGCATATCGACCCGGGAGAGATCGTAACGGTCATCGGGCCCAATGGCGCAGGAAAGTCGACGCTCATCAAGACGATTATCGGGATCCTCAAGCCCAGGTCAGGTCACGTCCGGTTCGACGACACTGAAATCACGGGACTGGCGCCGGAACAGCTCGTCTTGAAAGGGTTGGCATACGTTCCTCAGACACAGAACATCTTTCCCACCCTTTCTGTACACGAGAACCTCGAGATGGGTGCGATCGTTCGACGCCCTGGCTGGCTCACCCGGGTACACAGGGGTGTCCGGCGCGTGACGGGTCCAGGAGAGTACACAAAGGAGCAGTTCGGAGGACGAGTGGAACAAGTCCTTTCCATCTTCCCGAATCTCCGACCGAAGCTCCATGAAAAGGCAAGCACGCTCAGCGGCGGCGAGCAACAGATGGTCGCCCTCGCGAAGACCCTCATCCTCGAACCCAAACTGCTTCTCATTGATGAACCGTCGGCAGGCCTCGCCCCGAAACTCGTTCAATCCATATTCGAAAAGATCATGGACATCAATCGCCAAGGCACTGCAATCGTCCTCGTTGAGCAAAACGCACGTCGCGCGCTGGCAATGTCCAATCGAGGCTACGTATTGGACATGGGAAGGAATCGGTTCGAGGGGAAAGGAGAGGCGCTGCTAAAGGATCCTGAAGTAGGGCGCCTCTATCTTGGTGGTTAATCCTCTCGGGCTGCCGCGACGACCCACTCGATCGTCATCGTGTTCCGCATCAGCTGCGGCGCGGGCAGTAGGGACTCGACGAAGTCCTCGTCGTAGATGATCCGGTTCTCGAGGGCATTCGTCGCGTTCAAGCCCCAGATGATATAGTCGCTGAGCGGGTCACCGCTGGCATCGAGATCGGCCGCGCCGGACGCACCCTCGTAGTTGATGGCGCGACCCGCCGCGAGTTCCGTGAGAGCCTTGGACCACTCACCGGGCCCAATCACGGTTCCGGGCGGATTCGAGATGTCTCGGACCTTCGACTGGATTCCGGCTCCCGATGCCTGCCCGGATGCTTCCGCAGCGAGAGCCATGATGAAGGTGGCATCGTACACGTTCGCATCGAACAGACCCGGGGACTCGCCCCAACGCGTCGCATAGTCTGCGGCCCACGCGGCGTAGCGCGGACCTGTAATCCCGCCGTAGGCCCCTGGCGCGGTACCCTCGAAGGAGGACACCGTAATGCCTCGATTCACAAGTTCGTCGATGAACCCGCTTTGGTCGAACACTCCCTCTGAGAATATCCACTCGACCGACGCGTATACACCGGCGAAGTAGTCTTCAAGCATGAGAATCCCGTCCGGTGGGTAGGCAACCAGGTAGATGGCCTGCGGATTCGTTGCCATAACGGAGTCCAAGTCAGGAACGTAGGTCGTGGCACCGTCGTCGACGCCGGTAACAATCCTCTTGATGGTTATGTTCCCGCCCTCGGCCATGAAGGAAGTTTCAAAGACGTCGGCGAGTCCGGTGCCGTAAGGATTGTTGATCCCGATGACGGCCATGTCCGTGAAGTTGCGCCCGTTGTAAGCATAGTAAGCGGCGACTACGCCCTGGAGCGCATCCGAGGGAGCCGTCCTCGCGAACCAGCCACCGTTTGTAGCGGGGTCGGAGAACAAAGGCGACGTGCACGATCCGGACATCTGAAACACACTGTTCGCCTTCGCGACCTCGAGTACAGTCAGGCACTGCCCGGATCCCGTTGAACCGATAATTCCGTGGACCTGGTTTGTTGTGACGAGCTTGTTCGCGGCCGTTGTGGCGGCCGCCGGGTTCGTCTGGCTGTCCTCGTGGAACGCCGTGATGTTCTCGCCGAAAACCCCTCCCTGCGCATTGATCTGCTCAATGGCGAGTCTAGCGCCCTGCTCGTTTCTCGGGCCAAAGGCGCTCAGACCGCCCGTTTTGTCGAGGACTGTCCCAAGCCTGAGCTGCTTCACCTCGGCGGGAGGCGCCAAGTATCCTCCGAGCACCAACGCGAGCAAGACGACGACGATTACGACGATCACCGCCACTCCGATCCACAAACCCCTTCCCTTCGCGGCGGGCTTCGGCGCCTCACCGGAAGGCGGCTGCTGCTCCTCCATTTTAACCCCACCCGAGAATCATCGGAAGGGTCTTATAATTTTTGATGGACGCGTTTCGAACTTCTCCTGAGGGCCCTCCCGGGAACCCCGGGATTACAGGGCCTCACAAGGCCGACCGCCGGCCCCAGACTGTCCGCGCCGGCTACGCATACAATCCATATAGCGAGGCCGTAGGGTTGCCGCCTGCGCGTCTGCATCCAACGTGGCCTGGGCAAAGTCCAAACGGATTTATGGCCGAAGGGGTCTCACCCATATCGGGTGAAGGGATGAAGAGTTCCGACATGACCGGATTCTACAAAAAGAGCGCGCAGGAGCGATGGCAAAAGGTGCAGACCTTCGGCGAACTCTCCGACGCCGAGATGGCGATCCTGCGCAACACGGGCGCCCTCCCCTTCGATCAGGTCGATCGAATGATTGAAAACGTCGTCGGGACGATGCCCCTCCCCCTGGGGGTCGCGGTCAACTTCCGGATCAACGGCCGAGATTACCTGATCCCAATGGCCATCGAGGAGCCGAGCGTTGTGGCCGCCGCCTCGAATGCGGCCAAGATGGCGCGTGCGAAAGGCGGCTTCTCCGCGAGTACGACGGGACCCGTCATGATCGGGCAGGTCCAGCTCGTCGGAGTTCCCAATCCCCACGACGCTCGCATGAAGCTCCTTGCGCACCGTGACGAAATCCTGTCCCTCGCGAACGAGAAAGATCCCGTCTTGGTGAAGCACGGAGGCGGTGCCAGGGATCTGGAAGTCCGCGTCCTCTCGACGACGCGGGGTCCGATGGTCATTGCCCACCTTCTCGTCGACTGCCGAGACGCCATGGGCGCGAATGCGGTGAACACCATGGCAGAGGCCATCGCTCCCCGTCTCGAGGAGTGGACGGGAGGCCGGGTGTACCTTCGAATTATCTCGAACCTCGCGGTCCGACGACTCGCAAGGGCGCGTGCCGTTTTCGCGAAAGAAACCATCGGCGGGCCGGATGTTGTTGAGGGCATCCTGGATGCCTACGCGTTCGCAGAGGCGGATCCCTTCCGGTGCGCGACCCACAACAAGGGCGTCATGAACGGCGTCGACGCCGTCGTGGTGGCCACCGGCAATGACTGGCGCGCCATCGAGGCAGGCGCCCACTCGTACGCTGCGTGGAAGTCCGGCGGGTACAAATCCCTCACCACGTGGGAGAAGAATGCGGACGGGGATCTCGTCGGGACGATCGAGTTACCCCTCGCTGTGGGCCTCGTGGGGGGAGCGACCGCGGTGCATCCGACCGCAAAGGCAAGTGTCCGCCTTCTCGGAGTCAAGACGGCTCAGGAACTCGCTGAGGTGATCGCTTCTGTGGGCCTTGCTCAGAATTTCGCCGCGTTGCGAGCCCTCGCCACGGAGGGCATCCAACGTGGGCACATGTCTCTTCATGCACGAAACATCGCGGCTTCCGTGGGTGCAGCGGGAGACGAGGTCGAGCGAGTCGCAGAAGTCCTCGTGAAGGAAAAGGCAATCAGAATGGACCGCGCATCCCAAGTACTGGAAGAAATTCGGAAAGGCAAGACACGTGGGTAGGAACGTCGGGACGAGCCTGGGGTTCCCTGCGAGGCGAGGTGGAACGTGGAATAAGTCATTCAAGTAACAATACAGATTCGAATTATCTAAACCAAGACGCGTAGCGTCTCCGACGTTGCGCGACCCGCAACTGACACGAACGATCGCGTTTCCGTTTCGTCATTCGGTCATTATTATGTACATAGCCATATAATGAAAAAGCATTTCCCAACAGGCCCTCCATCACGTTTCTCAATGCGTCTTCGCTTCGCTTGTCGTACACACCGTTAATCTTTTTTACTTCACCGTTCATTCGCGGCCGCCGGGATGGGTGCACATCGGTCACGTCGCTATCTACACGAGAGTGTCGACTGAGGACCAAGTCAAAGAAGGGTTCTCTCTCGAGGCCCAAAAGGAGCGTCTCGAAGCTTATTGCCGGGCCCGGGACTGGGTGATCACAGGAGTCTACGTGGACGATGGCTATTCCGGACGAGACACGAAGAGGCCCGCCTATCGGCGCCTCCTGGAGGAGCGAGATTCCTGGGATACCATCCTCGTGCTCAGGATGGATCGCATCCACCGAAATGCCCGACACTTCATGGAAATGATGGACGATCTCCGCTCGTGGGGGAAGGACTTCGCCTCGGCCACGGAATCCCTCGACACGTCCACAGCGATGGGCCGCTTCGTGATGGACATCGTCCAGAGGATCGCCCAGCTCGAGTCGGAGCAGATTGGTGAGCGGGTGTACATGGGCATGGCCCAGAAGGCACGCACGGGGTCGGGTCATCTCGGGTTCCGCGCTCCCTTGGGCTACCGACACGAAGGTGGCCGGCTGTCCGTCCAACCCTCAGAGGCTCAGACGGTCCAGACGATATTCGAACTTTGTCTTGACGGCAAGAGCCTCGAAGAGGTCGCCAGGCACCTCAACGCGCGGGGAGCCCGGACGAAGTCGAACGCGACCTGGGCTCCAATCAAAGTGTTCCGTGTCCTTCACAATCCTGTGTATGCCGGTTACCTTCGTTGGGACGGCCTCATACGCCGGGGAGACCACGAGGCCCTCGTGCCGCTCGAGACCTTCAACCGCACCCAGGAGATCCTTCGTGCGCGCAGCTTCGCTTCTCGAACGCGTCGCCCGCCCTTGACCTTGGAGGACTGAGACATGGAAGGTCGCTGCGCACGGTGCTGGGGAACGAAGAACCTCGCGTACCGCGAGGTCGACGCGAATCCCAGGGCGGATCCGACGGTTCGGTCCGAGAAGGTGCTCCTCTGCCGACACTGCGGGGACTCCGCGCCATCGGATCCCTTGCTCTTCTGGGAAATCTTCATGCGCTTCGCGTCGGCGAGGGAACTCCTCCAAAACTTCCAAGCGGAAACGGAGGAGGAGGCGATTCGGAGGCTCTGCGCGGAACGGGGACTCAACGAGCGCGAGGTGATTCGACGGACACGGGGTCGGGAGAGCACGGATGCCTTGAACCGAGGGGGTCGGAAATTCAGCTCGTTCCTGGCATACGCAAGCCCCTATGGATACGACTACGTGGAGGGGGCCCTGCAGGTGAAACCCGAGGAGGCCCGCGTCGTGATGCTGATCTTCCGGCGCTACCTCGAGGGCAAGGGGATCGCGAAGATCTGCCAGGAGCTGAATCGAGACGGACTTCGCACGAAAACGGGACGAACGTGGGCGAGTCAGACGATCGCGAACATCCTCAGCAATCCCGTGTACTGCGGCCTCATGCGCACGAACGGCAACGTGAAGCGAGGAAGGCATGAGGCGCTCATCGAAATTGATACCTTTAACCGCGTCCAGAACGAGATGCAGCGGCGCATCCGAAGGCCGGACCAGAAGCGGAACGGATCGCCCCAGCTCCGGCTGGACGATTTAGTGAGACGGCGCGCATCGAGCTCTACACTCGGGTGAGCACGGAGGACCAAGCGCGGGAGGGCTTCTCCCTCGATGCCCAGCGCGCCCGGCTCGAGGCCTTTTGCGAAGCTCGCGGGTGGACCATCGCCGGACACTATGCGGACGACGGCTATTCGGGTCGCAACGAGGACCGACCCGCGTACCTGCGTCTCCTCGACGAGCGAGACGATTGGGACGTTCTGCTCGTGCTCAAGATGGATCGCATCCACCGAAACGCAAAGAATTTCATGGCGATGATGGAGAACCTCGCCGCTTGGGGGAAGCAGTTTGCCTCCGTACAGGAGAACTTCGACACGTCCACGGCGATGGGGCGCTTCGTGATGGACATCATCCAGAGGATCGCCCAGCTCGAGTCGGAGCAAATCGGCGAGCGGGTGTACATGGGGATGGCCCAGAAGGCCAAGAAGGGCCGCGGAAGCCTGGGATCCCCCCATCCCTTCGGCTACCGCATCGTCCATGGCCAATACGTGCAAAAGCCCACCGAGGCAGATGCCGTGCGACGCATTTTCGCCCAGTACCTAGCCGGCGAGAGCCTCGAGCGAATCGCCCGGGCCCTTGATCGAGACGGCGTCCCGACGAAACGGGGCGGCAAGTGGCGCAAGCAGACCGTGGCCGCGATCCTTGCGAATCCCCTGTACTGTGGCCACATCGAATGGGACGGGAATGCGGCTCCCGGGCATCATGACCCGCTCGTTTCCGCCGAGGTCTTCGAGGAAGCCCGCGAAGAAGGGCGAAAACGCCGAACCCTTCGGGCCGCCCACGGATCCCAGGAACCCATCTCCGTTTCGGCCCCGGCGTGAGACGGACAGGGGATTCAGGCGTGGCCTCCGCGGCTAAGAGGAGCCGTCTCCCAGAAGGGCGATGGGAAGGAGACAAAAAGGAGTCGCTTCTCCCGGGGAAACGGCCTCTTCTCGGGGTCCCAGGCCGTCCATGACGGTAGTCCGAATGTAAATGGAGTGCCGAGGCCCGTGTCTTGACAACCCATAGCGCTATGGGAACTGGTGGTGTTATATCCTCCAATAACACTATGGGTTCAGGATCTCAAGATGCCGGCACGCAAGCCGAAGGTGACGACGATACAGGTATCGGAGTCGACCCGCGATCGCCTCTACCGCCTGAAGTTCCGTCGTACCTACGATGAGTTCCTTCGAGAGTTGTGCGATCTGTACGAGCGCTCGCGGCCGAATGCACGGAAATGAGCATAGAAGGCGCTGTTTAGGTATGACATATAAAGAGAACATATGTACGGTTACACCTAGAAATCTTATAACACCCACATTGAACGCCGGTTCGTACACCCGAGTGATAGGGTTATGACCTGAAGCCGGGTTGCGATCCGCACGGATGACGAGCTGGGTCGAGAAGTATCGGCCAAAGAGTCTCGACGAAGTCGTCGGCAATCCCAACGCCGTCTCGGAACTGAGGAAGTGGGCTCACTCGTGGTCGCGAGGGAATCCCTCGAAGCGCGGCGTAATCCTGCAGGGCAACCCTGGGGTTGGGAAGACGAGCGCCGCGCTAGCCCTCGCCCATGACATGGGGTGGACCCCCATCGAGATGAATGCCTCCGACACGAGGAATGCGGAGGCGATCCGACGGGTCGCGGGACGGGGAGCCGTCCTCCAGACCTTCGCCGCATCCGGCGAATTTCTGAAGGCCGAGGAAGGAGGCCGCAAGCTAATCATCCTCGATGAGGCGGACAACGTCTTCGGCCGTCAGGACCAGGGCGGGATCGCCGCGATGGCACAGATGATCCAGGAGACCCAGCACCCGGTCATCCTCATCGTGAATGACTACTACGCACTCACGAGCCGATCGTCCGTCGTGAAGCGTCTAACGAAAACCATAAAATTCCAACCTGTTAGCGCATCCGCCATAAAAAGTATACTTCGGACCATTTCCAGCAAAGAAGGGATCGAGGCCCGGGGCGATGTCGTCGATTTCATCGCGGAACGATCCGCGGGAGACCTTCGGTCCGCCGTGAACGACCTCCAGTCCATTGCCCTCGGGACGACGGACCTGCGAGGTCAGGACACGCGGGCGCTCGGATACCGCGATCGGGAATCGACCATCTTCGCGGCCCTCCAAGAAGTCTTCCGCTCGGGCGACGCCCGACGGGCCCGGGATGCGGTCCGGGAACTCGATGAGCAACCCGAAGACCTGATCCTGTGGATCGATCACAACCTCCCCTCCGAATACGGTGCCCTGGACGACCTCGCGAGGGGGTTCGACCGCCTGGCCCGATCCGATCTCTTTCTCGGGCGGGCCAGACGACGCCGGGCCTACGGCCTGTGGTCCTACGCGAGCGAGATGATGTCCAGCGGGGTCGCTGTGTCGCGCCGCGGGCGGTTTGGTGGCGGCCAGCTCCAGTTCCCGCTCTATCTCGTGCAGATGGCGAGGAGCCGCGGTACGAGATCGGCGAGGAACGGAGTTGCGAAGAAGTTGGGCGCGCACCTCCACACGTCCAGGAGCCTTGTGCTTAATGACATGCTAGGAGACTTCAAGGCTCTCTTCGGCGCTAATGCAGACTTCCGAGTGGAAATCACGGCGCAACTCGACTTGGACGAGCGCGAGGTTGCGTACCTCCTGGACGAAAAGGAGGACAGCCACGCCGTGAAGCATCTGCTCGAGCGCGCGGCACGGATCCG
>CAYGBO010000060.1:0-11782 GCA_964348145.1 uncultured Methanomassiliicoccales archaeon
GCCGAGCGCTTTCCGCAAGTCTTGACAGGTGCCCGACATGACGTCAAGGATCCCCTTGAGATAATCGAGGAATTCCTCGAGCTTGTCCGTCGTCACGGCGCCCTCGGGGGACGGCTTGATCAAGCCTTCTTGCTCGAGGATGCGAAGGGAGTAGCGGACCTTGTGCTGAGGGGTACGCATGAGCTCTGAAAGGCGAATGATGCCAATCGGCTGATTCTCCATGATCGCCTGAAGCATCGCTACATGCCGTTGGAGTAGCCTGACTTCGGCCTCGATTTTGGCTGTCAACGCACTGCCGCGTGTGATGCAGACCGCCCCCCTCAGGCCGGAAGTCCAGAGCGGTGATGGCATCGGAAATCTTAAAGCGTTCGGCGCGAGGGGGACGCGAAGTACGCCATCCGCGTGTTGGATATGGCGCCCCAGCCACGGCTCCCCGCCGCCAGGACGCCCACCGGGACCTCGGGCGGAAAGAGTCCGATGCCTGCCTCTGCCGCTCTCCGAGGCGAAACCCGCTCCTCGATTCGATCGTAGACGAATTTGGCCAGAACGCGCTTCAGGATTTCCTCGCCAAGACCCGTTGCGACGACAGCGCCCCGCGGCCCGGCGTAGATACCGGCACCGGGAATCGGCGTGTCGCCAACGCGACCCGACAACATGAATAGGGTCCCGCCCGTGGAGCCCGCGGCTGCATAGCGTCCGCGCCGGTCCCGAGCGACGGCCCCGACGGTACCGATGAGATCCGCGTCCTTCCACTTGTCCGCATAGGGAGGCAGGCGGCCATCTCGTATGCGAGCGAGGGCTTCCTCGAGCCTTTTGCGAGACCCAGGTGTCGCAGGATCGTAGGGAGCGTGGCCCCTGGAGCGAGCGAAGTCGATCGCCCCCTCGCCAATCAACAGGACGTGAGGTGTCTCGAGCACATCCCGTGCCACGTGTATCGGATTCTTCACCCGCTCGATGCCCGCGACGGCCCCGGCTTCCCGATCTCCCCCCATCACCGCCGCATCGAGCTGAATGGAACCATCCAAACGCATCCTCGCTCCCGTGCCTGCGTTCGTCCGGGGATCGTCCTCCAAGATCGCAACTGCCTCGATGACCGCGTCGAGGGCCCGACCTCCTCGGGTAAGAATCGTGAGGGCCTTCGCACCGGCCGCATCGGCCGCATCCTGCAGGGAAGCATCGGAACCCGCCCCGCAGTGCGCCACGACGAGCGGACGCATGGTCCCGGCAGAGGCGGAAGAGCCTTCAAAGTTGTCCCATCTTCTATGCTGTCTCTGCGGAGGGAGCGAGGTGCTTGAGGAGTTGGTCGATGCGCTGGACAAGCTCGCCCCGAATCGTCCGAAGCTCCTCGGATCCCTTCCCGGTGGCCCCGGAGACGGGCCAGTCCTCGCTCTTCCCTTCTGCGCCGGTCGGGCAACGGTCCAGACAACCGAACGTGATGACACGGGTTGCACGACGGATCATCTCGGGCGTCACGACCTTCGGTCGCCTCGCTGCAAACTCGATTCCAATCTCCTGAAGCAACCACGAGACGACGGGGTTCACCGCATACGCCTCCGCCACGCCCGCGCTCTCCGCATGCCACCCGGAGGGCGCACGCCCATTGAAGATTGCTTCCGACAAGACGCTGCGAAAGGTGTTCTCGACGCACACGAAGAGGACGGTCCCCACGGGATCCGATGGACGCCGCCGGGCTATGAAAAGGTTCCGGAGCAGGAGGCCGTTGCGACGGTCGCGATAACCACGAGCCAAGTCCTATATAACGTACCCCGCGTCGAGCGCCGCGTGCCCGTCGTTTCCATGAGAGGGATCGAGAAGACGTACGGCGGTGTGCGCGCCCTTCGCGGCGTCGACCTTTCCATAGAGCGGGGCGAGTTGTTCGGCCTCTTCGGTCCGAACGGTGCCGGCAAGACGACGATGCTCCGTATCCTTACGGGTCAACTGCGACCCACTTCGGGCACGGCCCGGGTGCTCGGGGTCGATGTCGTTCGAGAACCGCTGCGCGCGAAAACCCTCATTGGGATTGTCCCCGAGGTCGAGTCTCCGCCGTCCTACCTGACAGCGAGGGAATATCTATACTTCGTCGGTCGTGTGCGTCGCGTCGACGGGCTCGAGGGACGTATCCGGCAGTGGTTTGAGTTCTTTGATCTTCGCGAGGCGGGAGCCACCCTCTGCAAGGACCTTTCGAAGGGGACGCGGCAGAAGCTTGTGATCGCCGCAGCGTTCCTGCACAGTCCCGAAGTCGTGTTCCTGGACGAGCCCCTCATCAACTTGGATCCTGTCTACCAGCGGGAGACGAGGGAGTACCTCCGAGACTACGTCGACACGGGGGGCACCGTCTTCATGGCCTCCCATCTCCTTGACATCGCCGAGAAGCTGTGTGATCGCGTCGCGGTGATTCACGACGGCACTCTCGTCGCCTCGGGCACAATGGGGCAAGTCCGCGGTTCTGAGGCGGACCTCGAGTCCGCCTTCCTGAAGATTGTCGGAGCCAGGTCATGACGTGGCTCATACGTCTCATGCTTAAAGAGGAGTTCCGGCTCCACGCATCCTACTCAGGCCCTACTCTCTTCCTGTCGTTCCCCGTGATCGTCACGATCTTCTCGTTCGGTATCGCCCTGACGAGCGAGAGGCTATTCGCCGATACACCCCTCGCAGACTCCCTTCTGCTCCTCCATCTCAGCGTCTTCCTTTACGGCCTCGGGGTCGGTGCAATCGGGTTCCTCGGCCGACAGTATCTCGAGCGGAGCCAAGGGACTCGGAACTACGTGGTCGCAATGCCTGGGCTCCTACCCATGCGGCTTCGACGAACGTTCTTAGGCATGTACCTGCGCGACACAATCTTCTACGTGCTCCTCCTGCTCGCGCCAGCGACTCTCGGACTCATCTTGTCCATTCCCGTGACGAACTTTCGTCTGATCAGCATCGCGCTCCTGTTCGCGATGGCCCTGCTCTCGTTCCTCCTGGGCATGTCACTGAGCTTCTTCGTCTCGACGGTGTACCTTCGGTCCCGGACCGGGTTCGTGGCAGCGGTCGCCGCGGTTTCGGTAGTGTTCGCCGGCTTCGGCATCACCCAGACGATTCCTGCGGAATGGCTCCTTCCGGCCCTCGCCGCCCACTATCGGTTGCCGCCGTTCCCGGTGCACCTCCTGGCCGTCCTGGAATTCGTCGCCGTGGGGATCGCGGCGTGGGTCCTCCTGCTCGGCGCCGCGGTTGCCCTCGTGCCGGATCGCTACGAGCCAGCACCCGTGGCGGTCCACGAAGACTTCCCCCGCGTCGACCGTCGGCTCCTACGAATGCGGCGGTACGGCACCCTGCTCGCGAAGGAACTCGTGGACCTGAAGCGGAGCGGGACCGTGGCCAAGATGTTCTTCTCCTTCGTGATGCCTCTCCTCCTGCTCTCGTTCACCGTGTGGTTCATCCGGTACGGACTCGAAACCCCCGTGGGATTCAATAGCGTGTTCTACGCGGCCATGGTCGGCTTCTTTGGCGTCATGCTGTACAACTGGCTCAACAACGTGGATTCGACGGACCATCTCGCGACCTTGCCTGTATCGGTGCCCCAAGTGATCCATGCGAAGCTACTCGCCTTCATCCTCCTCACGACGGGGATCAGTGTCGCCTTCGTCGTGGCCATCTCATGGCTGAATGGCGACGTGCGTCTCCTGTGGCTCGCCTTGCCCGTGGCCCTCGTCACGTCCGTGTATATGGTCACCGTGACCGCATACCTCACGGGACTCCGAACGAACTCCTTCCTCTTCGACCCAGGCGTCCTCGCCCGCTTTGCGTTCCTATCCATGCTCCCTGACTTCGGCCTGACGGTCCTCTCCTTCACCGTGGACCAGGACCTCCACTTCGCGGCTTCCGGTATCGCCCTGACCCTGGTGACCCTCGGCGCGGCAACCTATTTCTTCCTCCAAGGCATCGAGGCGAAATGGCGCAGCTCCGAGTTCGGCGAGTGAGCCGAACGGGATACCCATGGACGGGGCGACGATCTTCCGCCGGACATTTCACCTTGCTTCCCCCATCTTCCTCGGCTACTATGTGCTTCCTGAGGTCGTCCACGGAACGATCACGCGGACGAGCCTTCTCATCCTGTTCGCGGGTACCGCCTGGTGCATTGAAGTCGCCCGAATCAGCCTTGGCCTCCGGCTCTTCGGCATGAGAGGTTACGAGGGACAGCGCGTGTCCGCGTACGCCCAAGGCACCCTGGGACTCGTGGTCGGACTCCTCTTCGTGGATCCTCGTATCGTCATCCCTGTCTTCATCGGCATGGCCTGGATCGATCCCTTCGCCTCACAGGTCCGGGAGCGGAGGTGGCCGCGTCCTACCGTGGGAGTAGTCTACTTCGCTCTCTTCCTCGGGATCGAAGTCCTCATGAACTCCTTCATGCCAACCCTCGCTGCGGTCTATGCCCTCGCCGCAACCTTGAGCGCCTTGGCGGTGGAGGGTCGCCGATTCGCCCACTTGGACGATGATCTCCTCATGCAGGTCGTGCCCTACGTCGTCCTGCACTATCTCGTCGCCGGATTCGGGACCGGATGGTTCCCGGCCCTCGCGTTACCTTAGGACCTCGAGCTTTCCGAATCGACCCGCGCTCACCTGGATGTTCCCGCGCCATTCCCGAACCCAACCGTTCGTGATGCGCACGCGGTCGTTTGGCTGCACCCGCTCAATGTCCTCGTTCCACAGGCTGATGCCCACCTCGTCGCCCTCTTCGTCGACAGCTTTCGCATCACAAACCTTGCCGGAGGATCCCGCTCGACTCGTGAACTCGCGTGCAGAGCCCTTCTCCTTGATCGTGAGTTCGATCACATCGACCTTGCTCTCGGGGCGCAGGTCCTTCACCTTCATGGGGTTCGCGGCGCCAAACGGGCGGCCGGGATAAAGATTTCCGCTTCAGCCGCGGGAATTCGAGGCGGGAGCCTTCTGTCACGGGAAGGAGAAGCAGACGAAGAGGGGGTGGTTCTCCTGAGGGCCCGCCCAGGTCGAAATTCTTTCGGGATACAAAATAAAACTTAAAATGGCAGACTCAGATACAGAGCGCGTCGAGATAGTGAACCGAATCAAAGTGGTGAGCGAGGTCGCCGAACTCGTCCCGATTCTTCGTGCCGTTGACACGGACGTCAAGAGGGGGGTCTTCAGGGAGGTGACGACGGAGTGGCGGACCGCGAAGCAGATCGAGGACAAGTTCGGTTCGGGAGGACTCGAGGCCCTGCGTTTCTTCGAGAAGATGAAGCTCGTCGAGACGAAGTGGCAGACGACCGCGGGGTCCTCGCCCGAGAAAGCGTACCATGCCTTCTATTCCTCCTTCCACATCAACGCGACGACCCCGGTGCAGGAGATCTCGGACGTACTGTATGCCGCGATGATGCCCGAGAGGGAGTACGGGAACATTGAGCAGAAGATCTTCGATATGGTCGGCCCCGACGGGAAGTTCGCGGGGGACGTGTCCGACTCCCTCGAGGTGTCTCAGACATTGCTCAAGGCGTTCGTGAAGCGCTCGACGCGGCTCGACTTCCGCGGTCACCGGATCATGCGATTCGAGGATTGAACCGTGATCACGATCCTCCGCTTGGGCCACCGGCCCGCACGGGACAAGCGGGTCACGACCCACGTCGCCCTGACCGCGCGAGCATTCGGGGCGAATCGGATCCTCGTGTCGACGAGGGATCCGGCCCTCGAGCGCACGGTCCGCGAGGTGGTACGCCGCTTCGGCGGGACCTTCGAGATCGAGACCGGGACGGCATGGCGAGCCGCCTTGCGGAGCTGGCGAGGTCCGAAGGTCCATCTCACGATGTATGGACTGCCCCTGGAGGAAGTCCTCCCAAAGATCCCGAGGGAAGACCTGCTCGTGGTCGTCGGGGCGGAAAAGGTCCCCTCCGAAGTCTTCCGGCTCGTGGATTGGAACGTGGCCGTTGGGAACCAACCTCATTCCGAGGTCGCGGCCCTCGCCGTTTTCCTCGACAGGCTCCAAGGAGGAGTAACGATTGGTCAAACCTTCCGGGGCCGGCTGCGGATTCAACCCAGTGCCGTCGGAAAGAAGGTCCTCGAAACGGACGGATAGGCGGCAGCTTTAAGGCAAACGGCCCGGAATCCTAAGGGATGGCTCGGCCGTGGGTTGCGGCGTGGATCGCGCTCCTATCGCTGGCCGCTGTCGTCGCGGCGCCTCCCGTGCAAGGGGTCGACGGCCCGACCCTCACGCGGGGCGACTTCTGGACCTACTCGACGAACACCACCCTTGCGCCGGGATTCTACCTTGAGGGGCAGGTCACCTTCCTCATCGAGGCGCGTGAGCCGGTCTCCGTGAACGGCACGGTCCTTGACGCATACCGAGTCTCGTTCCGCGGAGAAGGTGAGGTCAAGGGCAGGCTGCCGGGCTTGGGGGGCGGCATCCCCGCGACGGGTTCGTGGTCCTTCGTGGGAGAGGAGCTCTTCGAAGCTGGGGGCCTCAAGGTCGTGCGGAGCTTCCTCGATCTGCAGGCAGACGGCCGGACGCAACCCTTGGCCCAGTCCTTCACCCTTCGGGTCCAAAACACAACGACCTTCGACATCCTCGACGACACATGGCGCTTTCCGGTGGAAGTTGGCGAGACAGCGACCGTGGCTGTATTGTTCAACTCGACGGAGGACGTCTCCATCCGATACGGGTTCTTCGGAGACTCGAGCTCGACGAAGGGTGAAGGGCTCCGGACCCTCGTGTACCTTGTCGAGGAGCGCGTGTCGACCTCCACCTCGGCGGGCGTCTTCGACGCGTATCGGATCCGGGAATCTTGGCCCGATGGCCAATGGAACCTGCTGTTCTTTGCGCAGGAGGTCGGGAACAACGTGCGGACGGAAGCGTTCAACAAATCCGGGATACGCGTGGCGATGACGAGTCTCTCCTCGTATCGCTACCACGCCGCGGAACCGCTTCCGGTCCTCGGCCTACCCATCGTGTACTGGGCGATGATCATGCCGGTTGCCGCCGTCGCACTGACCCTAGCAGTCCGGTCCCTTCACCGCCGGAGACGCAGGCAAATCGGACTCGCCCAAGAGTCGCCTCCGGACGGCCCTCCCTGATTAGAGGAGCTCCTTCAAAGATGTCGGTTTGTCGTCCACGGGGACGCGTAGGATGTGGCGGGATGTTTTCGGTGGAAAAAGGTCTCCGGATTTCCCCCGTCGGATGACCTCGTCCTTCGTGACGCGCTTCACGACGGCCTCGGGCCAGGTTTCCACATGCACCACATCCGAGTAGTAGTCTATCACGAAGGCAGGGATCCGCCGGCACCCAAGGTCCACGAGGGCCTGGAACCGATGGTGCCCATCAAGGATCACGTACTCCTTCTCGGACACGAGGATAGGTTTCCGGAGGTATCCGTCGCGAGCCAACTCCTCTCGAATCTTCATCAGGATGTCGGGGACCGTCTCCTCGTGACAGCGCAGTAGGTCGGCGTCGAGGATGACGTACCGTCCGAGGGGACCGAGGCCCTTCGTGCCGTCGTCCGCCACGGGACGTCAATTGAAGGCTGGACAATAAAGCTGCCGTCTCCAGGGCCTCATGGAGCCGCGGCCGGAGGAGCTTCCTTTCGTACGGACACACGCCGGGGGAAGTACCTCAGGATCACGATGTCGCCGACACTCTGAATCCATCGGTACGGAATGCTGACCGCTCGACTTCCCTCGACGAGGAGCGGATTCGTCTCCCCAACGAAGATCCCGTCCAAGGAGCCATTGTCGACATCGACAACAAGGTTGTTTACGTTGCCCAAGAACACGCCGTTGTTCGTGTAGACCTGGAGCCCGATAATCTCGGAAATTTCCTCGAGCAAAGAGGCACCATCCCTTCTGGAGGATGTATCCAGGACGGCGTTCTTAAACGCTTCGGTGAAATCGTTGCACGAGCCGGAAAGGCTTTCTTGGGTTCTGCGGATGCTGCACCTGTGACCTCGCACCAGGACCCGTCCCGAGCGGGAACCCGCTCTGGTGCGCCGCCGCCTCCACTCCCCGCACCCCGACCTCCCCATCCGGCGTATCCGGTATACCCGCCGCCCTCCCCACCGCCGAAGTCCGACAACACGGTTCTCATCGTGGTCATCGTCGTCGTAGTGATTGTCGTGGCCATCGCGCTCTCCGCCTTGCTCGCGGTCATGCTCGCGGGCATCTTCATGGGCCCTCAGATCACAAGACCTGCGGTGGCCCTGGGGACACCCGTGACTCTGCCGGACGGCAGCGTGCGGATTGATGTCGTCTCGGCCTCGCAGCGATACCCCGGCGGTGTGTATTCTGCGAACCTCGAGGTCGCCTCGACGGTGGGTGCCCCCGTCGACATCGAGGAAAGCGGGGTTCCCCTCAGCGTCCTCGTTGGCGGACAAGCCTACAATGTGACGTGGACGGACTTGGGCCGTTCGGTCTTCCTCGACGCGGGCGATCGCTTCACCGTGAGCCGGGCGGGGGGCCTGCCGGCAGCGACGAACATGACGTTCTACCTGCTCTGGGCGGACGAATCCATCGTCGGAACCGCCACGTGGAGAACGTGACGTGCAAACCCGCGTCTGCTTTCCTGCGCCGACCGTTCGCAAGGCTTCGGAACCCTTCCAAGCCGACACGGCCTGAGTTCGCGGACTCACCCGGCTCTCGACCGGGTTTTCGGAGCCCGCGTTCCGCGGCCGAGGTCCTGCCAGCACAAGGCCATCGATCCGAGAGGCGGAACCTAGACGATGTTGGCAGCGATGTCCTCGAGCTCCCGGTCGCAGTACTTGCAGAAGACACGGAGCGGATTTTTCGTCTTGACGAGGAACTCCGACTCCACGGGCTCGTGGCTGTTCGAGATGCAGTTCGGGTTCCCGCAGCGGAGGATGCCGACCGCGCGGTCCGGCAGCTTCACACGCACCTTCTCCGCGACGTTGTAGTTGCGGATCACGTTCACCGTGACCGTGGGGGCGATTAGCGCGATCTTGTCGATCTCCCGGGTTCCGAGTTCCCGATCCTCGACCTTCACGATGTCCTTCCAACCCATCGCCTGGCTGGGGACGTGCATTGCCACGGTGACCGTCGAGGTGACGCCATCGCCGATCCCGAGGATCTTGAGGACCTTGAGGGCCATTCCCGCCGGGATGTGGTCGACCACAGTCCCGTTCTTGATTGGGGTGACACGAAGCTCCCTCATCCGCCGCCTCCGAGGATGAGATCGAGCAGGGCCATGCGCACGGGGACGCCGTTGAAAGCTTGCTTGAAGTACAGGGCGTGCTTCGTCCGATCTACCTCGGGAGCGATCTCGTGCACTCTCGGCAGAGGATGCATGATGATCAGATCGCGCTTTGCCTCCCGAAGCAGCTCCCCGTCGATGCGGTAGGAGTCGGCCATCTTCTCGTACTCCTGGGGATCCGGGAAGCGCTCCTTCTGGATCCGCGTCACATACAGCACATCCGCCTCGCGGATCACGTCCTCGAGCCGATGGGACATCCGGAAGGAGAGCCCACGTTCCTTCACATGCTCCAGGATTTCGCGGGGCATCTCGAGGGTCGGCGGGCTCACGAACGCGAGACTCGCGCCGAGGTCGGCGAGGGCGTAGGCGAGAGAATGCACCGTGCGGCCATACTTGAGATCTCCCACAAGTACGACATGGACCCCCTCGACGCCGCCCTTCTCGTCCCAGATCGTGTACAAATCGAGGAGCGTCTGTGTGGGATGCTGTCCCGCGCCGTCTCCCGCGTTAATCACGGGTTTCTCCGAGAATTCTGCGGCGAGGCGCGCGGCACCCTCGTGAGAGTGACGCAGGACGAGGGCGTCGCTGTAGGCCTCGACCATGCGTACCGTGTCCGCGAGGGTTTCGCCTTTCACGACGGACGTGCCCTCGGCCCCACTGAACCCCAGTACCCGCCCCCCGAGGCGACTCATCGCGCTTTCGAACGAGAGGCGCGTGCGCGTGGACGGCTCGTAGAACAGGGTCGAGAGAATCTTCCCCTCGAGGGACCGTGAGACCTTTTTCCCGAGGGCGTACGGAACCATCTTGCGGGCGGCCCGGAGGACGAGGTCGATGTCTGCCCGCGAGAGGTCTCGGATTGACAGGACGTCCCTCCCCCGGAAGCTCGACATCGCGCGCCATATCCAAAGGCGGGATTTAAAGGATAGCCGCCGCCAGGGCGTCCGATGACCCGTCCGGCCGCGGTTCGATCCCGCGGCCTCGTCCCCTCATCGCTCAGAATCCCTTCGGCCCAACTGGGTGAGATTCGAGGGCAGGACGACGAGCCCGCCCTCGGAGCCCATGAACCGCTTCCAGTCCCGGCTGTTCTTCTCGGCCTGCTTGGCCCGCTCCACGGCGATCGTCGCGACGACCTGTTTCACGACTTGGTCGACGTCGACGCCGAGGATCTCCCGGAACAGGTACTTGACGCGCTCCCGGTCCATGGTGCCGCCGCCCATCGCGGGAGCCCCTATAAAACGAAATTGTCAACGGTCTCGCGTCTGAGAGTGTGTCGGACGGCCATGGTCCCGCGAAGATGGAGGGTTTGTCAACACGGGTCCTTGGAGGCGGGAACAGGCCTTCGCCTCGACAGGATAAATAAAGAGGCAGGACGAGGGGGTGCTCGTTCCTGCCTGTGGGTTGTGGAGGAGGGGTTAAGCGTCAGGGTGTGGGTTCTACGACGTCTACGGCCTTCCAGTCGCCGCCGAAGTCCTTCGTGACACCGGTCGCCAGTTGGAACCGGACGCGCAGGCGGCCGTTCTCGAAGAAGATGTAGGCATTCTTGAGCTGGGACATGTAGAGGGAGATGCGCTTGCCCTTCTGGGTCAGGGCACGCTCCGTGCAACGGATCAGGCCAGCGCGCTCGAGGGCATGGATGCGACGATAGCATGCCGCGATTGGTATGCCGTATTCCCGGCTCAGCTCAATGGCGGATCTCGGCTTCTTGAAGGTCGCCACGAGGATCTTCGCCGAGTATTCATCGGTGACGAGCCTCGACGCTTCAAGGGGGTCCGTACGTTCGCCTCCTCTTCTCCATAAAAGCAGGAGCGGGTTCGTATTTAAGCGGGGTGAGACGATTATTTGCTCTGATTCTCAATCACGAGAAGGCACCAGGCGCGCGGAGGCATCAGCCACTGCAGCATCCTTCGCTCGCGTCGCACCCGCACCCATCGCCGCAGGAACCCTCGTGGGCCTTCGAGAGGATTGGCAGGGGGTTCCCGATTTCTCCCGAAGACTTCGGCTTCTTCTGGTTTGCGAGCATCTCGATCAGGGTGCCCATAGGAGCCGAGGGTCACGAGGGCGCCCGGCTATTTCTACCTGTCGCTATCGGTTCCTTCAGGCGAGATGCCTTCGCACACGATCTTCGAAGGCGTTCCGAGGCATCGCGCCGACGACCTGGTCAACGAGTTTGCCTCCCTTGAAGAACAGGATCGTCGGGATACCCATGATCATGTACTCCTGGACTTTCTTCGGATTCTCGTCGCTGTTCAACTTCGCGAACGTTACCTTGCCGGCGTACTTCTTCGCGAGGTCCTCCACAATGGGCGCGATGGCGCGGCAGGGGGCGCACCAGTCGGCCCAGAAATCGATGACCACGTATGGATTCTCCTTGATGACTTGGTCGAAGTCTGCGTCTGAGACATGAATAGGCTGATCCGCCATCTGGAATTCTCCTGAAGCATGTTGAAGGCCTGGTTTGATATAAACCTCGGCGTAAGGTTCGCGAATCGCGCGAAACCTGAACCGGAAGCAGGGGAGCATGGTTCTCGAGCACGATAGGGGCGCATCGTGTCCTCGCCACGATCGCGATCGATTCAGGTGGTTTCGACGGGGAGGAAA
>CAYGBO010000061.1:0-4181 GCA_964348145.1 uncultured Methanomassiliicoccales archaeon
AAGGCCCCCTGGGCGTCGGTCTCGGGCAGCACCGCCATGAACTCCTCGCCGCCGAGTATCCGGACGGGCTCCGTGGGCGCGAGGTTCAGCTTGTCGGCGGGGCGAGCGACGGCTCTCCGAAGTCCGACCTTGTCGTCGATTCCCGCGGCCGCGTTGCGCCTCTGCATGCCGTCCATGCGGATCACGCCCCGGTTCGCGTCCTCGGGGTAGCCTCCGCGCATGATCGCGGCCGTCAGCTTGCCGCCTTCGACGAGGACCACGTCCCCCTCGTCGATGTCCAGAATCTTGAGCACCTCGGGGTCGACTCGAACGATGCCACGGCCCGCGTCCGCTGGCCGGGCCTCCGCGACCCGCAGGAACTTCTCATGTCCTCGCATGGCCGTCACCTCCTTCTCAGCTTCGAACGGGGCAGTATTGTGTCATCTCCATCCCGTAGCGGGCGAGCGGGCTCATGAAGGCTCCGCCCACCTGGGCCGTCGGTCGCAAAAAAGCGAAAGGGGTCTGGATCAGCTCACCCGGACCTTCACGGGCTCGCGCTTCGGGGTGGGCTCCTTCTTCGGAACTCGTACCTCGAGCACCCCGTCTTTCAAGATCGCCTCCGCCCGGTCGGGCAGAGTTTCCGCGGGGAACGGAAGGGTCCGGTGGAAGGCCCGGTACTTCCTCTCCCGGAAGAAGTAGTCCTTCTCCTTCTCCTCCGTTACTTGTCGGCTCTCCGCGCGCACCTCGATGGACTCGGGGGTCACCTGGATGTCCACGTCGTCCTTTGTGACGCCGGGGAGTTCGGCAGTCACGACGAACTCAGGACCCGCATCGACGAGATCGACGAGGGGCGCCCTCAACCGAGTCTCTCCCTCCGGAGCGAGGGGAGCCCAGAACCGGTCCTCGAACTCCCGACGGAATTCGTCGAACCAGCGGTCCATCTCCTCAAACCATCCGAAGGGGCCTCGCGCTTCGCCAGCCCGACGGAGGCTTCGTTCCTCTCTCTTAGGCGTGAGGTCCGTTCCTTTCGATTTGCGCAACACAGTCTTACCCTCCTCGGATTTGACGTCCAATATGTGTTTGCGGTTCTATATAAATGTTATCCAATCAGTCGCAAAGAAGCGCCCACAAGGGCGCTTTGTCCCGGCTTGGCATGGGTGGTGAAGCCGCTGAGGATTCCGAAGGTGGGCGCTCAGATTTCTCGCTTTACCGTAATCGGGATGGCACCGCTGTTGAATTCGAGCCACGCAATCTCGATTGGATCGACAACTCCGGCGGGGACGTCCATTAGGATAGGGGAGCCCATGCTAATCTGGAGGGCGCGCGCTCCGATGATTCGGGCTTTCTCGAAACGGGTGTAGCGCATGCTCGCTATCCTCTGACAGCGTGAGCCTGTCGGAATAAGGTCAGGGGCGGTCTCGGGCGGACGTAGCGGCCGGTAGCGGGTGCCCCTACTTCAACCTTGCTCACTTTTCCCTGGCCGCGTCGCGCTGACCCGGACCCGGCCGGCCACGGCCCCCCGCATCCGGAGGTTTCGACGACAGACCGGCCTTCGTTTCCGACCAAGATAATCTCCGATGAAAATTGGGCCCGACCCTTGATAACCGCCTTCATCTACGTAGGATAGAGTACGCCCGACCCAGGTCTACGGCCCGTAGAGGTTCTCCGATTTCCATGAACCAGCGATCCTTCCACCAAGCGGTCCTCCTCCTGTCGGGGGACTACGCCCTCGCGATCCTCCAGTCCATGCGCGACGGCGACTGGCACCTGTCGAGTGAGATCGCGAGGAACCTCGAGATCCACGTCACCACAGCCTCGAAGTTCCTGCAGAGGATGGCGGACCTCGGCCTCCTGGACCGGCGGCCCCGGGACCAGCGAACGGTCGAGTACCGGCTCCCGTCCCCGAGGCTCCTCCTCGAGGTCGACCTCACGGACAATGCGGGTCCCCTCCGGGAGGCGGTCGACTTCTACGTGACCTACTTCCAGACCCTCTTCGACCGGATCCGTCGGCTCGGCTGGTCCCGCGTCGAGGTCGAGATGCAGCACCGCCTCACGGCGGACCACCAGGAGCTCCGGAGCGCGATCTTCCAGGAGATGATCGCGGGACAGGAAGGCGGCATCGACCGGCTGAGAGACCTCGTGGCGAGCCTCCACCGGGACCTGTGGTCCGTCTGCTCCCAGACCCTCGGCAAGTCCACGGCGGAACGGGTCTTCCAGACCGCCCTCCAGGCAGCCGTGGACTCCCATCCCGATCTCGCCGTCCGGTGCGGCCTCACGAAACCCCTGGAGGCCTGAGGATGGCGGACCGCGTGCCCACGGGCATCAAAGGCTTCGACCGCCTCGTGGGCGGCGGCTTCCCCCGGGGGACCGTGAACCTCCTCGCCGGTCCGGCAGGTAGTGGCAAGTCCCTGTTCGGACTGCACTTCATCTACAACGGCGCGACCCAGCACAAGGAACCCGGGCTGTACCTCGCCCTCGAGGAGACGCGCACCGGCATCCTCCGCGCCCTGTCCGCGTACGGCCTGGAGTCGAGTGCTCTCGAAGAATCGGGGCAGATGCTCCTTGTGGACATGGGCGCGATCCGGGCGGACGAGGCAGACGGAGGCATCGTCGGCTTCGAGCACCTCCGGGACTTCCTCACGGCCGCCTTGCCGACGACCCGCGCGAAGCGCCTCGTAATCGACTCCCTCTCCGCGGTCGGCCTCTACTACGCATCCCCCGAGAAGCTGCGGATGCAGCTCTTCGCCTTCGCCCGCTTCCTACGATCCCGCGATGTGACGGCCCTGCTCATCACAGAGAGCATCGAGGGCGCCGGCCTCACTCGGTTCGGCGTGGAGCAGTTCGTGGCCGATTCCTTCGTCCATCTGGGCCTCGAGGAGATCAAGGGAGACCTGCGCCGCACCCTCACGGTGCGGAAGATGCGCTTCGCCCGCCACGACGCCTCGAAGCACCCCGTCCACATCACGCCCTCCGGACTCGTCGTCATGGACGAGGAGAAGGTGGTCTGAGATGCGTCTCTCCACGGGCATCAAAGGCTTCGACGACATGATCCAGGGCGGCCTGCCCGCCGGATCGAGCGTCGTCGTCCAGGGTCCCCCGGGGCAGGAGAAGCTCATCCTCGCCCTGACGTTCCTCGCGGAGGGCCTCAAGGCGGGGGCGAGCGGCCTCGTCGTCGTCTCGTCCCACTCGCCGAATTCGATCCTCGCCCAGCTCCGGAACCTCGGCGTCGACCTGGACGCCTGCGTGAACGAGAACCGCCTGCGCATCGTGGACTGGTGCTCCCAGCGCGAGGAACCGGTCCACGACGTCGAGGAGAAGGGGATCGTCCTCCGGTCCTCCATCGACCTCACGAACGTGGGCGTCGCCCTGAGTCGGGCGATCGCCGCCCTCGGCGGAGACCAGCCCCGGCGGGCCGTCGTCGAACTCCTCTCCCCCGCTATGCGGGTGTACGAGGTGGGCCAGGTGTACGCCTTCGCCCAGAGCTCGAAGGGCAAGTTCACCCGGTTCAACTACACGGCCCTCTTCCTGCTCGAGAAGGAGATGCACGCCCCGCCCGAGCGGTCGACCCTCCACCAGCCCTTCGACGGCGTGGTCGAGATCGAGCGGGTGCGGGTGGGCGACCGCATCGTGCGGAAGATCGGCGTGCTCCATCTCAAGGACACGACGCCGGATTCCGCGTTCCGCGTCCTGGAGACGGTGGAAGGCGGATTGCAGGTCGTGTGGGAGGGCGCGGGTCCGGCTCCTCAGGCCGAGGCCGTCGGCCAGGACCAAGCGTCGAAGCAGCAAGAGCCCGCCCGCGCGAACCTGATCGTCCAGATCGCCCGGGAGAGGCTCAAGCTCAACCCGGAGGATCCGGATGCCCTCTTCGCGATGGCGGCCGCCCAAGCCTCCCTCGGCGATCCCAAGGGAGCCCTCGACGCCCTCGATCGGCTTTCGACGATCAACGACCGCTACCCCGGCCTCTGGGTCCTCAAGACGAAGCTCCACGCCCAGCTCGGCCAGATCGACCAGGCGCGGCAGAGTCGGACGATGGCGGAGCGCGTCGGCGCGAGTGCGGAGGAACTCGCCTCCGTGTCCGTCCCCTGTCCGATCTGCGAGACGCCCGTGTCGGAGGAGGCCACGCGCTGCCTGAAGTGCGGTGTACGGTTCCTCCAAGACAAGGACATTGACGAAGAGGTCGACGCGCTCGGCCAGGCCGCGGT
>CAYGBO010000061.1:4191-11113 GCA_964348145.1 uncultured Methanomassiliicoccales archaeon
CGCTCCTGCCAAAGGGGGAGCCCAAGGGTCCCAGGCCAGGTCCCGAACCCGCACCGCCGGCCAAGAAGCCCGACACCTCCGCAGGCCGGAAAGGGTACACGAACGGGCTCGTACGGCGGCGCATCGTGAAAGGCTCCATAGGAATGACGAACGGATTGCGAGGCCGCACAAACGGCTTGACGAACGGCCTCCGCGGACGTACAAACGGCTTGACGAACGGCCTCCGAGGCCGGACGAACGGGCTGACGAACGGCCTCCGGGGGCGCACGAATGGCCTGACGAACGGGTTGGGCCGGACGAACGGGCTGACGAACGGCCTTACGAATGGCCTCGTGTCCCTGCGGCGCGGCCTCACGAACGGCCTCACGAATGGCAATGGCTTCACGAACGGCCTCGGCTCCCCCCGATTTCAACGGGAGATACGGCTGAACCGGTGGAAGCTTTATGTGATTCCCCTTGTGGCGATCTCCCTCATCCTAGTCCCGATGTTTGTCCCCCCTGAATTCGACGACCGGTCGGGTCCGATCCGCATCGACGGGACCTTCGCGGATTGGCCCGCCTCGACCCTCCTCGCCCAGGCGCGGACCCCGGGCCTCAATCCGAATGTGGACATCGCGAAGTTCGGCGTCTTGGACAACGGCAAGGCGCTCGCCTTCTATGTCGAGGTGGGAGGTCAGGCCCTCGCGGGGGGCGGGATCCCCTCTCGATACGACACCCTGCGACTGTTCCTTGACACGGATCGAGACGAAACGAGCGGCTACCACGTCGCCGGGATCGGCGCGGACCGCCTGATTCGGATCTCGGGATGGGGGAACGGGGTCAACGTCACAACCCTCCTCGAATGGGACACGAACCGGCAGCCCACGGACTGGAACGGGTGGATCAAGGCGACGCCGATCCCTAGCGCGGTCCTTGGGCCGCGTCTCGAACTCGAGGTCGACTGGAACTCCCTCGTGTCGCCAAAGAGTCCCGTGTTCGTGCATGCTCACTTCCAGTCCTACGATTCCACCTTCGACGAGGCCGATCACCTCCTAAGTACCCAGGGAGGGACCCTCATCGTCGACGTCCTCCCGACGCCCGCGGAGGTACTCGCTGGCTCGGACGTCGACCTGCTGCAACTGGACCTGACTCCTCGTATCGCGCCGACGGTCTATTCGTCCTTCACCTTCACTCTCACAGGCACCGCCACGCCGGCTGCGGTGAGTTCCCTCCGGCTCGTTGACAGCTGGGGAAACCTCGTCCAGGAGCGGATACCGGGAGGCCGATCCGTGAGGTTTCAGTTCGCCGAAAGGACCCTCGCGCCGGGCCAGACGGAGACGCTGTATGTGTATGCGGACGTCGCAGGCAGCACGGGGGAGACCCTGGGCCTCACCATCGCGAGGCCCTCGGATGTGGCCGTGACCGATGGCGTCGTCACCATCCGGCACAGCCCCTCCGTCCGCGACGTGGGCTACATGGGCTTCGTGCCACCCACGCCCCGAGTGGACGGAGGATTCGCGGAATGGACGTCGACGATGCTCGACCCGGAGGACAATGCCGGCAACGCAAACGTCGATCTGAGAGAATATGGGTTCTACCTGGACCCGGTTTCTGTCTCCCTGTTCCTGCGGGTCGACGGCCGCGTGCTGGCCGGCGCGGTCGTCCCGGCGGAAAACCCTGTCGCGCCCGCGATCCCTCCGGGAAGCTTACCCGCCGATTCCGACAGAGACACGGTTCCCGACTCCCTGGACCCCATGCCCTTCGATTTCACCAACAATGGCGTGAACGACGTGGACACAGGCTTCGACTACGACGAAGACGGCATCCAGGACTATCCCGTGGGGACCGATTGGTACCTTAACACCACGATTCCGGCGAGCTTCCCGGTCCCCTACGCGAACCGACCCGTGAGCCGATACATTGGCCCCGCGAACCGACCGCCCCTCTTCGGGGAGGATGTGGCCCGGGTGTTCCTCGACGCTGACAACGACACGTCCACGGGCTTCCGCGTGAGCGTGCTCGGCGCCGATTACATGGTGGAGATCCGGGGCCGGGACGGGTCGCCCACATACCAGACGCTGAGCGCCTTCTCGGGTTCGGCGCCCCATGCGTGGTCCTGGACTGCCCTCCAGACGATTGCCGTCGCGACGGATTACGCGAGGATTGAGGCCTCTTTTGCGGCCGTCGGCCTCGGCTTCACGAACGGCTCCTCCGCCTACTTCGAGATTATGGACTGGACCCGGACGTCGGATCGGTCCGTGGATCCGGTCTTCCAAGTGGCCCCCCTCGGGGCTCCGGCGAACCCGCCCTTGTATAGCCCACCCGGGGAGCTCGGGACGCGCTCCATCAATGGGCCCGAGACGATGGCCGTTTCCTATGAGACTTGGTTCTTCACGAGTTCCTCGACGACGGGAACGGCTTGCACATCGAACTACGCCGCCAGCAAGACCGCGGGAAGCTCCGCGACGAGCACGACGATTTCGACGGTCGGGAACAACATATGCTGGTTCACGCCATTGAACCAACCGGATGTGACCGCCGCTGGGGTCTGGGAGATCATCTTGGACATCACAGGGGTCGACGCCACGATGAGCGATATTCCCAAGTCAGCGGGGACCTACAACGACTGGTCGCCCAGCGGATGCGCCGCGGGCAAAGAATACTGGTGCGTTGACGAGGACCCGAACGATGGCGACACGACCTACCTCGTTTCAACGAGCGACCAAGCGTTGAAGTCAAGCTTCAACTTTCAGGACTGGAACTCACCGAGCCCTCTGACGATCACGAACGTTCGGATTTCGATCTGGTGCAAAGCAGCCAGCGATCCCGCGGGCTCTGCAGCCACGTTCCTGAAGCACAGCACGTCGGAGAACACGGGCACGGCCACTGCATGCAGCACCTCGGGATATTCGGAAATCTACACCGACTACGCGAACGATCCCCTGGATTCGTCGCCCTGGACTGACGCGGATATCGATGCGCTGGAAATCGGTGTCGCGGACGCGGATAGCACAACCCAGGAAATCCGCGTGACGGAAATCAAGATCACGGTCACCTATGATCCCGTGTATTCACTTGAGATTGTCAAATGCAACAACGAGACTTGCACCACCTCTACCACCCTCGATGGTCCGACCAACTACAACTCCTTCGGCGACGACGTGACCATCAACACGGGCACGATCGCCGCCGAATCGTTCTCAGGCGGGAAGAGGGCTCGTTTCAAGGTTGAGCTGGAGGACGGTCCATCGATCACCGTGAAGTACAACGGCCCCAACCCCGGCACGGACGATTCGCGGGGGTTAATTCCGGTGCCCGAGTTCGAGGAAGTCCTCGTTCCGGTAGTAGGTGCCTTCCTCTTGGTCATCGTGGCGCATCGCTGGCGTACTGGGCGACTGCACCGTACATACGGGAAGCCCGAGCCTACAGCTCGGTGAGGGTTGTCCCCCGGCAGTAACAGCGCGTGTCACGGCCAAGCGTTGCTCACTCGACGCCCTGACCCTTGCCGGGGGATTGTTGGAAGCCGCGTTGTCCCCCTGTCACGCTACGCCTCGATCGCGAGGCTATCGAGGAGGGACCCATGCGGTATCCCCTCCAGGCTTGCATCGCGCCTCACGGTTCCGCGCGATCTCACGCTGGAGCAGGGATGCATGCCCGCGGCGGTCGATAAACGTTCGCCTCGCGGGCCGGTCTCTTTATTAGCCCGCCCCCCTTCGCCTCCACCGCTCTTCTATGGCGACAGACGATCTCCGCAGGGCGATTGCCTTTCTGTTCAAGCGTAGAGGCCGCGACGAGCTGAGCGAGAAGGAATTCGTTCTCTCCGCGTCCATGGACCTCCGATGGTTCCCTCCCAAGGACGCCCAGCGACTCCTCCAAGCCGGGCTTGAGACGAAGCTCCTGGACGCCGAGGCAGGCATGATTCGTCCGACCTTCGACCCCGCCTCCGTCGAGGTACCCCGTAGCTTCTCACCGACAACGAACATGCTCGAAGTTCCTCGTGCGACTCCCGAAGATGTGTTCCTGAAGGTTGTCGAGGCCATCACCGTCCACACGAAATCCGATCGACGCACCGTTATCGCTTCGATCAACGCCATTCAGGAGAGGATGGATCTGGACTTCGAGATTGCGGCCCTCTTCGCCGCGCGCAAAGCGGGCTTGGACGTCGCCCCGTTTCTCCCCGCCGTCCGGACGCGCCTGGGGCTCGAGTGATCAGCGCGTCTTCTCGCGCATCTTGATGAGATCACCCAAAGTGAGCCCGCCGCCCGCGCTCCCCTTCTTCATCGGAACGGGCTCGACGCGCTCCTTCAGCTTGATGCCGAGTTCCCTCTCGAGTTTCTTCACCAGGGCGTCCCCCGGCGTCATTGCGCCCGACTCCAGCTTCGCGATCACGCTTGCCTTCTCGTTGATCTTCGCCCCGAGGTCCGCCTGCTTCCACCTGCGGGCCTCGCGCGCCTGCCGGATCCTCGTCGCGAAGTCCTCTGCGAGTTCCTCCTCACCCGAACGATCGTACACGTCCCGGGGCGTCATCCGTCGCTTGCGGGCTTCGAGTCGCTGCGCGATGAGAGGAGGCATGGATCCTTTTCGGACGATGGGCGCGTTCACCTCGTCCCCGAACTTCGCGCAACTCGCGCAGACGAGCAACACGGTGCCCTCAATCGCAGCATTTTTCGTGTGAGGCACGTCGGATCCACATAATTCGCAGATCAAAGCATCAAGCCCGCAAAGGCTAAATAAATCGTGCCGGGTATATAGGCTTCGCCAGACCGCCAGTGCCACCGTCGATCCCATGAACGAGGACCAGATTCGCGAGTTCTCCGAAAAGATGTCAGGGCGCATCGCCTCTCTCGAGGAGCGCAACGACAAGCTTCTCGAAGTCGCGCGACGCGTGGAGGGCGAGAAGCGATACGTGGAGGCGGAGCTCCTCCGTCTTCAGAAGGAGATCAAGCGGCTGAAGCAGGAACTCGATCGGCTCAAGAGCCCGCCCCTGATCATCGGAAACGTCCGTGACATCCTGACGGACAACCGTGTTGTCGTCAAGTCCTCGACGGGTCCGGACTTCATCGTGAATGCGGCGGACTACATCGCCAAGGAGAAGCTCGTCGTCGGCGCGCGGGTCGCGCTGAACAAGCAGACCCTCGCCGTGATGGGCGTCCTCCCGCCGTCCCTGGATCCCATCGTCACGGGTGCCGAGATCATCGAGAAGCCGGAGGTCACGTACGAGGACATCGGCGGCCTTGAGTCGCAGATGCTCGAGCTCCGGGAGGCCGTGGAGGATCCACTCCTCAAGCCGAAACTCTACCGGAAGGTCGGCATCGAGCCGCCCAAGGGTGTCCTCCTCGTCGGCCCGCCGGGGACGGGCAAGACGCTCCTCGCGAAAGCCGTGGCCCACAAGACCCGCGCTGCCTTCATCCGGTTCGTCGGCTCGGAGCTCGTGCAGAAGTACATCGGCGAGGGCGCGCGCCTCGTCCGGGAGCTGTTCCAGCTCGCTCGCGAAAAAGCGCCATCCATCGTGTTCATCGACGAACTCGACTCCGTGGGCGCCAAGCGGCTCGAAGTCGCCACCTCGGGGGATCGGGAGGTTCAGCGGACCCTCATGCAGCTGCTCGCCGAGCTGGACGGGTTCAATTCTCTCGGGGAGGTCAAGATCATCGGTGCGACGAACCGCCCCGACATCCTAGACGACGCCTTGCTCCGGCCCGGCAGGTTCGACCGAATCATCAGCATTCCCATCCCGAATCACGAGGCTCGGCACTCGATTTTCCGCATCCACACCCAGAAGATGAACGTCGGCAAGGAGGTCGACTATGAACTCCTCGCCCAGCGCTGTGAGGGTGCTACCGGCGCGGACATCAAGGCGATGTGCACGGAAGCCGGCATGTTCGCGATCCGTGAGGACCGTGACGTGGCGAGCATGGCGGACTTTGAGAAGGCCGTGGACAAAGTCCTCGGCGAGACACTCACGCGTCATGAGTCGTCGAGCGCGATGTACGCCTGATCGCGGGATCGGGTCGGGTAATTCTTAATAGGGTCATCGCCGTTGAGAACCGCAACGGCGCGGCCTGGGGTGTATCTTGGCCAAGACGGAGCGGTGTCCCATTTGCGACGTCTCCGTGAAGCCGGAAAACCTCCTGCGCCACCTGGACGGTAACCATCCGAACCATCCCGAGGCGCAGGCGATTCGGCGGCGAATTCGCGAGGAGGCCCGCCATGCGCCTCGGACGCGCCCGCCCGCACGCCTCCGAATCCGGAAGGTCCATGTCGCGGTCGTGGCGGGTGTGGTCCTGATCGGCGCCGGACTGGTTTTGGCCGCGCCTCTCTTCGATCCCTATCGGAACTTCTCGATTCATTCGTGTATCTCCGAGCAGACCCCGTACCACATCCACGTGACCCTCACGATTGTCACGGACGGCGTCCAGGAGATCATCCCGACGAATGTGGGACGGACCGCGACATGCACGAAACCTCTGCACACGCACGACGGGGAGTACGTTCCCCAATCGCAACCTGCGCGCATCCATGTCGAGTCGCCGGTCGCCCGGGCCTTCACCCTCCGAGATTTCTTCACCGTCTGGGGACGGACCTTCACGCCGACCCAGGTGGTCAGCTGCGTCGGGAGCGTGACCATGACCGTCAACGGGACGCCCAGCACGGCCTACGGGGATCTCGTACTCGTTGACGGCCTCGATATCGTGATTTCCTGTACCTCGAGCGGCTGATCTGATCCATCGGCCGCACCTGCGGCCCTTGCACCATAACGTTTATTGCGAAGCCAAGGTTAGGCCGATGGGCATGGGTCGCCGACTTTCCGCGGACCGGTCCGGGATCAGCACGTGGGGTGCCTTTGTCCTCATGGTCATCGCCCTCGCCGTGATCATCGCGGGATACTACACCTTCTTCGTCCCCAAGGCTCCCGCGGCCCCGCTTGCACCTGCTGCAGCCGCAA
>CAYGBO010000061.1:11123-11580 GCA_964348145.1 uncultured Methanomassiliicoccales archaeon
TCTTGCCGTCAACCGCGATGCAGATGATGCAGGCGTCCATCAGACTTTTCTTGTGTTTCGGCGAGACTGTCCGGAGTTCCTGCAGGGCGGCATCGACGGCGCCGAGGCCACAGTTCTCGTGGGCCTGGAGGGTGACCTCCGCGCTCAGGAGGGCGATCGGGTGAGCGTTGACTACGTCGGCTACTTCGAGGATAACGGCCTCGTCTTCGACACGAGCCTCCTGTCCGTCGCCCGGGACAACGCCTCCTTCCCGAAGGCCGCATCCTTCAGCTGGCGGCCCCGGTGGGTGCCCCTGTCCTTCACGGTCGGCTCGGGGGAAGTCGTGCAAGGCTTCGACCAAGGGGTTGTGGGCCTCATGAAGGGGGAGAGCCGGACTCTCGTCGTACCTCGGTCCGCGGGGTAGGGCGAGTCGGACCCGAGCAAGTTCGTAACGAAGCCAATCTTCGAGTCCGTCCCC
>CAYGBO010000062.1:0-2448 GCA_964348145.1 uncultured Methanomassiliicoccales archaeon
CTACTTCGGAGACCTCCGAGAGGACGCGGTCTCGAACGGTCGTGAGGTCCTCCGACTTTCGGAAACCCTCGTCCGCGAACACGGGTTCCGGCTCAAGGAGGAGCTGGGAACGGGACCGCGGGTCTGGTACCTACCTGCCAGGAGGCGATGAAAGGATGGAGGGGACCGAATCCCAGGCGGACCTTGCCCTCCTCGAGCCCCTCCGCCGAACCACGTGGCGGTTCTATCTTCTCATCGTGGTCCTTTCGGGAGTCGTCCTCTGGGGCCTGTATGCATATTCCTGGCAGCTCCGGATTGGGTTGTCGACGACCGGCCTTAACGATCGAGTGAGCTGGGGCCTCTACATCTCCAACTTCGTGTTTTTCATCGGAATCAGCCATGCGGGTACCCTGATCTCAGCGATCTTGCGCGTCAGCCGCGCGGAATGGCGTAGGCCCATCACACGGATGGCGGAGTCGATCACCGTGATGGCGATCATCGTCGGTGCCGCGTTCCCGCTCATCGACCTCGGCAGGCCTGATCGACTCCTGAACGTCTTCCTCTACGGGCGGCTCGAGTCCGCGATCCTCTGGGACTTTGTGAGCATCGCCACGTATCTCACCGGGAGCTTGATCTACTTGTTCCTCCCGATCATTCCTGACCTGGCCATCGTCCGGCGGCATGTCCGCGCGGGAGCCTTCCGGTCGTTCCTCTACCGGATTCTCGGACAGCGGTGGACAGGGGCTCCCCATCAGAAGAGGAGCCTGGAGAAGTCCATCGGAATCATGGCGATTATCATCATCCCGGTGGCCGTGTCCGTGCACACGGTCGTTTCCTGGATTTTTGGCATGACCCTCCGGGTCGGTTGGCACAGCACCATCTTCGGCCCGTACTTCGTGGCCGGGGCAATCTTCTCCGGGATCGCGACGATTGTGCTTGCGATGGCGGTATTCCGTCGGGTCTTCCACCTCGAGAAGTACATCACAGTACAGCACTTCCGAAATCTCGGGGTTCTGCTCCTCGTCCTCAATCTAGTGATGATCTACTTCACCCTCAGTGAGTACCTGACGGCCGCGTATGGCGCAGAATCGAGCGATGTCCTTTGGCTGCGGGCTTTGTCGGGCGGGCCGTACGGTTACCTCTTCTGGCTCATGGTCGTCGGCGGGTTCATCCTCCCCGCAGTCCTCCTCTCCCTACGGCGCACGGTGGGGGGTATCGTCTTGGCTGCGTTTCTCGTGAACGTCGCCATGTGGATGGAGAGATTCCTCATTGTCGTGCCTTCGATGATGACTCCGCAGATGGGGTTCACGTGGAGTCTGTACACCCCCAGTTGGGTGGAGTGGTCGATCACGGCGGCCGCCTTCGCGGCCTTCGCCCTGTTCTACGCAATTTTCGTCAAGCTGTTCCCGATCGTGTCCATGTGGGAAATCCATGAGGGCGAGGCGCTAGAGGTAACTGCCGAGTCGACCGTACGGGGGGTGCGCGCCTGAGAGCCCCCTTCGTAGCCGCCGTCGTGCTCGCGTTCCTCTTCGTGGCCTTTTTGGCGCCCGTCGCACAGTCACTGCATCCGGACGTCGAGGTGGCTCTCCCAGGGGAAGTGGAGTGCAAGACCACAAGGGGATCCGTGACGGACGGTTCGATTGCCGCAGGGGAGTATCCCGCGAGCTACTTCGACGATGCAACCAAGATTCTCCTATACCTAGGCTGTGAGGATACCCCACGACGGGAACTCCACGTCGGCTTCGTGACGCCTTGGGCGGGATGGACAGGCATCCTGTTGCAGGCACGGGACGCATGGAACGGGGACCTGAACGAGGTGAGGATGTCATGGTCTCCCCATGATGTGAGCCCCCAGGTGCTGGACGGTTTCCGCAACGGAACGGTGCTATCGGCCACCCACGATTCGGCATTGGGCGGTTCGTCGAACGTGACGGGGTACGGGGTCGGGACGATCCCGAACGCCTTCGTCTTCGAGCTCTCGATTCCGCTTCGTTCCGATGACCCGTTCGACAGCCAGTTACAGACGGACGGTCCGTTCTTCTTAGCCCTTGAATATGGTGCATCAAGCCTTGACTTGCTCTCCGAGGCCACAGTCGTCTCAGGGTTCCATACGATGCTCGTGACGAGCAACCCCGAGGATGCTTGGACATCGCTGGATTTGGCCGTCCCCTACTCTGTCCACGCGTTCGAGGCGACGCCGATCCTCCTCGTCGTGCGTGACGAGAACGGCTTTCCCATCCCGGGTCTGTCGATCCAGGTGTTTGTGGAAACGGCTTTCGGGTTCCTCGATCTGGGACCCGTCGGTGCAGGGAATCAAGGAACGGCCCAAGTGTACTACAGGCCCCGCGATGCGGGCACGTATGTCATTGGCGCGGCCTACCGAGGAGGATCCGGCCGCCTCGGAAGCGTTGCCTGGAGTGTCCTCCGGGTCAGGCCGGACTGCGCCTCGCCGTCCTCGAGTGGCGCAGC
>CAYGBO010000062.1:2458-11177 GCA_964348145.1 uncultured Methanomassiliicoccales archaeon
CTACCGGAACTAGAAGCTGTTGAGTCGACCTGGATACAGTGTAATGCGTTGATTATTAGTTTATTTTATTGGAATGGAAGTTGCCTAAGCAGAGGGGTGGGTAGAAGCAGCGTTGCTTGGAGTGTCCTCCGGGTCAGCCCGGATCCTGCCGGCGGTGAATTGCGAACAGGATTCTTCGGGCCGCTTTTCGATCTCGAGCTTACTCCGATTCTTGCGATTGTCGTGGTGACCCTCGGGGGTGTCTGGGCCACCTACGCCTACGCGGTCTTTGTCACCGCGCGGTCCCTGAAAGCAAGTCCGGGCGCCTCAAGGGAAGATGCCCACGGCCGTCCGCCCCCGTGGGGTGAAGGTCGCAGGCCTTGATTGATTCCTCACGAGACCAGGCACGAAGCGTCGGCCCTGGAGACGGCCCTATGCACGGACCGCTTCCGTCCCCCGCGGCTCGCTCCTTCAAAGGCTCGTGGCCGTACTTCCCTGCCGAGAACAACGCGCGGAGCCCGCGCCCCCGTTCAGAGTTTGACGGAATTTTCCCTCACGTTCATCCAAAGTAATTCCAAGGAGGCAAGAGTCCCCAGGACGCTGATACCGGAAGGGAAGATGCCGGAGAGGATGGCAGCGAGGGCGAGGAACATCCCAACGGTCGGCCGATGTTCGAACCGGAGGCGGAGGAGGGTCACCATGAAGGCCGCAAAGGCCGCGGACACGAGGAGGAAGGAGACCGCAAGGGGCGCCGAGACGAAAGCGGTCCTGAAGAGCTGGTAGCCGGAACCCCACGTAATGGTCGCCGAAAGGACGAATCCGACAAAGGACGTCGCCGAGGTGAGGAACGTGAGAAGCAGGGTGACGAGAAGCACGACCCCAACGGACCACGTGAAGCTCTTCCGTGAAGGACGACGGTTTTCCTCGAACATGAGCCATCCCGACAGTGCGAGTCCGACTCCCGCGAGCGTCGGTCCGTAGACGAGGGCCCAGGAAACGGAAAGGGGCGTGGCCACGCCCGTGTAAACGCTGAAATCGATGCGGGCGAGGGCGGCCATAAGGAATATCAGGGGGAAGGCAGCACCCACCCACTTTATCGGCTGTGTCCACCAGGCAGCTCCGTTGCGAGGCATTGACCAGAGTGCAACAGCGAAGAGAGCCAGGGGTGCAGCGAACCACACGGCGAGAGCCAACTCAGCGATCAGCCCTCCCCATCGGACTCCAAGCTCTAGCCGGAGCGCGTTTGAGACCGCCAAGACGGTCGCTCCTAGAACGAGCCAGAATTTTTTCGAGGGTCGACGCTCTCGGAAGATCAGCCAGCCCAAAATCCCGAGGACAGTCGCGACGAGGAAGACCAGCATGGCCGCGTCCAAGGCGTCAACGAGGGGCACCAACGTGGGCTGGACATCATCGGGAACGCCAAGCAAGAGGGCAGGCCCGAGGAACACCGCGAATGTGAGGCCGAAAAAGAGAATCGAGAGGCGGGTCAGCGTCAGGGGGAAACGGCTTGAACCAAAAACGGAAACGATGGCCTCACTCCCCGGAGTTCCGCCGGAATACGCCCGTCATCTATATGGGTGTTCGCTGGCAACCCTGCAAGCCGATTCGGATCAGACGGTGCTCCTGCTTCTCCTCCGGATGGAGGGCGGAATGGCCCGCTGTCCGCCTGTCCTAGCTCGCGAGAAAAGTCCAGTGAGGATGGACACGGAATGGCATGGGTCCGTCCGGATTTGAACCGGAGTTCGGTGGTCCCGAACCACCAAGGATTGACCAAGCTACCCCACGGACCCAGAGTATCCGCTGGTAAGAAGGGTCCTCGTATAAGCGTTGTGAGACGAGGGCATTCTCGGTCCCGGTCGTGTTTGCAGGACGACGGATTTGCGGTGGGACTCATTCCGCGTTGGAGAATGCGGATTCCGTGCGTTGCGGTCCGAACGGGTGAGCAATGGCCTGCCTTCGAGCCATGGACGGACCGCTCTCTCAAACGCGAGCTTTGAACCTTCACGAAGCAACGGTCATCCTCGTCCCTGTTGGATCGTGTTCTGGCCGCAGGGCCACGGGAGGCCCTGAAGGATGGAGTTTCGTCGTTTGCCGAAACTCACATCGGCAACCTTATGTACGCCCCAACCTCTCGTTGCGTCCATGGAATTCCCCCTACGCGAGAAGATCGCCGGAGAGATTGCGCTGTCCGAGGCGCCCGGCAAGACGATGCGGAAGTGGCGGGAGGAGCTGCGGATTTCCCAGACGGAACTCGCGCGCCACATGCGGATCTCGCCGAGCGTGATCAGCGACTACGAGGCCGGCCGACGGACCTCCCCGGGCATACGGACGATTCGCCGGCTCGTCGAGTCCCTGCTGGACATCGACCAGACATCGGGCCGTCGCATCTCGAAGCGGTTCGAGCAGTTCACGGATGTCATCCCATCCATCCGGGACTGGTCCGTCGGGATCCGGGCGGCGGACTTCCTCCGGAAGATCGAGGGGAAGCTGCTCACCCAAAAGCTGAATACGCGGCGGATCGTGAACGGCTATACGGTGATCGACTCCCTCAAGGCGATCACGACCCTCGACGCGAACGACTACCTGCGTATCTACGGATCGACGAGCGAGCGGGCCCTCCTGTTCACAGGCGTGAAGTACGGCCGCTCGCCGATGATTGCCGTGAAAGCCCATCCCCTCAAGCCGGCCATGGTCGTGTACGTGCAGCCGGAGAACGTCGACGAGCTCGCCGTGAAGCTCGCGGAGCTGGAGAACATCCTCCTCGCCAAGACGGACCTGAGCGCGACTTCGATCATCGAACGTCTGGAGCGATTGACATGATCGGAGGCATCGTGAGCTACGGCGGGTACATTCCCAGGTACCGCATTCGACCCAAGGAGATCGGCGCCGTGTGGGGCGTCGACGGGGAGGCGATGGGCCGTGCGCTGAACATCCGGGCCAAGAGCGTGCCCGGGCCCGACGAGGACGTCATCACGATCTCCGTGGAGGCCGCGCGCGCGTGCATGGCGAAGGTCGACGTCGCCGCGGACGACATCGGCGCGATCTACGTCGGCTCGGAGAGCCATCCCTATGCTGTGAAACCTACCGCGACGATCGTCGCGGAGGCCATCGGCGCGGCACCCGTGATGACCGCGGCGGACTACGAGTTCGCCTGCAAGGCTGGGACTGCGGCGATTCAGACGTGCATGGGGCTCACCCTCTCGAAGATGTACAAGTACGGTATGGCGATCGGATCCGACACATCCCAGGGGGCGCCCGGCGATGCCCTGGAGTACAGCGCCTCTGCGGGTGGAGCGGCGTTTCTCATCGGCACGGAGCGTGTCCTCGCGACGGTCGACCACACCGTGTCCTTCACGACGGACACGCCGGACTTCTGGCGCCGGGAGGGTCAACGATATCCGAGCCATGGCGGTCGCTTCACGGGCGAGCCCGCGTACTTCAAGCACATTCTGAACTGCGCGAAGATCCTCTTCCAGGGAGCGGGCACGACGGCGGAGGACTACGACTGCGCGGTTTTCCACCAACCCAACGGGAAGTTCCCCGTTCGAGCGGGAAGGCAGCTGGGCTTCAAGGACGACCAGATGGATACGGGGTTGCTCGTCCGGGAGGTCGGAAACACGTACAGCGGAGCGATCCTCCTCGGTCTGTGTGCGATCTTGGACGAGGCCGATCCTGGCGATCGCATCTTTGCCGTGGGGTATGGGAGCGGGGCCGGATCCGATGGGTTCGATCTCACGGTGACGGACGAAGTTAAGCGCATTCGAAGAGAGAAGCCTACGATTCGAGACATGGTCGAGGATTCGGCCTTCGTGGACTACGCGACCTACGCGAAGTACCGCGGGAAGATCATGATGCGGGAGGTGGTCCCGTGAGGGGCGTCGCCGTCATCGGCGTGGGCCAGACGGCCTTCGGCGAGCTGTGGGACCGCTCCTTCCGGGATCTCGGGATTGAGGCTGGCCTCAAGGCGATCCAGGACGCGAAGGTCATGGCCGAGGAAATTGACGCGGTCTACGTGGGCAACATGAGCGCGGGCAAGTTCATCGACCAGGAGCATGTGTCCGCCCTCGTGGCCGACTACGCGGGGCTCGCGGACATGCATCTCCCGACGGTCCGGGTCGAAGGCGGCGGTGCCTGCGGAGCCCTCGCCCTCCTCCAGGCGCGCATGGCGATTGCGTCGGGCATGTACGACGTCGTGGTCGTCGGCGGCGCCGAGAAGATGACGGACGTGGGTGACGTCCAGGCCGCGGAGATCCTCTCGAGCACGGCGGACCAGGAATGGGAGACCGTCTTTGGCGCGACCTTTCCGGGCCTGTACGCGATGATGGCCCGACGGCACATGCATGACTACGGCACGACGCGGGAGCATCTTGCGGCCGTGGCGGTGAAGAACCACAAGAACGGCTCCCTCAATCCTCAGGCCCAGTACCGGAAGGAAGTCTCCATGGAGGCGGTCCTCCGGGCGCCTTGGGTCGCGGAACCCCTCGGGGTATTCGACTGCGCCCCCCTGAGCGATGGGGCCGCCGCCCTCGTCCTCTGTGCCATGGAAAAGGCTCGGACGTACACGGACACGCCGATCCGCATCGCGGGATCCGGGCAGGCGAGTGACTTCCTGGCCTTGCATGACCGACGTGATCTCACGAGGATGGACGCGACGGTGATGGCTGGCAAGCGCGCGTTCCAGGAGGCGAAGCTGGAGCCTACGAACATCCGTGTGGCCGAAGTCCATGACAACTTCACGATCTCGGAAATCCTGGCGATCGAGGATCTGCGGTTCGTAGAGAAGGGAAAGGGCGGACCCTCCACGGCGGACGGAGTCACGGCCCTGAACGGAAAGGTATCCGTGAACACATCGGGCGGACTCAAGGCCCGGGGTCAGCCCGTCGGTGCGACGGGAGTCGCCCAGTCCGTGGAAATCGTGCGGCAGCTGCGAGGCGAGGCGGGCAAGAGGCAGGTCGTCGGAGCGAATCGGGGCCTCACCCACACCCTCGGGGGCACGGGGGCCACGGCCGTTGTGCATATCTTCGAACGGGGGGATTGACACGGCGATCCCGAGGTTCTGGCGCGAGATCCCGAGCCGCTACAACTTGATCGGGACGAGATGCGGCTCCTGCGGATCTGTAGACTTCCCCCCGAGAGAGGTGTGCCCCGCGTGTGGAAGGAAGTCGATCGGCAAGATGAAGCGGCTCAAGCTGAAGGGGTCGGGGCAGGTGATCACCTACGCGGTCGTCCACGAGGCTCCCGCCCAATTCGAGATGCAGAAGCCGTATGTGCTTGCGATCGTCGAATTGGACGAAGGCGTCCGAGTCACCTCCCAGCTCATCGACGTGAGTCCCGCAGACGTGACGATCGGGATGCGTGTCCAGGCAACCTTCCGTAAGCTCGGCCAGGAGGGTCCTGCCGGGGTCATCCATTACGGCTACAAGTTCCGGCCTTCCATGTGACCTGGGACCGCCTTGCCTGATGAGGCCCTGCATCGGCGGTCCTGGGATCTCAGACGATCTCCCCAGATTCGACGCGATCCGGATCCGGAAATTTCCTGAGGCTCGCACCAATCTGGGTAGCCTCCTCTTCCATCGATTCGATGTCCCGATCCAGTTCGCCGCTCCACTTCCGCTTCGCCTCCTCGCCATAGGTCCCGTAGAGACGGGAGGCGCGCTGCACCTCCTCGAAGCGGCCGGAGGATAGGAGGGAGGTGAGGTCCTCCGCTCTTGAGGCGGCCTCATTCTCGGGTCCGAGCCGGCTCAGAAACGCCGCGACGGCCGGCAGGCGCTGTTTCAGCACTCCGACGTCGTCGGTCCACTGGACTCGGAGGGAGCGTCGTTCGTCCTCGCGGAGTGCCTTGAGCCAAGGCCACGCCTCCTCCAGCGCCCGGCGCACGAGCCGTGAATCACCCATCACATGGGTGAGTTTCGCATCGGAATAGTTCGGCAGCTCGAGGAGGCCGTAGAACGAGCGGGTCCTGAGGGCGTCGCGTGCAGGATCGGCATCGCTCAGGAGCTCTAACAAGGGTTCCGGATCCGTTCCCTGCGGCGGCGCGGGGACTCCGATCCCCCCTCCTTGGCATGCATCGAGAAGGATCGGGAGGGCGATGTGTGCCGGGGCTCGCGCGAGGAAGTCCAGGTACATGGTCTCCGCCGCCTCGTTGAACGCATCCACCTCCGAAACCAGGGCCGCGGCCTCCGCGGGCGAGACAGTCGGCTTGGGCACGCGCTCGAGCCGCCCGATCTCATTTCGCAGCTGTCGGAGGCGTGCTTTCGCGGCTCGGATGTGCTCGCGGTAGTCTGCCTGTAGCGATTGCACCTCGGCGGCATGGTCCGCGAACCGGTCGAGCTTTCTCCACGCCTTGCGCGCTCCGTAAAAGTCCCGCTTTCGAGCCTTGCGAAGGGAGGCGTCGAGGACGAGGATGTGCTTCGGAGCGAGGCGCTTCTCCTTTGAGGCCTTGGCGAGATCTTCGGCGAGGTCGTCCACGTCTCGCAGGAAGATCCGTATTTGGCGACGGCTATCCACCTCGCTCTCCCGGAGAAGTCGGTCGATTCGAGCCCGGAAGCGGTCGAGGGTGCCATCGAGCACGCCCGGGAGGTCCTCGACCCTCTCTCGGGCCCGGGCGATCGCCTCGAGGAGGCGGTTCGCCTCCGCCTCGAAGGTATCCGTGTCCATCGCCTGCGGCGACGCCATGCGCGCGCGAACGGCTCAAAGGTATTTAGGTTCTGAGGAGGAAGCTGCTCTCCTCTCCGGAGCGGAGCGCCCGGTTCCGCGGAACCCAAGGGCGAGTAGCTCCGAGGTCACCCCCACGGGGACCGCCGCGACCCACGGCCGGGCGATACCCTCTATCGTGAGGACCACCAGATCGTCTCCATCGCGAAAACTTCTGAGGCTCCGTGCCGGGCCGAGTGCCATGACTTTCTTCGTTTCGAAGGAACGCCCTTGGAGCGTACTCGTGGCCTGGACTCCCGACGCACAGGAAGGGCGAAGCCGGATGGCACCCCAGGGCTCAAGGGGATATTCATCGTCGCCGGTTCGGGGGTCCTGCTTTCCCCCGCCAAGTTATACATTGCGGTTCCAATCGGTGTCATTTGCCAACGCAGAGTCCGAACCCTCCAGGCCCCACACATGACCGTATTGGATTTCCGTCGCGTCCGCCGTGACGGCGGGTAATAGGACCAGCGCGGTGAGTGGGGGAGCTGCAAGGAGGATTTTCCCCAGTATGCCCCCTCCGGCCAAGGTGCCGGAGTGTGAGCAGATGAGGTTGTCCTTTCACTTTCCTCCACGATCGCCGGGCGGAGACGACGATCCCGCAACATCGGTCCCCGAACCCGCGGGCACGACAATGTTTTCCTGGGAGTCGCGGACGACGACCACGTCGACGGGCTCCGTTGAACTCAGGTTGATCTCCTGATGAACGGTCTGGGGCGGCACGAAGAGGAAGTCTCCCGCCTTCGCTTCGACGGAATGCTCCAGCCGGCTGCCAAACCGAACGCGAGCGGATCCGCGGACCACGTAGATGCCCGTCTCTGACGGTCCGTGGTGGTGCGCTCCCGACTGGGCCCCCGGCCCCATACGCACGAAACCGACCCACAGGTTCCTGGCGCCCACCATCTTCCCGTCGATGGCCGTCTCTCTCTCCATCCCCGACGTTTGAGCCGTTCCGCGGTCCCGATCCTCAGGCCGAATTACGCGGACTGCACGGGTCTCCTCGCGGCCGGCTGGATTCTGACCCTCCGTCATGGTCCTCCCGTGGCCGCATAGAGCTGACGGCCCTCAAGGTTTGCGTTTTTTCACCCGGGTGAATTCTAACCCGTGCGCTCCCGCTCTCCTTTTCCAGGAGGACATGTCGTCTTCCATCTGGTTTCGCTCGGGCCCGTCGCGGGTCAGATCGGGGTGTTTCTATGCGCCTCGCGGTTTCGGGCCAAAGGACATATACCGGATTACTACTGCACTAGTAAACTGAGGAGGTTTCATGCGTGTTCTCCTCTCGATTCTCGTGCTGACTGCGTCCAGCTTTGCGACCGCCCTAGCCTTCTCGGGCCTCGCGGCTCAGGCGTCCTTCACACTGAACGCCGACTTCCAGGGCTGGGTCGACCCGGACGGTACTGTGAACCCGACCCTGACGGTGAACGCGGGCGACACTGTCACTGTGACGATCATCTGGGTCAACTCCAGGCACAATTTCGCCATATATCCTCCTGGTTTCCCGGCCGAGGATGTATTCCCTTCCCACCCAGACTCATTGGTCCAGTCTGCCACCGTGACCTCCTCCAACCAAGAAGCTTCTGTCACGTTCACGCTCAGCGACCCTGGGACCTACGAGTATTACTGCGAATTCCACGCGTTCTCCATGCACGGGAAGTTTGTCGTACTTTCGGCCAACAACCCGCCCACCCTCGGGGTGGTCGAGCATTTGCCCACTCCTGCGATTCCGGGTCAGGAGGTCACATTTCGCGCTTCGGCAGCCGATCCGGATGCGGATGTTTTGCAGTACGAATGGGACTTTGGCGATGGTTCGAAGGCAAGCGGGACGACCGCTCCTGGCGGTGAGACAATTCTCGGTGTCCACGCCTTTTCCGCGGAGGGGACGTATGCCGTGAGCCTCGTCGTTAACGATGGAAAGGGTGGCTCCGCAAGTGGTTCTACAGACGTCACGATTTCGCTGCCCGCCTTGCTCCGCGTGACCACGAGCATCGACCTCCACCCGACCTGGGGCGTCCCTGGCAAGATCGTCGTGGACGGCATTCCGCGGGAC
>CAYGBO010000063.1:0-3024 GCA_964348145.1 uncultured Methanomassiliicoccales archaeon
TCCGACTTCCCCTCCATGGGCCACGGCATGGGACTCGGTTGGGAGAAGCCCTATCTGGCGGCTGGCGATCGTACGCGCATCCGGCCCCGCATGTACCTCGCGATCGAGGACGGCCTGTTCGTGAATGGCAAGGGCACGATGCACGAGGAGAACCTCCTCTACACGAAGGAAGGCGTGAAGATCCTCAGTTCCGCGGAGAAGGTGTGGTGGTAGGCGTATGACCAAGCGCGTGAAGGCGGCCGAAGAGACGTTTCTCTCCCGGCTGAAGCTCGACCGAGCCCTTTCGGACCTGCGATCCGTGTCCCGGCACTTCATGCGAACCGCGGGCAGCGAGGCGGAGGAGAAGGCCGCCCTGTACATGGCGGAGGAGTTGAAGGGATGCGGGTTCTCCGTGAAGATCGAGGAGTTCCCCATCACTGCCTGGATCTTTCGGGATGCCTCCTTCGCACTGACCTCACCGACGCACCGCTCGTGGGACTGCATGCCCTGGGGCTATTCCCCCGCAACTCCCGAGCCCGTGGAAGGTCCCCTCATCGATGTCGGGCAGGGATACCCCGAGGACTTTTCCACCCTCGATACGGCGGGGAGGGTCCTGCTCATGGATTTCCCGATGAACTCCGACTTCCAGTACAGCCTCCTGTGTGCAAGCCGCTTCGCGCCTAACGCGAGAGCCGTCGTGATTGCGTCGAAGGTGCCGAAGGCGGTGCGCATCGAGGCTGCGAGCTTCCGCGGCAGGCCCGCCCCGTGGCCCGTCCTTGGGATACCTCACGAAGCGGGCCTAGAAATTCGGGACCTCGTCGGGCGAGGTGAGATCCTCGCGCGCATCTCCGTTGAGGCAGAGACTCGGGAGGGCGTGTCCCAGAACGTGGTCGGTCGCCTTGGAGGCGAGAATGGACGCCGGCGGATTCTCGTCACGGGCCACCACGACGCGTGGTGGTGGGGCGCGAATGACAACGCAACCGCGGAAGCGTGCCTCCTCGAGACGGCCCGCGCGTTCGCCGAGGAGCGACCCCGGCAGTCCGTGGACTTCATATCGTGGGGGAGCGAGGAGTCGGGGTACTTGGACTACTTCTACTTCCTAGGTGGATCGAGGTCCTACATTCAGAGGCATCGGGAGGATCTGTCTCAAATCGCCGGCGTGGTCAACGGTGAGGTCATGGGCGCGGGGGACGTGCTCGTCGGCGAGGGGACCTGCGAGACAACGGGATTTCTGGAGGCGATCTGCCGTGACTTGGGGATGAAAGGGGGTCTGCGAAACCGGCACTTCGTGAAGTCGCCGCCGGGTCCCTTCAGCGACCATTGGCCCTTCGCCGTGGAAGGCGTGGCCTCGATCTGCTGGCTCTGGATGTTCTATCGAGAGTACCACTCGAACCGAGATGCAGTCGACATCATCCGACGAGACAGGCTCGGTTGGGCCCTCCGGGCCTACGCGCTATCCGCATTCCGGCTCGCCCAGTCCGAGAGATTCCCTTACCGTCTGAAAGACTATACTGGAACCTTGCTGAAGGGACGGAGGCCTCCGGCGAACCTCCGTGCTCTGAAATCCCCGGATGTCCTCGTCCCGCCGCACCTAGGACTGGAGGAGTACGCGCGCTTGGCGAAGGGGGCGTGGTCCCTTCCCCGGCTCCTGTCCGCGGTTCGGGAGCTGCACCGACTTGCACGGTCCCGGATTGATGAGGAGGATACCCTTCGAGTCGCCCGGGAACTCAATCGGCATTTCTTGAGGGCGGACGGCGAGTCGGGATACGAGGAGTCGATCCTGGCGGAGCTTCCGTGGATGCTACATATCATTCAGCTGCAGCGTGCTTCGGAATCGATTGAAGGAATTCCGGGAGCGACCGTTCCATCCGACCTCAAGGAGCACTTCATTACGTATCCCAAACCCGTCTACTGGACTCAGGATCTCGACATGTATCCATTGCGAGTTGACTTGCGCGGCCGGCTGGACCGCCTTCACCGCGCGATGGAAGAACGGGTGCGAAATCTTGCGGGGGTCGCAGAACGCCTCGTCGACAGCCTAAGGCCCCATCGGGCTCTCGCCCGCGACGGTGATCGCCCTTGAGATACGACGCCTTCTGGGCGATTGCCAGATGCTTGACCTATTAACGCGGTCGCCACAAAACGTCTGCGCTGAGTGGAAAGGTGACGGCAGCCCCCCACAAATTCCCTAGGCCGTCATCCCTTCCTCATCATTCCGACGGTTCTTCCGGCGGCGTCCCGAGCTCTGCGATGCCCCCGTGGACATCGTGTCAGTACCCGGAGGAGGTTCGATCCAACTCGAGGCCCACTCGTACGGCCGGATGTCATTCAGCGAGAGGGCATCCCTCCGTCTGGCTGGACCTCGGGCCCTTCGTGATGCGGAACAGACAAGAGGTTGATGGGTAGGGTCCTGTTCTACATGGTTGCACGGAGGGAGGCGCGCGACACATGGAGGGATGGACGTAGGATGCGGAACAGGAGCCGACACTCACTCCCGCTCCAACTTCGCCGCAGTCCCTATATGGGCCGGAGCTCGCTCGGCCTCCGACCCGGCTCGCTCCGCAGGCGAGGTGTCAGAGACGTTCCCCGCACTTGTCGTTCACGCTTCGCACGGCGCCGAGAGGCCCACCGAAGAACGCAAGTTCGCCTCGATCCGCATGGGCCTGCAAGGTGGATTCGAGCCATTGGCCGACCTTCTTCAGATCGTCAATGGCGTCTTCGCACTCCTTCCGTTCCTCCTCGTAGTCCCCGAGGAAGATCTCGGAAAGCAGGGAACTGAAGGTGGATGGCTTGTCGAGGAACCCGAGCTTGTACATGACCCAGGTGGCCACGAAGGTGACCAGCTGGACGACAACCCCGACCACAGGGATCCCCCAGATGAGAGCATCGATAGAGACATCAATGGCCTTCGCGAGATAGTATTCACGCTCGACCTCGTAGTTCGCCTGGGACGCCTTGTATAGATAGTATCCAGCCTCAACGATCCCGAGGGCGATCTGCACGACGGCGAACTTCGCCGCGACCCTTGTGGCGGCGACCCGACTG
>CAYGBO010000063.1:3034-6189 GCA_964348145.1 uncultured Methanomassiliicoccales archaeon
CCAGAATCGGGGTGAAACCATCGAGAGAGACTTCCATGCCGAGGTGAAAGGACATCTGAAGCAGGACCTTGGTGCCAGACACGACGCTGAACGCCTCTCGAAGGTCGGCCACGGAGACGCGGACGATGTCGCCGTCAAGGTAGCTGACCGCGACCTCGTGGTCGTTCACGACAATCGACACGCCCTCGATTTCCAGGGAAAACTTCAGGGTTGAGAAGGCGGGCGCCACGTCGTCGACGACATCAATCTCGCCAAAGGTCCTGCGATTCCTGTACGTGAAGACTTCCGACGAAACGGACGCGATTCGACGGGCCTCGCCCGCTCCCACGTCCGCCTCGAACGCCTGACGTACGAGCGTGACCTTCTGAACGGACTCGTAAACGGCGCGTTGGGCCGTAGAATTGTTTCGCAAAATCCAAATTTCGTCCGGGTCTGGGAGACGCATGTAGAGCGTGCGATCGGGCGCGGGACCTGGCACCGCGCTTTCGTTCGCGACCGCTTCGACGACGTCCGTCGGCACAGGATAGACCCTTCCGTTCACCGTGATGAAAGCGTCCCGTTCGCGGATGAATGGCAGCAGCTCCTTGTGGCCCATCTGAAGCTCCGTCGCCCTGGCCGAGTAGTTTCCGAGAAGCTCATCCGTTTGCTCTCCGTCATCGACCACGGAGCTCCAGGAGCCCGCCCATTCGAGTGGTCCTGTGATGTTCAATAGATCCTGTTCGGACGTCGCGGAAACGACGAGGATGTCCACACTCGTGCCGTTCGACGCCTTGTCGACGAGGGCGAGCTCGTCGGTCGGATCTGCATTTCGCGAGTTGTAGAAATAGAGGCTCCGATTTCCCACGGAGTAAACTTGGGTCGAGGCAGTCGAGAGATTCAGATCTAGGGACTCAAAGTCGGCGATCGCTTCTTCCAGAGGGACGTGCTGCTTGGGCATGACCATGTGGACATCGAACTTCGCAACCGTCGTGATTGAAGAGACGTTGAGCACCGGAATCGGGTTGTATCCATAGAAGGAGGCCTCGACGACGATGTCGTCAAGGGCCGGTGCCCCGGTCACGTCCCATATTCCCATGAGCTGGTCAACGTCGAGCCCCTTTTGCAGCAAATCAAGGATCGCATCCCGTATGCGACTCCAGGCGATTCCGGGCGCGAGACTTTCGAGGGCCTGGAGGACGACGTCATCGATCAGATCCGCCAGCTGCAGCGGTCCCCTCGATTCCAAGGGGCCTCCCAACTGCGACAAGGCCTGCAGGATCCGGTCGGCCTCCAAAAGGTCATCCCACGTCACATTGTGGTTCGCCAGAATTCGGAGCGCGTCGAAGAAAAGCTCGGCAATCCCGTCAAGAGGTATCCCGGCCCGAAGGCCGGAATGCCTCACTCGAAGGTCGAACATCTGGGCGTTCTGATACCGGTATGGAACGAGGGGTTTGACTGTGACGTCGCCCGTGGTCCCATTACGGTCGAGCCAGAGAGGAATGAAGTCGACGACGTACGTCTCGGTGGGCCAGCGGAGCACGGAGGAGGCTTCCGGGGAGAAGACCATGTCCACCTGGTAGTGGTGATTTCCCAGGGACTTCGCCGGGAACACGCCGTTGAACACTTCCATGTACAGCGTGCCCGTCCAGCGGTGCAAGCGCGCGGCGAAGGCCGGGCGCCGATAAGAGGTGTCCGCCACCTCAAAGGTCTCGTCGAAGGCCTCGTTGAGACTGAACTGAAGCGTGATCGTATTCGTTGCCTGCGGGGTAAGATCCCATTCGAAAAAGCGGTGGAAGTACCCACCGGGAGATGGAGTTTCCTGGAAGTTCTGAAAGGTGATTGTTATATTCGTACGCCCGAAAAGTACGCCTGCCCCCTCGAGGATGCCCCAGGAGTCCCGGCTCCAGATGCCGGGATTCGTCTTGGCCCTGTATCCCTGATCCTCAACGAGTGGATTCGCTCCGTAGAACGCATAGTAGTCCATGATGGGAATCGCCGGACCCAGTTCTGGGGGAGGGACCTCCACGTACGCGGTGAATGTTTCGGAAAACATGGACGTGCCCACGACAGAGCCAAGGAATTCCTTCACGGGAAGGGAAGGAGAGATAAGTCGACCCTGATCGAGGGCGGAGGCGAGTTCCGCCGGCCCCCTACTTGCGGCCACTCCGTACGCCGACAGAGTTGCGAAATCGGGTTCCCGGAAAGGCAACCTTGCCGTCACATCGAAGGGCGCCTCGTAGAGATCCGGCCAATGCGCCAGCGGTTGGAGATCCATCCCGTCCATGAGCCCATCTCCGTCCATGTCCGGGTTCGTGGCGTTATAGCCAGCGAAGACTTCGTAGTGATCAAGGAGTGTGTCGTTGTCCGTGTCGGACTTCGTCGGATCCGTCGGCGCCCCGAAGATGCCCAAGACCTCTTCCCCATCCGTCAGGTCGTCCGAGTCGCTGTGGGCCCACGTCACGTTCGACCCGAACCGATTGACCTCGTCGCCATCGATCAGTCCGTCGGCGTCTGTGTCCGGATCCCAGGGACTCGCACCCTCCGCGAACTCCCGGGCATCTGTCAACCCATCCGAGTCCGTGTCATTGCGCGTCGGATCCGTTTCGTTCCCGTTGCTCCCGCTGAAGGGCTCGAAGAGGCCGTCCAAGTCCCTGTCCTCCTCGTTGTCGGCCAGGGCATCGTTATCGGAATCCGTGTCGTTGGCATTCAAGGAGCCGTCGCCGTCCGAATCGAGGTTCCATCCCTGTTCGAACCCATCCAGGATACCATCGCCGTCCGTGTCCGGATCGAGCATGTTGAGCCCGAGGGCGACCTCGATCCCGTCCAGAGCGCCGTCGGCGTCCGTATCGTTGGACCACGGATTCGGGTCCACGCCGTCATCCAGGAAGTCTCCGTCGGAATCGTTGTCAATCGCGTTGACACGCCGGTCGCCGTCGAGGTCGATGTACCAAGCCGACGGGAGGTCGTTGAGATCGTCCAAGCCGTCGTTGTCCGAATCCGTGTCGCGCAGGTTGTTGAGTCCGTCGGGTTCCACGTCTGTGTTCCCGAGAATGCGGAACTCCAGCCCGTCCGGGATTCCGTCGCCGTCCGAATCTTGCACGTTGGGATCGGCTTCGAGCATTGGATCGACCGCGCCGTCTCGAATCGTTGCGCGCGGGTCCGGGACGATCCGGCCA
>CAYGBO010000063.1:6199-10183 GCA_964348145.1 uncultured Methanomassiliicoccales archaeon
TGGCTGCCGACGATCACGACCATATCAATCTTGCCGTCGCCGTTTGCATCCTCGACGCCGTCGTACAGCTCATCGCCGTCCGTATCCCGATTCATCGGATCCGTCTGGGTCGTCGGGTCCGTGTCCCCGATAAGGCCGAGCTCCAGACCGTCGTCGAGTCCGTCGCCGTCGGAGTCGCGAGCATAGGGTCGCGTCTCACCCGGATCGACGATCCCGTTCCGGTTCGCATCCTCGAAGTCATCGCGCAGCCCGTCGCCATCCGTGTCGACGCTCCGAGGATCCGTGAGCTTCGTCGTGAACTCGAGGAAGTCGCTCAGGCCGTCTCCGTCCGTATCGTTGAGAAGGGGGTCCGACGTCACGAGGGGCGGCGGATACACGAAGATCCGACGCCAACCGAGGGCCTCGGTCCCGTCGGGAACTCCGTCCCCGTCCGTGTCGTTGTCCAAGGGATCCGTCCCGAGGGTCATCTCACCCACATACAATCCCCGATACCGACCCAGGGGCACGTCGATGCTGAACCCGTCGAACAGCCCGTCTCCGTCCGTGTCGGGCCTCTGCGGGTCCGTCTCGCCAAGCGACACCTCGACGACCCCGTTCCTGTTCGTGTCCTCCCCTTCCCACGCTTGGATGATTCCGTCGGCATAGACAGGATCGTATACGAAGGTCCCCGCGGCCGGTTCGTACCGGTAGCCGTCCATCCAGCCGTCCGGGACACCGTCGCTGTCCGTGTCGTTGTCGACCATGTTGTCGAAACCGTCCCAGTCGTGGTCCATGTGGAAGATGTACTCCAGACCGTCCGGTACGCCATCTCCGTCCGAGTCGGGGTCGATCAGGGTGTCCAGGCCATCGCCGTCGACGTCGTTTAGAAACACCCAGTTGGGAGGCCGCCAGACCGCACGGACCTCGTTGTCGTCCCCGACTCCGTCCCCGTCGGAATCCGTGTCCCGGGCGTTCGCAAGGCCGTCCCCATCGACGTCCGTGGACCATAGCGGCTCGAAGCGATCCGGGTAGCGATCCCAGTCCGTACGGTTGCTGAAGGGGTCCGTGAGGTAGATCTCCCGGTCCCGGAAGGCGAGCTGCGGGTACGGGCTTGCTTCCGCCTGACCCTGGGAGCGATTCGTAGAGTACACGTAGACCGTCGAGTCGATCAAGCCGTTGCCATCCCGGTCCGCGAAGCTCGACCATCGATATGTCGCGCCGGTCACTTCCCACACGTAGAAGGTACGTATCCACGCGGTCTCCGCGGACTCAAGCCAGACGAACAGCTGCGTCCCGTCCTGGCTCACGACGATGCTCGACCCGCGTGTCCTCGGCTCGTCAGGTTCCCGTAGTACCGCGACGAGGGAGTTCGCGGCGGACGCGCCCACGTAGCCCACGGGCGGATTCTCGATCTTCGCCTCGAACCCGTATTCCCTTGAATTGTACCAGATCCACTCGTACCCACCGCCCTCCGCGATCGAGCCGTAGCCATCGACGCTCCTTCCGCCCGACGGAGCGTTCGTGCGGAACATGACCTGGGCCTCGGGCCAATCGCCCGCGCCGTCCCCGTCCGTGTCTGGGTCCCGCGGGTCCGTCCCCGCGATGTACTCGCCCAGGTTTGTCAGCTCATCCTCGCCGCCCCATTTGAAGAGGACAAAGTAGAGGTCGGGATCGCCGCGACCGAATGGCGTGCTTATGCCGTCGTACAGGGAGCCGGTCAACTCCTCCCCCTGGGCCGAGAATCCGAGTCCGAGCGTACCGGCGATCACGAGGGATTGCTGCTTGACCCAGAGGCCGTAGCTCTCTCCGACCGTCAGCGCGTGGGCTCCCAGGGAGATGTTCAACGGACCTTCGCCGAGGGGGACGGGCAACGTGGCGACGAGCTGCTCGTAGACCGATGGATCGGGGACTCCGTCACGGGTGCCCAGGATCCGGACCTCTAGGTTCTCCGTGAAGGGCGAGGCGGGACCGTTTTGGGCCCAGAGGATGAGGTTATCGTACCGGGTTTCCGAGGCGAGGAACGTCTGCGTCCGGCTGAGCGCGGCCGAGATGCCGATGAACTCATCCCGGGCCTGGTTGTGCTCCCGTATCGATCCGTCGTGGTCGGGATTCCCCTCCGCCCCGTTTTCTCCGCTCCTATCGGTGGGGTCGAAGCCATACCAGACTTCCCAGGACTCGGGCAGGCGATCCCCGTCCGTATCCGGATTGCCGGGGTCCGTCTCCCCGGGGCCCGCGCCGGCGTTCCAGGGGCCGGAATCCACGACGCCGTCGCCATCGACATCCTCCCCCTCCCACGGCTGCCGGATGCCGTCGGGCCGGTCGAGGACGTCGGAGTCGGCGAGATCACGTAGGGGCCAGCCGTCGACATAGCCGTCCGGGAGGCCGTCTCCGTCCGAGTCGGCGTTCAGCGGATCCGTGGTCGTCGCGCCAGAATCTCCGTCCGTGTTCGCGGGATGGACATCCCACTCCGTATAGGGGTCTGCGAAAGCGCCGTCCCTTCCAATCTCCACCCCATCCCGGATGCCATCGAGGTCCGAGTCGCGCAGCTCATCGTTCGTGCCCAGTTCGACCTCGAAGGGATCGCTGATACCGTCTTCGTCGGGGTCCCCGTTGAGGGGGTACATTCGCCGGGCAATCTCGCGTCCGTCGGGGAGGGTATCGCCGTCCACGTCGGGCGTGAGGGGATCGATCGTCCTTCGAAGGATCCGAAAGAAGCCCGTCTCGATCTGCAGCGACGAGACGAAGCCGAGGTACGGACGGTACGTGGGATCGATCCTCGCTGGGTCGGGCGGCAAGGCGATCGACAACGTGAGGTTGTGCTCGCCGACTTCGTCGAACAGGAACGTGCCGTCGTAGAGCCAGAAGGTGCCCACGTGGGCGCGGAACTCCACGTCCTCCAGGCGGCCGGCCTCCCTCGTGCCTTCCACGTCCGTAAAGAGATGAACCCACGTCCGGTTCTCTCGGAGGGGAGTAAGGGGGGAGGACCCCGTCGCATTCCTCCGGACGGTAACTGTAGCCGCGTTCACGATGACGGCGCTCGACACGTTGTCCAGCCCGAACACGGTCGAGTTGATCTGGAGACCGTCGTACGTGACGGAGCCAGTCCCGCCCACGGTCACCTTGTATTCCCCGGTCCAGGGGATGTTCAGCTCAAGGGTGATGCGGGATGAACTCGTCGGCCCGAGGGTGACATTTGCCGCTTGAATCACGAAGGTCTGCCTTCGCGTCGCGTTGGAACCTTCGTAGTGGTCCTCCGTCTCAATGCGGTCAAACCGATGGTACCTGAGGACCTCCACCCCGTCCAGGGCCTCGTCGCCGTCCGTGTCGGGATCCAGGGGGTCCGTCACGAAGGTTCCCTGGAGCGTGGAGACGCCCTTGACCTCCTCACCGTCGAGCAGACCGTCGTCGTCCGAGTCCGCATCGATCGGGACGGTCTGGAGACTGCACTCCTCGAGGTTCGTGAGTCCATCCCCGTCGGGGTCCAGGGACGCGTCGGCCGGATCGTCGGGATTCAGACCGTAGAGGAGTTCCCAGTCGTTGAGGCAGCCGTCCCCGTCCCGGTCGGAGGCGGGCGGTAGCCGTGACAGAGTGTAGACCGTCGCAATTGCCGCGAGGACGATGGTAATTGCGAGGGCGAGGGCGAGCCGTTTCTTCCTCCCGGGTGAAAGCTCGCCGAAGACTTTCTTGTATGCATGATCCGGCGGTCGTTCCTCCTCCTCGGTCCGCGGGCTCGTCTTCACAGGGTCCTCGGAGCGCCTCTCGGGTTCGCTCTCGTGAAGCTCCTCCGAAATGATTCGTCCCCCAACAGAGGTCTCCCAGACTCTCATCGCGTGGAAACGCAGGGGCGGTTACTTAACGAATTCGGTTCCCGATGAAGGGCCGTGGACCCTGGCTGGTGCGAGTCGCTCCAGCTCGCTAAGGCGACATCTGAGCCTCGCCCCTGCGTGGAGGGTACGAACACCTCGACGCGCGATGCACGGGGATGGACCGATCGCGAAAGCATCG
>CAYGBO010000064.1:0-1581 GCA_964348145.1 uncultured Methanomassiliicoccales archaeon
CCGCTTCTTCTGCAACTCCTGCTGGAGAAGGCCGATCTTCGTGTTGTCCGCCTTCAGGATTTCCCGCTGGTACACGTTCGTGGACGAGGCGATGATGTGGAGGAGGGATCCTGAGATTTCCGTGGACACGGCGCCGGCGAGGAACACGATCATGTAGAGCTGCCGGCCAATCGCTGTGTCAATCGTCTGCCCCCAGAGGACGAGCAGGACGAGGAACAGGGGCAGCAACATCGCCATGACGATGCTTCCCGCCTTCCTCGCTCCGATACCTTGCCATGTCATCGCCATGGAAACGATGGTCAGGGAGACGCCTGCGGCCGTGATGGGGTAGACCCAGAGCCGGAACTCCGCCGTCATGAATTCGAGGAGCGTGAGAAGGATGACCGCGGAAACGAAGAAGAACAGGATCATTCCCACGAGGCTCATCGCGAAGTGACGGGAGCCGTAGTGCTTGCGGTACGGTTCCCGCTTGAGGCGGATCGCGTCCCAGGACGCAATGGCGCCGACCGTGGCAGGGATGAGCCACAAGATGTAATCCGGGTAGCCGCCCGGGAGGAGCACGAGGGAGATGTTGTTCAAGCTGTAGAGGAGGATCGCGTTCGCGACGAAGGCCACGGCACCTGCGATTCCGTAGCCATGGGCGTGGCGTCCGAGGGTGAGTTGCAGGAGGCCCGTGCGCGCGGCCTCCGGCACGGGAGCCGCAAGGGGCTTCACCCGCCTTGGCGTCGCATGCACGGGCCTAACCGCTGCCGGCCGGGAGGGGGCCGACCGTCGCGTAGACGGCTTTCGGGCCATGAGGTTCCCTTATTCGCTCTCGCGGGAGGGAGATTGAACGCAACGAACCAGGTAAGCTTACTTAAAGCTTGAGCCGAAGCTACCAGGGTTGATAGTATTTGCGTCCGTCCGGGTCATGCAGAGGATCCATCGCCTCGGTTTGACGGTGGCATGGGAATGCGCCATCGTTAAATCGTCACGATACTTCCGACGGACCGGTGGGAACCATGGTACGGGAAGGCGAGTTGGCACCGGACTTCGCGTTGCCCTCGGACGACGGTCGAACCGTCTCCCTGAGGGACCTCCGTGGGACGAAGGTCGTCCTTTACTTCTACCCGAAGGACGACACCCCCGGCTGCACGAAAGAAGCCTGCGGCTTTCGAGACAACCTCGCTCGGGTGACGTCGAAGGGCGCAGCCGTTCTGGGCGTGAGTCGCGACGCGGCTGCGAGCCATGCGAAGTTTCGTGACAAGTACGACCTCAACTTCCCGCTTCTCAGCGACGAAAGCGGCCGGGTCACGAAAGCCTATGGCGTGTGGAAGAAGAAGCACCTGTATGGGCGAAAATCGTGGGGGATCGAGCGCACGACGTTCCTCATCGATGAGCAGGGCCGCGTCTCGAGAATTTGGCCGAAGGTCAAGGTGGACGGTCACGTGGAAGAGGTCCTCGCATCCCTCTGAGTCGGCCAGGACGGTCCTGCGGGTGCCGGCGTCCTTCTTCGCCGAGTAGGGATCGAGGAAGAAATAACGTTCACCGGAGGCGTCACAAAGAACGTCGCGATGATCGCGGCGCTAGAAGACAAGCTCG
>CAYGBO010000064.1:1591-4532 GCA_964348145.1 uncultured Methanomassiliicoccales archaeon
GGGAGCCTCGTGGCTCCGCCCTGAGTCGTGTGCCTCTCCGCGAGGAGAAGCGTGACCCTGCGAATTACAGTGCACTTTCGGAGATGTCCATGGTGCCTGTGCCAGGAAGAAAGGTTCATGACCCGCCAGGACCTCCGCCGGTGCGCGGACCATGATCCCTCCCAACGTGGGACCACCTAAGGCTGTCTCCATCACGTACCCGGGTGCCGAAGCGAAACTCCGCAAGCAGTTCGTGTACATGGTCCATCTTCCCGCCTCCGAGATGGCGGAGAAGAAGATCCTCGCTGGCAACCGGCTCCTCATTAAGTTCAGGGACGAAATCGTGGGAGAGGGTCAGGCGATCCTTGTGGAACCCACGAGTTTGGACGAGATCACACCCTACGACGCTATGCAGGCCGGATACGAGGACGTCGATCTGATGAGGAAGCACCTTCGGGAGACGGTCCTCGCCGATTCGAGAAAGCCGAAAGAGGCGAAGTTCTGGAAGATCCTCTACCGTTGGCTCTAGACCCCTGCCGAGATCAAACCTTGCTCCGCAAGGTCGGTTTCCAGGAACCCGTGCCATCCCGGAGTTCCGTGCGGACGAAGTCGTGATAGATGAGGGGATAGTCCTTCTTGCAGATCTGGGCGACCTGATCGAACACCATACGAATCTCGACCTCCGCGGCGGGATCCGTGCGCATCTCGATGACCCAACGCAGGGTACGGTGGTTCGCCGTCCAGATCACGTGGGTCGCCATCCCGTCGGGCAGGATACGGCGGAGCGCGGAGGTGAGCCGCTTCTTCGCGTCCATGGGTAGCTCATCCCACGGGACGGACGTCTCTAGCTCTCGAAAGGCGTCCTCAGCCCTTTCGACCGCATCGGCCATCTTCGCCTTCTGCTCCTCGCCGAGCTCCTCAGGGACCCAGAAGTGCAGGGCCTTCGGGCGCACGTATCGCAGCGACTCCTGGCTGATCGCCGTGCCCACGCGATGCCTTGCCAGCTCGTGGGTAAACACCCGAGAGACGTTGAGGAACGCCCAGCTCACGGTGGCGTGCTCTACGACACTCCCGTCCCCCTTTCGGAGCAAGTTCTCGAAGTAGTCCTTTGAGTCCTTTCGAATCTTCTTCACGTTCGGGTTGAGACCGACCTCGAAGGACTCGTAACAGATGCGCCCGGCAAGTTCCATGAGCGTCTCCCCGCCGTCGGGCATCGCATCGATCCGGGCGATTGTCTCGCCCGTGACCCCGAGGCTCTTCAGCATCTCGCGTACCCCCTCGCGGTTCAGATGGGTCTCCCCGATCTTGATTACGGTTGGCCGGACCGGCTTCATCACCCCACCCGGCAGGTGGTCCAAGGGTCCACGCCTCTTAAAGCCTAGCGAGGGGGAGGGAAATGGTCGACGGGGGCAGCGTCCTCCACAATCAGCGGCCTTCCAGTACCTCGTATTGCGTCATCTCGGGCGGCTGAACCGTCAATCGAAGGAGGGAGAACTGATCGCTTCCTAGGCTCGGATCGGAACGCAGTCGAACCTCGAACGCCCGAAGAGAGGGCTCATCCCGAAATAGGGCAACGACCACGAACTCTGTCGAGGGATGCTGACCCCGCGCGAGCCACGCAGATTCGCATCCCTCCGCCGCGCGAATCGTGTCCGTGTGACGACGCAAGGTTGCGATGCTTTCCTCTTCCGTCCCCTCCTTGAAACGGAATCGGCTGAAACGAAGGAACATGGCTCAGCGAGGGCGACCCACGACAAAGAGGTTTGCGCCGGACCTACTTCGCCTTCGCGAGGGCCTCCCCAAAGTCGCGCGGGGAGATCGTGGCGAGGGTCATCGGCAGAAAGTTTCCCTGGGCCGCGATGAGAGCGCTTACCCGCATCGCAGTCGCGTTGTCCGGGAGGTCCAACACGGCGACGAGGTCATACTCCCCCAGGCATGAGTACGAGTTTAGGACCCTACCCCCGTTGCTTTCGACGACGCGCTTCGCGTCGTCCAGCATCCGGTTGTAGTCCTTCAGGCGTCCCATCGCCTCTGGCGTAAGCTTCGCGAGGTGGATGTACGTCGGCACGGAGATCTCCGCGAAGGTAAGAACCCGGGAGCGGAAAAATCCACCGGACGGCGCAACGGGCGCGGACCCGCCCAGGGGAATGGCGGCAACTTTATCTCCCTCCGGGCCGGTCGGACCTCTCAATGTTCAGCCGAAAGAACATCGGCGAGGAACCTCAGAAGTGTGAGAAGTGCGGCGCGGACAAAGTGTTCTTCGTCCAACACGCCCATGGCAACTATCCGATCCTCGACTATGTCTGTCCCCGGTGCGACCTGGGAGGGGATAAGGGGGTCCCCGACTGGTATGTGTCTCCTTCCGGCAAGGATCCCGCGCCTCCTCCGTGAGCTTTCCCTGGGGGTTCCCCGTTGGACGAGATTGTGCTCGAGGCGTTCCGGGTGAGCGGCTACGTGAAGGGGCCATGCACGAAGTGCAAGAAGGAGGAGCGGGGCCTCGTGATGTTCGACGACTACTCCCTCGGGTGGGAATGCCTGGCGTGCGGAGAGGTCGGCCGGGCCGATCGCGTCGATTGGATTGAAACGCCGACGACGGACGGATCGGCGTCCCCGGAGGACGGCGTCTAGGTCAGAGAAGACCACACGCCAGGCAGATGCCCTGCCCGTGGCACCGGTTGCACTTCGTCTCGAGCCTGAGACGGCGCTTGAACCCACGGCCGGCGCAATACGGGCAGAACCCGGTGTCGCTGCACGGCTCGCACGTCCGCTCGATCTTCCGCAGTGTCAGGGCGACCTGGCGGTTGTCCGGGCGGCGCGTGGCGATCTCACGGAGGACGGCCAGGGCCTCGGGCCGGCCCGTCTCCCGGTTCCGCCGGAACAGGAGGGCTGCCTTGGTCATCAAGGCCTTTTCGTGCGTCGGGTCGTCTCTGAGGACCACCTCGATCGTATCGAGGCGGCTGCC
>CAYGBO010000064.1:4542-10019 GCA_964348145.1 uncultured Methanomassiliicoccales archaeon
GCCCGCGCGACCTCGGGACTGTCGACGAACTCCTCGTCGTACCCGATGTCCCGTTGCACGATCAGCTGTCGACGCGCCTCACGGGCCCGGGTGGACAGGCGGATCGCGTGGGCCATGTAGAGTCCCGCGTACAGCTCTCGAACGTCTGGATCCTGGGGACTCGCCGCGTATGCCCTCGTGATGAGTTCGCGGGCCTGCTCCGTCTCTCCCCGTTCCGCGGCATCCCTCGCCTGGACGTACAGGTCGTCGGGCACGCTTCCGGCCGAAGACAAGAGGGCCCCGCGCTTAAGGGTGTGCCCCCACCCGGTCCAGGATCCTCCGGAGCGCCGGGACGAGGGTCCCGTAGGGTGGATTCCGGTAGCGGCCGAGGGCTCGCAAGGCCTCGACGAAGTGCGCCGAGTGGAGGGCGGTGGCACCGATGGAGGCCACGAGGGCGACCTGCTGATAGTCCTTGGGCCATCCGACATCCCAGATCGCATGGAGGTCGTAGACCCCGTTCGCGGCTCGGTTCAGCTCTCCTGCGGGCAACACGCCCCGGGCCTCGAGGACTCCCGCGAGGCGGTCCTGGAACTTGCCGAAATCCGTCCTCCCGCTCTGGAAGGTTTCTACGAGGTCGAATCGATCGGCCACAGAGGCCAGATGGATTGAATTCGAGACGACGACTTCGCTTATCCTCTTCGCAGCTTCCCTCGGCTGCTTCTTCCGACGCTCCACGGCGGCCGCGAGGCCCGAGACGATATACGAGTAGGTGAAGAGGTCCGCGCCCACGCCGTGGCGGTCGAAGGACTTCGCGAGGGGACGCACCCCCTTCGAGACGATCCCCGGCGCTCGCAGGTGCCGGTCGAGTCCTACGGCGCCCTTCGTGAGACGACGCAGGAGGTCCGCCTCATCGTGTTTCGCGCCGGCCCACAGGTAGTCATGCAGGTCTTGGATCGCCCTTGAAAAGGATCGATCGACGGCCGCGAAGGAGGTCATGGGCGCGGGATGTCCCCCGGTTGCGATAAATCTGCCGGAGGCAACCTTCATAATTTCCCTTCCCTTCCTCCGATGCATGGAGGAAGAAGACCCGTTCCGCGATACGGCATTCCTCGGCCTCGCCCGACGCGTGACCCAGGATCCGTATCGCTTATCCCTCTTCGCACAGCATCTCCGCCAGGACGAGCGCCCCCTCGGGGTCCTCCCGGTCCGCGGGGGGACCCTCGTTGTCACGGACCGGCGTCTCCTCGAGTTCCGCGTCCATCTCGACGTTCATGGAGCCTGGAACGTGAAGGCATTCCAGGGTTTCTCCATCGGACGCGATGTGCCCCGTTCCGCGATTCGTCAGGTCGTCTACGAGGTAACCCCTTCGGGAGCCGTCCAGGGCTCTCCGGTGGCGGAGGAGCGGATTCGCATCACGTCCGCGGACGGCGACGTGGTCGTCATCGTGTCGAAGGGACCGGAGCGCACTCTGTCCGAAGAGGACGTGTCGACCCTCCGTGGGTTGATCCTCGGACCTCAGCGGAAGTAGCCTTCCTGGACGTCCAGCCGTCTCAGCAGCTCCCTGGCGACCTCGTAGTCCGGGTTCGCCTCCAGCGCGGCGTGCAGGTGCTTGCGGGCCTTCTCCCGCATCCCCTTGTGCAAGTAGATCCGAGCGAGGTTCGCATGGGCGTAGAAATAGCAGCAGTACCGCGGGGCCGAGAGGGCCTTCTCCAACCAGGGGATCGCCTCGTCGACCCGACCCAGCTCAATGAGGTACGCGCCGACGTCGTTGTACGGATTCCCGAAGCTTGGATCCGTCTCGATGGCGCGGTGGCATTCCTCAATCGCATGGTCGTAGCGACCGACGAAACTGCACGTCCAGCCGAGGAACGTGTGGGCCTCCGCGGAGGGTGCAAGGTGGATCGATCGCTCGTAGGCGTCTGCGGCGCGATCGAGGTCGCCCGCGCTCTGCAGGATGTACGCCGCCTGGAAGGCACGACGGGCCGCGAGCTTCCGAGGCTCCCTGGCCGGGTCGAAGGCCTCCGGGTCCAGGGGACCGCCCGCGAAGGTCTCGTCGACGACATCCTGGAAGTGCTGATCGTAGTGACCGATGATCCGGCCTTCCCACGCATGGATGATCAAGTCTTCCACGGCGAAGAGGCGCGCGTAGTCGACAGGTGCAACGGCCGTCGAGGGACGGGGACCCGCCGGGACGGAGCGGGGTGCCTGGCGAACGGTCATGTGGACCGACTCGCCGCGGTCCCTTACGATCTTCACGTAGGAGAGGTCCTCCACGCCGCGTCCGCGGGCGATCAGGAATCCCATGTCGCTGAGATGGGCGGCAAGTTCCCGGGGGCGAGGTATCGAGGGATCCATCACGAGGATCCGGTCGAAGGTCCCTTCCGGGGGTTTCGGGAGGACGGGGATTGCGCCGTGGCCCGCGCGGCGGAGCCGCTCCGCTGTGATATCGCGCCGTTTCGGATCGGGCTCAGCGACGACGACCCGCTCCGGGCCTACGATCGCGGCAAGGAGCGCCGCGGGATACCCTCCTCGCGCGCCGTCAATGAGGATGCGGGCCTGGGGCGGAGGTTCGAGGAGCTCTAGGGCGGCGACGAGGCAACGGGCCGACGGCATCGTGGGTCCCCCGAGGGTCTGCAACAGGGGAAGGGGCATGTCCGAGTACGCGAGGACCGCGAAATCCTCGGGCAGGAAGGCCGCGTGATCCACCGCCCGGTATGCCTTCTCAAGTTCCGGATTGCGCAGGAGACCAAGATCCTTGAGGGAATTCAGTAGTTCTTCACGGGACCACATCCCCAGCCCGTCTCCCGGACAGCCTAAGCGACCCAAGTTCAAAAAGCCTTTCAGGGGGGGCCGAGGCCACGGTCAGGGCCGTACAGGCCTCGAACCCGCCGGAGCTCCTCGTGTGTCAAGTCGAGCGCATCGGACGCGCCCAGGTTTTCCTCGGCCTGCTCGGGCGTCTTCGCTCCCGGAATGGTCACGGAAACCTCCGGGAAGGCGAGGACGAATCGAAGCGCGGACTGGGCGGGGGTCCTGCCCTCGCGGGAGAGGAACTTCAGCCGGTCCGCCACGATCGATCGGGCCGCGATCATCTCGGCCGGCCAGTGATGTCGGATGTCACCCGGAGGGAACGTCGCGTCCGGCGGTATCTTTCCGGCGAGGAAGCCGTTTCCGAGAGGCTCGCGGGCGATGATCCCGACGTTCGCTTTGCGCGCTTCTCCAAAGAACGTATCGATCCACTCCTGGCGAAGGATGCTGAAGGGCACCTGTAGAGTCTCCGGCTTGCCTGCCTCGAGGCACAGCACGCCCTCCTCGGGCTCATGGATCGAGACGCCGTAGTGGTCGATTTTGTGCTCCGCCTTCAGGGAGTCGAGGACCTCGTAGGTCTTCGGATCCGCCATCATCTCCGAGGGCGGGTTGTGGAGCTGATAGAGGTCCACTCGGTCCGTCCGGAGCCTTCGGAGGGACCGTCCCAGGGCGACCGCGATGTACCCGGGGTCGAAGTTCATTCGCACGGCGCCGTGATAAAAGTCGCCGCCGACCTTCGTGGCGATGAAGACCTCGTCGCGGCGGTCCTCGAGGGCCCGTCCCAGGAGTTCCTCGCTGTGCCCCCAACCGTAGACGTCCGCGGTATCGAAGAAGGTGCAACCCCGTTCGATCGCCCGTCGGATGGAGGCGAGGGATGTGTCATCGTCCGTGGGCCCGTACGAGTTGCCGTGGGCGTTTCCTCCGATCGCCCACGCGCCGAAGCCGACTTCGGAGACCTTGAGCCCGGTACGGCCCAGCGTACGGTAGCGCACGGGGAACCGAAGAAGACACCCGACAAGAACCTTTGGCTTGTATCCGCCCTTGGACCCGACCGGGATGGGATCAGGACGTGAACTCGTGGCGGGACCCGAGGACGAGGAGCAGTCCCGCGAGCCCGAGCAGGGAGGACAGGAGGAAGAATCCGAAGGTCAGGAGGGAGAAGACGCCGCATACGACCGCGAGCTTCCAGTTCTTCCGTTGGATCGCCATGATCCCTCCGAGTACGGCCACGGCCTGGGAGTAGATTGACACGAGGGCGAAGCCGGTCACCGCCGCCTGCTCGGCCGCGCTTATGTTCGTGAGGGCCTCGAAGTCCTCCTCGGAAAGGGGGGTCATCAGCAGAACGAAGGTCGAGGCCATCCCGAGCAGTCCTGCAAGGATCAAGCACGCGCCGGCCAGGGTGGATCGTCCTCGGGTGGCCTCGCGCGGCTGCGTCGGGGCACGTCTCGCGGACGGACGTTCAAATTCCTCGGGCGTCGGGACCCAGGCGGCGGGCCGCTCGCTCGGCTCAGGAGGTGGGGATTCCTCGCCCGGCCGAATCCATTCGATTGGGGGCGGGCTCTCGCGCCGCCTCGAAGATCCGCCCGATTCCTCCTCCGTCACCGCCGACCGACCTCCCGCGTCTCGGCTCGATTGAACTTCCCAGGCCCAGCGGCGAACGCGCAGGAACCGCCTAAGCCTTTGGGGTCTCCTTCTCCGGATCAATGAAGGGCTTCTTCACCACGGTGGCCTTCCGATCTCCCGTGGGATGCTCCACGCTGAGGGACGTCCCGAGCTTGGAGTCCCGAAGGGGCACCATGGCATACCCGATGTTCTTTTCCAGCCGCGGGGAGTAGATCGCGGAGGTGACATGGCCCACGGTCTCCCCGTCGGCCCGAACCGGCCACTTCGTCATGTTGAACTCGATCCGGTCCCCTTGAACTTCCAGGCCCACGAGCTTCCTTCGAACCCCTTCCTTCCGGATTCGCTGAAGCGCCTCCTTCCCGACGTAGTCACCTGGCTTCTCGGGATCGACGAGCCACCCGAGCCCGACCTCGTAAGGGTTCGTGTCGAGGGTCATGTCCGCCCCGTAGTTCAGGATGCCGGCCTCGATTCGGCGGATGTCCGAGGGACCCGTGGGCCGGATGTTGTAGGGCCTCCCGACCTCCATGACTCTCTCCCACAGCTCGTCCCCCCGGCTGGCGTCCCTCAGATAGATCTCGTAGCCGACCTCGCCCGTCCACCCTGTCCGGGTCACGACGACCGGGATGCCGTCCAGGTTCGTCTCGAGGAAATAGTAGTAGGATAGATCGAGCACCTTCGGACCGAACAAGGCCTCCATGACCCGCTTCGACTTGGGTCCCTGGACCTGGAGGGGTGAGACGTCGGGCTCTGTGATCTCTAGGTCGAGGTCCGATTTCACCGCGAGCCCCTTTGCCCAAAGCAGGACGTCGCTGTCCGCGAGGGCGATCCAGAAGCGGTTCTTGTCGAGGCGCAGCAGCACGGGATCATTGATGATCCCTCCGTCGGCTGCGGTGATCACCACGTACTTGCCCTGCCCGACTGCGCACTTCGAGAGATCTCGGGGCGTGAGCAGGTTCATGAATTCAAAGGCGTCGGGACCTGCAATTTCCAGGTTCCTCTCGACGCTCACGTCCCACAGGGCGACGTGCTCGAGGAGGTGCCAATACTCCTTCACAGGATCGTCGTAGTAG
>CAYGBO010000065.1:0-5206 GCA_964348145.1 uncultured Methanomassiliicoccales archaeon
ACCTCCGGCCGGCTCGGGGTCCGGGTGCGGCTCCCGTGAGACGCTCGCCCCGAAGTCTTTAAGCTCCCAAGGGGTTCGACCCGCGATGGCGGTCGCCTCGGCGCGCAAGTTCGCTCTACACAATGCCATCCTCCACGGGGGCAAGGCCGACGCGAAGTCCGTCTTGGGCAAACTCCTCGCGGAGGATCCGGCCCTTCGGCCGCGGGCGAGAGAGGTCGCCTCGGAGGTCGAGCGCGTCGTGGCCGACGTGAACCGCCTGGACCCCGAGGTCCAGCGCGCGGAGCTCGCATCCATCGCCCCGGAACTCCTGGAGCGTCCGAAGCCGGAGGCGGGCCCCAAGGACCTCCCGCCGCTCCCGAACGCCGTGGAAGGCCACGTCGTCCTGCGTCTCGCGCCCTATCCGAGCGGACCCTTGCACATCGGGAACGCACGGGCCTTCGTGCTCAACGATGTGTACGCGAAGCGGTACCGAGGTCGACTCCTGCTCGTGTTCGACGACACGATCGGCTCGGAGGAGAAGCCGATTCTTCCGGAGGCATACGGCCAGGTGCAAGAGGGACTCGATTGGGCTGCCGTCGAGTACCACGAGATCCTCTACAAAAGCGACCGCATCCCGATCCACTATGAGTGGGCGGAGCAGCTCATCGCCAAAGGCGACGCCTACGTCTGTGAATGCGACACGGCCACCCTCCGGTCAAACCGGGAGGCACGTCGCCTGTGCGTCCACCGAGGTCAGGGCGGAGGGGAGACGACGGAAAAATGGAGGGCGATGCTCGCCGGCGGGTATCGGGAGGGCGAGGCGGTCCTGCGCGCGAGGACGGACATGGCCCATCCGAATCCCGCCTTCCGAGACCGCGTCCTGTTCCGGATCGCGGAGCGCGACCATCCGCGCGTCGGCACGAAGCACCGAGTGTGGCCCCTCCTCGAGTTCTCCTGGGCGGTGGACGACCATCTCCTCGGCGTGACCCACGTCCTCCGAGGGAAGGATCTTGTCATGGAGGACCTCATGGAAACGTGGATCTGGGACCGGCTTGGCGTCGCTCGCCGCCCTCATTTCGTCCACTTTGGGATTCTTCGCGTGAAGGATCTCGAGCTCTCCAAGTCCCGGTACCGGAAGGAAATCGAGGCGGGCCGGCTCACGGGCGTTGACGACCCGCGCACGTGGTCCCTCCAATCCCTGCGCCGACGGGGCTTCCGGCCCGAGGCCCTCCGCACGTTCCTCGTGTCCTTCGGCTTGAGCCTCACGGACATCGAGGTCCCGGCGGAGACCTTGTATGCGGAGAACCGGAAGCTCGTGGATCCGGAGGCGAACCGTTACTTCTTCGTCCCGAATCCCGTCTCCCTCCACGTCGAAGGGCTTCCGGCCATCGACGCGGTGAAGGTGCCCCTCCACCCCGACTTTCCCGGTCGCGGGGTCCGGACGGTCCGCGTGGGGCCGACCCTCCGTGTCGCCCGGGATGACTTCGAGAGGTTTCGGGGGAAGGAGATTCGCCTGAAGGACTTCTGCAACGTCGTACTCGGCGACCGGGCGCGCTTCGTTTCCCAGGAGAACAAGGACATCCCCAAGATTCAGTGGGTCGCCGACGGGATTCCCGCTGTCGTCCGGATGCCGGATGGCGGCGAGATCCGAGGCATTGCGGAGACCGCCGCGGGAGCCCTGCGGGCGGACGACTTCGTCCAGTTCGAACGGTTCGGATTTGCGCGCATCGACGGTGCGAGCCCGTCGGAGGTTCGCGCGTACTTCGCCCATCGATAGGGCGCGGGGCGTGAAGGCCCCTTGCCCGTTGAAGAAACTCCGGCCGAGCGTATCGTCTTGAGTCCCGCGTTCCCGGTTTGCGGTGAACCTTTTCTACCTCCCTGGGCTTCCCGCCCCCATGGTCCGGTTCGCGACGCGGGTGACGTCCATCGAATCCTCACCGACTGTTCGCCTGGGTAACCTCGTCGCCGAGATGCGGGCTCGCGGCGAGAAGATCCTCTCCCTCTCCGTCGGCGAGCCCGATTTCCCGACGCCGAGTCACATCGTGGAGGCAGCGAAGCGGGCCCTCGATGAAGGCCACACGAAGTACACGCCCTCGCGGGGTTTCCGGGACCTCCGCGAGGCCATCGCGCAAAAGTCCCAGCGGGAGAACGGGATCCCGGCGAAGGGGGACCACGTCCTTGTCGCCCCCACGAAGCACACGATCTTCATGGCGTGCATGGCCCTCCTCGACGGAGGGGACGAAGCGATCCTCCCCGATCCCGGTTGGGTCTCCTACGCCCCCATGGTTCGTCTCGCGGGCGCGAAACCCGTGCCTGTCCGCGCGGCCGACGAGGAGGGATTCGTGCCCACCCCCGAGCGCGTCGCGGAGGCGATCGGGCGCCGCACCCGAATCATCGTGCTGAACTCCCCGTCGAACCCCGCCGGTTCCGTGTATCCGCGCGAGGCGATCCGGGGGATCGCGGATCTCGCCCAGGACCACGACCTTCTTGTCCTGAGCGACGAGATCTACGAGAAGATCCTCTACGAAGGGGAACACGTGAGTCCGGCTTCCCTGGACGGCATGTTCGACCGCACGATCACCGTAAGCGGTTTCTCGAAGACCTATGCGATGACGGGCTGGCGCCTGGGGTGGCTCGTGGCGCCGATTCCCGTCCTGCAACAGATATCGAAGGTTCAGGAACACTCGATCACGTGCGCGACCGCCTTCGCCCAGAAGGCGGGGATCGAGGCCCTGCGAGGTCCGAAGGAGCCCGTCGAGGCGATGGTCCGCGAGTTCCAGGCTCGCCGCGATCTCGTCATGGACGAGCTCGGGAAGATCGAACGTCTTTCGTGCTTTCGCCCCTCAGGCGCCTTCTACGCCTTCCCGAGGTACGATGCACCCCTCGACGACGAAGCCTTGTGCGAGCGACTCCTCAAGGAGGCCCAGGTAGCCCTGACCCCGGGAACCGCCTTCGGCGCGGGGGGAGAGGGCCACGTGCGCCTGTCCTACGCGGCCTCTCGGGACACAATCACGGAAGGCCTACGGAGGATCGGGGAGACCTTGGGGCGCCTCTAGATGTCGGCACCATGCTCCCTCAGGGCCTGAACCACAGCGCCCCTTCCGCTCTCCCGTGCGTCGTCGAGGGGAGTCCGGCCACCCTCTCGCGTCGCGTGAGGATCCGCACCGTGCTCGAGGAGGAGCCTCGCGAGCCCCGTGTTCCCGGAGAGGACCGCCTTGTGCAGCGGGGTGTAGCCTCCCCGGCTCCGGACGTTCACATCGGCGCCAGCGGCCAGGAGGATCCGGACGACGTCGGGATGGTTCCCGGCGACCGCGGCGTCGAGGGCCGCGTTCGCGAATCGGCTCGCGTCCACGCAGTTCACATCCGCCCCGTTCTCAAGCAGGACCTCCACGGTCTGTGGGTGGCCGAAGAAGGAAGCGAGCCCGAGGGGCGTGAAGCCCTGGTGGTTCGCGATGTCGATTTCGTCAGGATGCGCCGTGAGGATCTCGCGCACGCGGTCGCTCGAGCCCACGGCCGCAGCCTCGTGAAGGCTCAGCCGAGAAGCGGGGTGTCGTTCGAGGAGAACGGTCAGCGCATCCTCCGCTCCATGGTAGCGCGCGGTTAGGACGAGACTCCCTTCAGCGGTCGTGACTCCCACCAGGCCGGGATTCCGATCCAGGAGGTCCCGCACCTTCCCCGGGTCGTTCGACGTGACGGCAGCGACAATGTCTTGCTCTGCGCCCATGGGTCACCTCTAGGTCGTCCGCACGCTGATGACGTCGGGCGAATTTCAGGCCTTCGTCCGTCCCCTCACGCCGTGCTAGGTTCCGGGCTCTCACTGGATGAGCTGGGTCTCCCCGCAGGACGGGCACATTACCTCGATGGGCCGCTTGCTCGTCGTGATTTCGATGGACGTGTTGCAGTTCTTGCACGGCACGGACATGGGGGAGGTGGGGGGCGCACGGGTGGGTCGTTCCGGAGGCGGCCGGGCCGGCTTGGCCAGGCCCTTTCCCGCACCGGCGCCGAGGGACGAGCGACGCCACAGGAACAGGAAGCCCACGACGAGCAGGGCCAGGAGGACACCGAGGATCACCGCGAAGGCGGGGATGCCCGCCACCTCGGTCGACCACAAGGGGTTCGTCGGCCCGACGCGAACCGTCTCCGAGGCGGTGGCCCCCGTGGTTGTCTCCGTGACGAGGAGGAACAGGTCGCCCTCGTTCGTGCCCGCCGGAATCCGTACGTGGAGCTCGCCACTTGGACTCGTCGTCGTGGCCGTCGTGCTCGTCGAGCCGAACAGGCTCACGAAGAACCGGAACTCCTGGGGCAAGGTCGCCGGGCCCCTCGCCGTGATCGAATACTGGATCCGCATCGTCTCGCCAGGGAGATAGGACGGCCGGTCCAGGCCGATGCTGAGGAAGAAGCCGGCGGCCTGGAAGGCGGTCCCCACGGTGCGCACGGAACGCCCGTCCTGACTCGCGACCACGACGAACTCGTAGAAGGTGCTCGCAGGATTGGGGGTCTGGTACGTGAAAGAGGTACCCGTGGGACTCCCGCTCGCCACGAGATCCATCCCGCCGGCCCAGACCTCGTAGAAGTATGACGGACTCGTAATCACCTGGGAGCGGAGGCTGAAGGTCGCGGTGATCGTGTTCCCTGGGTCGAATTCTCCGGGCGTCAGGCTCAGGGCGAGGTACCCGAAGGCCACGTCGACGGTCGTCACTTCCGTTTCTGTGGTCCCTTGGCCGTCGTTCGCCGTGACTTGGAAACGAAGTCGGCCTTCAAAGTTCGTCGGGATCGCGTAGGCGATGGTGGACGAGCTGCCGGACGTCTGGACGAGCGTGTCGCCGGTTGCGTCGTCCATGATCGTCCACCTGTAGGAGTAGTTCCCCGATGGAGTGATCGTGGCCGTCGCGGTCGCGGTCTCGCCGCTCGCATACTCGGACCGGTCGAGCCTGAGCTGCAAGAGCAGGAAGGGCGTAGAGCGAACCTCGAAGGTGTCCGAGGTCGCGGCGTTGAGGATTCCATAGGCCGTCGCCGAAACCTGGACCCGATACACGGCCGACGTGGGTGTGGCCGCCAGCTGGAACACGTGGGTTGCCTTCCCGTCAGCGGCCGTGAGGCGATTCGGCCGGGCGCTTGCCGCAGGCCTCGTCTCCGCCGCGGCGTGGGCCGGGGCCGTCGCGCCGGCCGCCCAGGCCCAGCCGCCGATCCGCATCGGCGCGTCGCTGTCCCAGACCGGGGCTTACGC
>CAYGBO010000065.1:5216-9971 GCA_964348145.1 uncultured Methanomassiliicoccales archaeon
AGATTCGTCGCGTCGTAGGGGGTTGGATCGCCCGTGTTGAAGTCCGTGATCGTCACGTTCACGAAGACACTCGCGGCGCCAGGATCCCAGGGCGCGGGGAATCCCGGAGAGTCCGTTACCTTCGTCCAGGCATCGATCGTCACGATGGCGCCAGGGGCGTAGGTGGGCTGCACGGACATGACGACCCCGAGGTAATCGATGTCGAAGGACATCGTGTCGGACCCCTCCCGGTTCCCCGACGTGTCATTGAACCACCCCCAGACGCGGGCGTCCACATCCGGATCCGAGCCGGTGCTGAGGACGAAGGAGAAGGAACCTTGTGAGGCGTTGAAGAAGTACTGATTCGGAGCGATCAGGGTTGCGCCGAGGTCGTCGTACACCTGAAGCTCGCTCACTCCGGAGGGAGCCGGATTGCCGTCCTTGATCATCGTCGCGGACCAGCCCACCGTCACGGTGTCCCCGGGCAAGTAGGCGTTCCTGTCCGTCCACACCTCGAAATCGTAGGCGCGAATCGAGAAGCCGCCCGAGAACGGGAAGGAGGGGTAGGTGGCCCAGGTCGTGCCGGAGCCTGCATTCTCGAACCAACCCCCGTCGTGGACGGAAACCCAGTACCAACCGTCGTCCGGGACCGTCTCCGGTATCGTCCAGGTCACACTTCGCGACAGGGTGGCCAGGATGTCAAGGTCGTCGAAGGTCGCGTACACGACGCGGCTCGCCGGGTTGAAGGGAGGCGGGAGATGGTAGACATCCACGTCGTAGACCTCCCCCGCGACCGTCGACGAGATCGTGATCCGCATCGTTTCGGTCGGGACGTACAGGCTCGTCCCTGTGAACTGGCCCGGTTCCACGCGCAGGCTGCTGAACTCCCCGCGTGCAGGTGGCACAATTGCGAGGACGGCGACGAACATCCCGAGGGCGAGGACAAAGGCGACGGGCCGTGTGGCGTGAGCGCTCACGAAAGCCGAGGAAGTCATGGGTCCCATCCCGTTGGGTCCGCGGGAGAGAGGTCCCGCGGACGGCGCGTCATCGTGTCTGACCTACTTAATGGTTTGGTCCGATAATCGTCGGACGTGGATCTCCGCCAGGAGAGGAGGGCCTAGGGTCCGTGGTCCCGGAGCCGACCGAACAGGTCTTCCGCCCGGGCCCGCCACGGGGCCGCCTCCGAGGAACGGCCCTGGGCCTCGTAGACGTTCGCGATCTCCGCGTACCGCGTGGCCAAGCTGTAGGGATTCTCGAGGCCCGCGAGGAGATCCACGGATTCGAGGAGAAGGGTCTCTGCCTTGGACCACTCACGCTGGCGAGCGAAGACGAGGCCCAGATTCGCCCGGGCGGTCGAGAGGGCGACCGCATCGCCAATCGTCTCTGCGAGGCTGACGGCCCGTTGCGCGCAAGAGGCCGCCGCGTCGGTCTCGTCGAGTCGGAGGAGGTTGTCCACCGCGTTCGCGAGGGCGTAGGAAGCGAATCGCATCTCCCCCGTGCGAATCGCGAGATCGGCGGAACGCTCGAAGGCCCTTGCGGCCTCGACCGGTTTTCCTTCGTGGCTCAGCACGATCGCGAGGTTGTTCTGGATCGCCGCGTCCTCCCGGCTCCCCCGTCGCGCGAGGCGGGCCGCCTCGTGGAGTCGAGCCTTTGCCTCCGCGAGGTTCCCGAGGGCGATGAGGGCCGCGCTCAGGTCGAGGAGGGCCCTTGCCTGTTCCCGGCCATCTCCCTCGAGGAGTTCCGAGGCGCGGGACAGGTGCTCAAGGCACGCCCGCAAGTCGCCGAGCTTTCGCTCGACCCCCCCGAGGGCCCGGAGGGCCTCCCCTTCGAGGGTGGGGTCCCGGCCCGCGGCCTCCTGCACGGCCGAGGTCAGGATGGCGCGTGCCTCCGCATAGGCGCCGAGGCGGTTCGCAATCCGGCCCAAGTGGACCCGCGCGCTCAGCCGGTCCTTGGGAGACCCATCGCGCACGATTGCGGACAGGGTCGCGCGCGCATCCTGGAACTTTCCGAGGTACATCTGGGTCTCGCCGAGGAGCCGAAGGGGCCGCAGGCGTTCAGGAAGGCCGAGCAGACACGCCTCGAGTTCCCCCGCGCGGGAACTCTCCGAGTAGGCGCCGCCATCTTGGGCGAGGATCACCGCAGCGCCCTCCGCATCGCCGCCCGCGAGCCGGTGGTACGCACTTTCGAGGAGATCCCCCCGCCCTTCCCAGTACTTCGAGGCTCGCTCATGGCCGGACTTTCTCTCCTGGTCGGAGAGACGGGCCGCGAAGAACTCCCGAACGAGGTCGTGCAGGACGTACCCTTCCGTCCGGTGCTCGAGGAGGGCGCGCCGGACGAGTCGACGACGTTGGGCGAGGGTGACCCCGAGGGTGTCCGGCGAGAGGACGGGACGCCGAAGGATCGAGAAGGTCTTGAGGACCGCCTCGGACGCATCGTCCACGCCGTCGAGCACCGCCTCCACGAGGAACCGCTCCGCTTCGACGGCGCCGGCGTCGAGGCCGCTCGTCGCGAACAGCTCGAGGGCGAGGGGATGGCCGCGCGTCGCCCGAAGCACGGCATCCAGATCCCGGCCGTCGAGGGTCGTGCCCCGGGAGGCGAGGAGATCCCGGGCTCCCTGATCCTCGAGTCCCCGGAGGGTGATTTCGAGGACTTCCCCCCGGGCGACAGCCGCCCGGTCGTAGAACGTCGGCTGGGTGCGGCTCGCGATGAGGATCTTGCACGCGGGCCGACGCTCATGAAGGGCCTTGAGGACCCCCTCCGCCGCGGGGCACACCTGCAGGTCGTCGATGGCGACGGAACATCCCTCGAGGTCGTCCCTGAGCAATGCGATCGCTTCCGCCGGATCGTAGGCGGGCCTGGCGATCATGGCCCGAAGGCGACGACGGCCCTGGCGGGCGAGGAAGTCCGCGGCGGAAGCGAGGAAGCCGTGTCCGTCGTCGTGGGCGTACAGCCGGCGGAGGCAAACGGGTCGCGATTCCGCCTCAAGGACCTTCGCGAGGAGGGCGGACTTCCCGATTCCCGCGACGCCGATCACGATGGCGATGGGACGGCCGGACGTCCCGAGCCATTCGCGGAGGGCATGGATCTCCGTCTCCCGTCCGAAGAATGGGCGCCGGGGCGTCGGCGGGGGCTTCGCGGGCTCCGGGGGCGCGATTTCGACCGTGTCCGAGGCGAGGATGCGTTGGATTCCTTCCGTCTCCCGGACGCCGTGCCTACGGAGGATTTCGATCGCCTGCGCGCCCGCGACCTCTCGGACGCCCTCACGACCCACCAAGGCGACTCGCTTCGTCTTCGCATGCTCCCGCATGCGCCGCGCGGCCTCCTGACCCCCGGGCAGGATGAAGTACACCTTCCGACGGGTCCGCGCGCCGGCGACGTGCGCCATCCGCTCCTCGATTTTTCCGAGATCACGCAGACGCTTCAGCTCGAGGGCCGCGTGGGCTCGGCTGATTCCCAGGGCCGCGCCGATCCCATCCTGAGTCATGTCCGCGGGACACTCGTATGCGTCCGCGTATCGCAAGAATCCGGATAGGTGCACGAGGATTCGCTCGCCCACCGTCACGCTGGCCAAGTGCAAGCCCCTCCCGTTCGGGCGATTATCCCGGCTTATTTAATCGTTGCTGGGACCGTCCATGGGAATGCACAATTCAGTGGTACCTACGGAGCCCCTTCACAATCTCCGGGACGGCGGACAGGTCTCGCACCTCGAAGTCCGGATGGGGATCCGCGGGTCCGCGCGAGACGCCCGTTCGATTCACCCAGACGGTTCGCATGCCGAGGCGCGATGCGCCACGAGGGAATCGCCCACGTGGACGGCATCGCTCGCATCCACGCGGAGCGCCTCGAGAGCGATCTCGAAGATCCGCGGGCGGGGCTTGTACGTCCTCGCGGATTCCGACGTAACCGTGACGGGGAAATCCAGCCCGTTGCGGGCGAAAATCTGTTTCAGGAGGTGGTCGTCCGCGTTCGAGACGACGGCGCAGGGAATCCCGTCCAAGGCTCGGAGGACTCCAGGGACCTCCGGGTATACCCGTGCCGTGCCCCACACGGCCTCGAGCATCTCCACGTAGCGGCGCGCGTCCGCCAGGATCCCGTACTCTCGGAACGCGGACGCGAGGCTGTCCTCGCTCAGTTCCGCCAGCGTGAGGAACTCGGGGTCGTCGCGGTGGAAGAAGTAGTGATCCCATCGCTCCAGGATCGCCTCTGGGCTCACGCCGCGACCGTTCTCTTCGACGATCGCGCGGCAGACCCGATTAAGGACGTCCCGTCCCGTATCGATGATCGTCCCGAAGGCGTCCAGGGTGACTGCGCGGAGCATTCGACTTCGGCGAGACGCGCCTCGCGCTTATTGTTTTCGTCCATAGTCGCAGAGACTGCACAATGGGCATTCCGCACAGCGCGGGGTGGGCCGGCAGAGCGCCTTCGCGTGGGCCACGAGGAGGGCATGGTATTCCCGGTACAACGCCGGGTCTTTCGGCACATGGGACTCGAAGTAGCCTTGAACGCTCACGTAGGGCCCCGCCGGAAAGAGTCCGATCCGCGTGCCGATTCGGATCGTGTACGCGTCGACGACGAACGCGGGGTGGTTTCCCGCGTAGAGGAGGATTGAGTCCGCGGTCTCGGGACCCACGCCGGGCTGACGGAGAAGGTCCCCTCGCACCTCGCCCGTGGGTCGGTCAAAGTATGCCTCGAGGTCTCCGCCCGAGCGCTCGAGAAGATGCATGCAGAACGCGCGAAGTCTCGCAGGTTTCGTGTGGTAGAGTCCCGCGATGCGCA
>CAYGBO010000066.1:0-207 GCA_964348145.1 uncultured Methanomassiliicoccales archaeon
TCCCAAAGGGCGCATTCCCGTACGTCCAAAGGAAGGAAGCGTCGGGAATCGATGCGTCCTCCACGTCTGTCGCGTCGCCTTGGAACAGGATCGTCTCTCCCGAGGCGAACACGGCCCCCGATTCCGGAGACTCCACGGTCACGTCGGGGGCCTTGTCGGCCACCGTGACGATGCCGTCGGAGTCGTCCTCCGCGTCGTGGGACCCGT
>CAYGBO010000066.1:396-9824 GCA_964348145.1 uncultured Methanomassiliicoccales archaeon
CGACCCAATCCACGGTCTGGATTCCATTCCACGTCTCGCCACCGTTCGGTTGGAGGACGGTCACCGTCGGGGGACTCGGAGAACGGATAATCTCGTCCAGGACATCGGAAAGATGCATCAGGCGGACGGTCGTCGCCCCAACCTGCATCTCGATCGAGAAACTGAAGGAGACCGTGTCCCTCTCGTTTCCCTCGACATCGACAAAGTTCACCCCAAAGATCGTCGAGGAGAGGATGCCTCCTGTGGAGTCCAGGATGTCGATGGAGTATTCCCCGATGGCAATCTCGCTCGCCAAGGTCGGAATCCCAGGCTTGACGAGGAGCGGATCAAGCTCCCCCGTTCCGTCCCGGTTGACTCGACCGGAAACGTAGAAGACGTCCGGGAACGCGGTATCCACGGTGGCGCTCTGCAAACGGGCTGCCGCCAATGGACTCCCAGTCGGCGGGAAGCTGTCGAATAGATTCTGCCAACGGTATCCCGAAATCCACTTCGTCGGGAGCGTACCCGATTGGCAATAGGACATGAAGTCCGGGATCGTTCCAGGTGCCACGGTGAAGGGCACTCTTGTGTCGAATCCGACGGCGCCTTCGGACCTGTCGATGGCATCGGTGTTCGGCGGAGCGGGCCACGCCGGATCCGGTCCTGAGGCGCCACAGCCCCACGCACTGTCATGCAATCTCCACGTGTTGTCATTCGAATGGAAGTGCCAGAAACAGCCGGCGGGTGGAGGCGGCGGGGGGACGGTCTGGGCCACGATACCGTCATTGCAGATTGGGTTCGAGACGTGCCGGCCCCACGTCCCTCCCGTGGATCGGTCCAGGTTGTGGTTGATCTCGTGAGCCATCGTGCCCTCCAGCGAGGTCCCGCGGAATCCGACAGCGACCCTCCCGAGCCCGCCGGCCCACACGGGATCCGACAGGCCACCCCCCGCCCCTGTGAAACCGTAGATCTGGTCCGGTAGGGCGAAGGAGCCGCCACTGAGAGCCCAGACGAGGACGAGGACGACGTATCGCTCATTCAGCTCCTCGATGATCTGGCTGAAGGAGCATCCTTGGCACGCCAAGGGCCCCTTCCGCACGAAGTTCACGTCCGGGACAGGGAAGACCGTCTCGAGGTAGCTCTGTTGGCTCGACATCTCGGCGTTTGACGGAAGAACGGGACTGTCGGCCGTTCCCGTGTTTACCGGGACGACCCAATAGAGGGGCACATCCTTTGGAGTGAAGACCCGCGTGAATTCGGGATGGGAGTCCTCCCCTCCGAAGAAGTCCCGGACGAGGCCCCTGAACGTGACCGTCCCGCTCACCCAAGACCTGGGCAGGAGAAAGTTCGCGGTATCTCGCACCTGGTTCCGATCCACGACTCGCGGGGCGAAATGCAGCATCGCGAGGGGCGAGCCAGGGAGATCCTGACCACCCCTCGTGCCGTACAGGTAGACAATGGAAGGCTGGGACCTCGTGAGGTTCCCTCCGGCGACGACGTACATCCGGGCCACGCTGGTCTTTTCGGCCACGAGAGGCAGCGTGTTTTCGCGAGTCTGGACGGCCTGCGTGATTTCGATGCCTCCTCCCTCCCGGGGGCCGAAGCTCGGTCGGGCGTCCTGGACCGCGTTGAACGTGAGCTGGGTCTGTCCCGATCCGTCTGCGTTCATGACGAAGATCTCGAAGTCCCCGTCCCGATTTGAATCGAAGACGATCCTCTTGCCGTCCGGGCTGAAACCTGGTACTCGATCCGTCGCCGCGTTGAACGTGAGCTGGGTCTGGCTAGTGCCGTCCGCGTTCATGACGAAGATCTCCGAGTCGCCGTCTCGGGTCGAGTGGTAAGCGATCTTCCGACCATCCGGGCTGAAACTTGGCACCAAATCGAGGGCCGTATTGAACGTGAGCTGGGTCTGGCCGGAGCCGTCAGCGTTCATGACGAAGATCTCGAAGTCCCCGTCCCGATTCGACGCGAAGGCGATGCTCTCGCCGTCCGGGCTGAAGCTCGGCTCCACATCCACGGCATCGTTGAACGTCAACCGCCTCTGGCCCGAGCCGTCCACGTTCATAACATAGATCTCCGCGTCGCCGTCCCTCGTGGAGTGAAACGCGATCCTTCCGCCGTCGGGACTGAAGCTCGGGACCTCGTCGATGACGGTATTGAACGTGAGCTGGGTCTGGCCGGACCCGTCCTCGTTCATGACGAAAATCTCCGAGTCGCCATCTCGGCTCGACGTGAAGGCGATCTTGCTCGCATCCGGACTGAATCTCGCAAAATAGTCCCCGATCCCCTCGTTGAACGTAAGCTGGACCTGTCCTGTACCATCCTCATTCATGACGAAGATTTCCGAGTCGCCGTCGCGGGTCGAGTCGAACACGATGCGGCTTCTTCCGTCTGGCTCGAACGTTACGACGGTACCCGGCTCGGGGACGGGGAGGCGGATGGGCGAGGGGGCGAGGGTGATGGCGATGAGATCGCTGAAGTCCCGGACGTGGTCCGGGGGGACGTCATCGACGAACCGAGGGTTCTGAGAATAGACCCGGAATCCCATTCGCGTGAATTGCCCCGGCTGGGCTCCGATCTCAGCGAGGTCGATGCCGAACTCCCAGAGTCGATGGCTCTTGCAGGCGGGGGAGCCCGGAAGGGCGATCTGCAGGCTCCCGTCGGCGAAGAAGCAACCGAATCCGGGTCCTAGGCTCGAGCGGGTGCTCGGCTGGAGAGGCGTCAGCCGCCCGGGACCCAGGAAAAAGGAGTAGCGCATGTTGTGGGTTCCCGGTTCCAGGCTGTACATCAGATCTAGATTCGGCGTGATGTTGAAGTTCCGATCGACGTCGAAGGTCAGCCAGAAGTAGTCTCCCCACGGATCCGAAATCAGAGGGGGGTCGTCCACGGTGTCTTCGATGACGTTCAGCAGGATGTAGAGTCGGATGTTGTCGTTGAGGACGGTCAGATAGCCGTGGGGAAAGTCGATTCGATTGGCCAGATTCCATTCCCCATAGTGGAGGGACCCGTCGATGGACGGCGGGAAGTGCGCAAAGCCTGAGTCCAGCTTCCGGCCGACGACTCTGAAGACGTGGACCGCCTCATTGTTCTGCTCGTCGGACTCCGCGACCTCGCCCCTCGCGTCGGCGGTGGCCTTGACCGTGTAGCTTTGCGCAACGTCGAGCACCTCCTGGCGCTGCACTACATAGCGTTCCCCGGGTAGGAGAGGCGGGACTCGGAAGTCCCGCCCGAAAGTCTCCCCTCCCACCCGGAAATTCAGGATCGAGGAGTTCGCCTTGCCACTCCCGGCGTTCTCGACGACCGCAGTGAGTGTAACTGTATCCTTTGTGGACGGTATCTCGGGTGAGTGGCTCAGGCTCTGCACGGTGAGATCGGGGAGAGGCAACTGGGCTCGAACTTCAGCCGTCAGCGCCACAAACCCCCCGGCCAGGAGCAGGACGATCACAGGTAGGACGCCGCCCAGGGACCGAGAAGTGGAGTCCCTCCGCCGCCTCCCAAGCATCCGGGCCACCCACAGCACGATCCGAATATAGTCTTTCGCCTTTTTGCTCGCTCTGCGATGGGGTGCATTCCTATCGGCCGGGCGGGAGCTCACCACCTGTCGCCACCCCGAAGGGCAGAGTCCGCGAGACATGTGGTCAGCCGCAGGACATCCTCTGCGACGCCAAGATAGGCCGCGCGAACCTAATCGCGCTCGGCTCCAGGGTCCTAGTGGCTTCATGCGGGAGGTGGGATCCCAGGAATCCCTCGAACCGGGATGTTACGCATGGCTGCTCGCGTGGCGAAGGACTTCCACGAGTCTTGCCTGCTGTTCCCGAAGGACGTGTAGTCTTGCCTTGAGGCCCATGATCCGGAGAAGTTCCTCCGCGCGGGCGATGTGTTCCGTGGCTTCGCGCTCCCGCCCCGCGACGCGAAGGACGACCCCGTAGTAGAAGTGGGGCAGATGGGGGAATAGGAGCCTCGGCCCGCCTCCTCGAGGGAGCCCGCCGCCGGCCGGTGAGTCCTCGCCCGTCCCCTTCGGGACGGCCAATTCCTTCTCCACGAACTGCACGGATTGCTCCAGGATCGAGAAGCTCCCTTCCGGATCAGCCTGGAGCCACCGATCGACGCCCTGAAGGACTTGGATGATGATGGGTCGCGCCTCGACTCCTCGCGCGAGCGCAGCATCCTCGAGCCAGGCCATGGCTCGGCGGAAGCCCGCCATATCATCCTCGAGCAGGCTGCATTCGGCGAGGCGCCAGACCGCCTCGACCGCGAACCCCGGAAATCCCTGGGCCTGCAGTTCCTGAGCGCATTGTTCGAACTCCGGACGAGCCTCGCGGATGTGGCCTTCGAAGAAGGACACGACCGCCAGGCCGAACCGGTTGAAGGTGACGGCAACCGGATCGCGAACCTGCTGTCCCAGGGAGAGGGCCTCGTGGAAATCCGCCCTTGAGGCCGCATAGTCGGCCCGGAAGTCCAAGTGGTACCAACCCCGCCTCCCCAGGAACCAGGTGCGCATCATGGGATCTCCCATGATCTCCGGCAAGGCCTCGATGGCAGCGAGGTGTTCCATGGCCTGATCGACGTCCCCAAATTCCCGAGCGAGCAGCCGGGCCATCGACTCATGGAGGAACGCGACCGTCTTCGCCTCCGTGATGGCTCCCTCAAAGTCCAGGTCGATGGCCTTGTCGGTGCCGCCGATGGTGGTGCTGGCCGCGAGGGCGGTGGCCTCGCCCGTGGGGTCGTTCACGGCCTGAAACACCTGGAGCGCCGTCCGCCCGTATTCCCGGGCTTCCTCCCACTCTTCCTGGCTCTGGGCAATATCGCATCGGATGAGCTCGAGCCAACCGCGTTCCGCGTGGACCGCTTCGCCGAGCGAGGCCAAGGCCGTCTCGACCTCCTGAGAAGCCTTCGCGCGTTCATCCCAGAAGAGGAGCGCCTCCGCCTTCTTTCGATGGAGTCGAACGATGGCCTCCGGATTCTGCGCCTCCTTCATCGCTCTCTCGTAGCAGTCCAAGGCGCCCTTCAGATCGCCAATGGACTTGTTCGTGTCCCCGAGGACCTCCTGCAAGGCCGTCCGTTCGCCCGCCGATCCGGCGAAGGGGAGGGCATTCGAGAGGTAATTCAGGCCCGTCACGAAGTCTCCGGCCTCCCGAGCGCCGGACGCGAGTTCTCGCAAGCGTCCCATCGCGAACTCGCCCAGCTCGAGGCGCTCCGAGGGCGTGAGCACCTCCGTGAAGAAGTCTCGAATCGTGTCGTGGACCCCGAACTCGGCCTCCCCGACGGGCTGGATCAAGCACTGATGGGTGAGCGACAAGAGGACGTCATGCGTGAGGGAGGGATCGGGAAGGAGGGCCTCTCGTGGCACGGGCACAGCGTACAGGCAGGCCGTCTTCATGACCCTTCGTTCCGCGTCCGAGAGCTTTCGGTAGATCTCCTCCTCGACGAAGCGCCGCACGTCCCGGAGCGCTCCGGAAGGTCCTGCCGGATGGGCTCTCAGAAGTTCCAGGAAGAGCGGGTGTCCCCCGAGCTCGCTCCCGAGTCGGACGATGCCCGTGGCCTCGGGGCCCGCAGCTAGGAGATCCGCGACCTCCTCCGCTCCAAGGCCACCGAGATCGATCTCCCCGACAAGCCGGCTTATCGTGACGTCGCGTCGGTCGTAGAAGGGAAGGGACTGGCGGGTGACGACCAACGCGCGCACATCGGTCGCCTCCCCGATGGCTTCCTTCAGCAGGCGGAGGAGGGGGACGACATCGGCCGTCGCCTCGTGGGCGTCGTCGAACACGAGGAACGAAGCGGTCCCAGGAAGATCTTCCCGAAGGACTTCGGCGGACCGGGAGGCCTCACCGCGGGCGAGGACGGAGCGGAGCCCTGGTTTCCCCAGGGTGGAGAGGAACTCGGCGAGACTCGCGAGGACGGACTGGGGCGTGTCCCAAGGTCGGATTCGATGCCAGTACAGATTTCGTGTGCCGCGAAGGAGGCTGCAGGCCTTCGCGGCGAAGCTCGACTTTCCGATCCCGGCGACGCCCCGGACGACGAAGATCCGAGGGCGTTCCGTCGTCCCCATGACCGTGTCGAGTTCCCTCTGGCGACCCACGAACCGCTCGATCACGGGAGCGTCTGACAATCGCTCCGTGAAGGACGGTCGGTCGGCGCGGGCGAGAGCGGCAAGATCAACCACGGTCGACGCGGCCGCCTGCCGCGCGACGTCAACGAGAGAGACCTTTCCTGCTGCTTCTGCGAGGGCCTCCGCCACGGTCGCCTCGCGAATCCCCTTCCCATCTCGGAGGCGAACGACCTCCTGCTTCACCTGATCGCGCAGGCGCATCGCGGCACGTTTGCCGGTGTCCGTGAGGTCGTAGACCTTTCGCCTCTGACGGATTCCTCGGGCGTGGGCGGTCCGCTCGCGGATCAGTTCCTCGCGGACCAAGGGGCGGACGTACTGGGTGAGATGGCGGAGTTCGATCCCCGCGGCCCCGGCGATGCCCTCCTGGGTCATCCCCGCAGGTACCTCGAGCTCCTCCCCGTAGCGCGCGAACTCGAGTAGATGCAGGAGGATTCGTTCCTTGGCCGTGAGGCGCACGCGAATCGCACCCTCCGGCGCAACCGACGGCTTTCGGTCCGTAAGAAGGTTTGGGGCCTTCGATTCCAGGAGTTCCTACGGGATTCCTTCGACCGCCTCTTGACCCTCCCGCCCCCTGACCCCATCAGGAGAAAACCATGCTGACACCCACGAACATGGAGATCGTGCGACGGCTGCGCGAACCCCCCGTCCCCGCGGGCGTGCCCGCCGAGACCCGGGGATACGCGCGCTGGGAGTACAACGGAGATGAGGAGTCCTTCCTGCATGAACCGGCCCGGGAGGCCCGATCGGCTTCTGCGGAGGAGGCTCGCGGATCGGACGCGGTCGTCCCGGCCGCGGCCGGCCTCGGCGTCCGCCTGAGGGAGGCCCTCCGGCGCGTCCTCCGCGCCGTCCGGGCCTGAGCCACGCCGACAGGGGGCGAAAACCCGAAATACGAAGGAGGTGACACGCGCGTGCTGCCCTTGATTGTGGCCCTTGCGATCCGTGCGCTCTTCGCGGTCGCGACGGCGTCCTACTTCTAGACCCTTGGAAAACCCCGAGCCCGTCCATTGGACCTCCAAGCGTGGCTCGGGGCCCATTTCTTTCTTCTCGGCTTGCGAGGGCCTACTTCGTCTGCCTTCCACCCCCAGCCTGTCCGGTGGGCAGGCCCCGTGAGCCCCCGTCTACGCGACCTCGAACGATGATGGGCTTGTGTGCTCACGCAGGCCGTTGCCGGTCCTGGTCGCAGCATCAAGGCGGCTCGATGGTCTACTGCTGCGCCGAAGGATTCGCGAGTTCCCTCTCCCCCTTCTCCGTGATCTTGAGGCGGAACGAAGCCGGTCCGCTCGGCTCGATCATCACGAGGCCGAGCTGCCGGAGATCCTCGACTTCCCGCATGAGGAGGTTGTGATCCACACCCTTGAAGGCCGCGAGGATCTCGTTCTTGCCAATCCCGAGGATTCCTCGTCGCTTCGCGAAGGCGAGAATCTTCTCGCCGACGATCCGTGTCTGCCGCCGGACCTTGGATCGAGCGAGCATGGTGCCCACGGCGGCCTCGATGACGAGGTCGAAGGCCATCTTGACCCCGGTGTCATTCTTGGCGCTCGTCAGGTAGAAGGGTGCCCCGGGAAGCTCGGATAGGAGCCAGGCGGTTTCCTCGGGGGGAAGCGCCCGGTCCTCCGAGAGGTCCACCTTGTTCAAGAGGATGCAGAAGGGGATATCCCCCGCGACCGATTCGACCGTCCGGATCCATCCGGGCAGATTCCGTATCGTGTCCGTCCTCGTGATGTCCGCCACCGCGAGGAAGCCGTCCGTCCCCCAGAACATGACCTCACGGAAGGCATCCCGCATGCCCTTCTCGCCCATGAGGTCGAACAGCGCGACTTCGGCATCCACATGCTGCCCCGCCGAGACGACCTCCTTGTACGTGAGGAGACACAGCCGAGAGCCCAGCGTACCCTCATAGGTCTCGCTGAAGGAGTTGAAGACGTAGCGGTTCAGCAGGCTCGTTTTCCCGACGGCACGGTCGCCAACGAGACAGATCTTGATCTTCATGCGGAGGACCTTGCTGGCGATTTTCAGACCTTCGGGTGAGACATTCTCATTCATCGTCATCCGACATGGAGGTGGCGCAGCGCCTTCCATCGTTCCTCGGCGCCCTCATGTCCGTTTCGAGGCGATTATCAACCGAGATAGTCCTAGCAGTCTAGACTGCAGTGGGCCACGACCCTTCGGGCGATGTCGAGATCTCTGGGACGCCTTGCGACTTACCCTGGGTGGCCAGGGGAGTTGATCGATCCTCCGGGGAGCCGGTCGAGGCCCGATCCCAGACCCAGCCCTCTGTCCCGATGCGCCGTTCAGGTCTCGCGACCGCCGAGCGTGAAGAGCGCCGCCACCGCCCAGGCGACGAGGATTGCCCACCCATACCCGATGAACAGGATGAGAGTCGTGTTCAACTGGAAGTTCCTCGCCGCGAAGCCCTCGGAGCCTGGCAGCATAGCGCCCGAGATCGCGACGAATATGATGGACAAGAGGACAGGGCCCACGACGGAGGGCCAGACCCGGGCCCGTGCGATCTGCGCGGCCCGCCGATCCGCTCGCAGACCACGAAGGACCTCCGTCTTCCCCCGGGTCGTGATCCCGCTCGTGGTGTCGGAACCTCCGAAGGACGCGGATCTCACTGGCTCCGTCTGCACCATAGGCTCCGGCCCCGCGGCCTCCAGCTCAAGGAGGAGTTCGTCAACATCGTCATCCGTCGCGGGATCGATCCGGAGGGTCGTCGGGGAATTCCCATTCGGGGAGGAGCCGAGCTCGCCGATCGCGGCCATCCTCGATTCGATCTCGCGAAGGAAGTCCTCAAGATATGCAGCACGACCCTGAGCAACCACGGCCAAGGCGAGGGCCACGACGGTCGCCGTGAGGAGGGAGAAGGAGTATACCTGGAGGGTCACTGTGGGAGAAAACCAAGGAGCCTGCGTTCCGATGCCCGTCGCCCAAGAGAGGTTCGCGACGACGGCGATGGCGACCACGAAAAGGCCCGTCACAAGCACGTATCGGCGCGGCATGGCCAATCTGCCCCGGGGCCGCAGACGCTTCTAGGGCGTTTAAGGCTTCGCCCCCACCGCCGTCAGAGGGACCGCTGAATGTGCTACGCCGCTTGCGCGTCCCATGAGGATTCAGCCGCCCCAGCTGGCCGCATCTAGAGTACGCCAGGAGCATAGGAATTCAACTCCGCAGATATTCAAACTCTCAGGCCGATGAGCTAGAAAACCCAGATGAGTCCGGAATTCAGGGAGGCAAGCGAACGACGGGGCTCCGAACCCCTCTCAGGAACCCATGGACTGCCGCAGCAACGTAGGATGCGAGTCCTATCCATCCGTAAGCCATGCCCAGGATTAGGGCTGTG
>CAYGBO010000067.1:0-4784 GCA_964348145.1 uncultured Methanomassiliicoccales archaeon
CGTCGTTGCGGGGGACTTCAAGCACGAGTTCTCCCGGAACCTCGTGGACGAGTGGGTCGAAGTGAAGCAGGTCCTTCGGTTCCTCATGGACCGTTCGACACCCGTGCTCGTCCGGGGGAACCATGACAACTACCTCGCGACGATCCTCGGGGATCTCGGCCTGACCTTGCGCGACCGGGCGGACGTGGGAGGCTACACGATCGTCCACGGTCACGAGGACGTGTCGACCCTCCACCCCATTGTCATGGGACACGAGCATCCGGCGGTGAAGCTCAAGGATGAACTCGGGGCCACGGTGAGCGTGCCCGCCTTCCTCGCGACGGACCGGCTCCTCGTGCTGCCGGCCTTCAGCCCCCTCGCCCTCGGAGTCGATGTGTCCTCGTACCCCTACCTCTCCCCGATCCTGAATCGCATGGACATCGATCACGCCCGGGGCCTCGGGGTCGATGAGCGCGAGGGTCTTCTGGACTTGGGTCGGGTCCACGACCTGAAAGAGATGCGAGCCTCCCTCCTGATGAAGTAGGCGGGCCGCCTCCGCCCGAAGATCCCGGTTCCATGGAATCGCCGGAAGACTGCAGGATCGGGAGACCTTTGTCGGCCCATCCTGAAACGCGTCCGACGAGACTGTCCCGCCGCGGGATCGCACAAGGTTCATTATATCTACCACGCTGTGGATGCCCCTCCGCCTCGGCAAGAGGCACCTGGCGCACGCCACGGGCAAGGGCGTCTTCGACACCTGGGAAGGAGGTACGTGCAGAATGGCCGTGAAGGAGTCTGGACGGAAACTCCTGGTACGGGACGTCTTCAACCTCGATGAATCCCTCGCGATCACGGTCGACGAGAATACACCCTTCGAGGACGTGATCCGTCGCTTCGCCGAGCGAGCGGAGCTGCGCGGGATCTTCGTCGTGGACAAGGCGGGGAAGCTGACGGGTGTCATCAACCGCCCCGATCTCCTGGGATGGGCGTCCCTCGTCTTCGGCCCCATGGGACTGGAATCCTCCTTCTCTTGGAAGCGCATGATGAGGCTCGCGCATGCCACGACGGCCAAGGAAGCCTGCAATCCCTTCAGCCATCTTGCCGCCGTGCGGCCGGACCAGCCCCTCGTGGAGGCCCTCGCAAACATGGTTGCCCACCACCTGATCGATGTGCCCGTCGTCGACAAGGACGGTCGCGTCCTCGGGGACATCCGTCTCACGGAGGTCCTGCTGAAAGCCCTGGAACTTACGGAGTCCGAACGGAGTCGCGGCGACCGGAGGTAGTTCCGGGATGGCGCCCCCTCCCTCCCTCCTGGGCCGCCAGGGGGTCGCCTACGTGGCGCTCATCGGGATGATCTCCGCCCTCGCCTGGGCCGCAGAGTTCGAGACGAGGCAGGTCGCCGCGGTGGCCGTCTTCAGTGCAATCATCTTCGGCGCCCTCCTGTTCTGGCAGTATCGCCTCGCCTTCGCCATGTTCGGCCTGGCCGGAATGCTCCTGATCAATGTCATCAACGTCCACACGATCATCGAGTTTGCGAGTCTCGACATCATCCTCTTCCTCGTCGGCATGATGGTCATCATCGGCTTTCTCGAGGAACGCAGGTTCTTCGAGTTCATCGTGGACAGCATCGTCGCCCGTGTGGGGACGAGCGGCCGGAGGCTCACGGTGACCCTCATGATCCTCGCGGCCCTCTTCGCTGCCCTCGTCGACGAGGTCACCTCGATCCTATTTATGACGGCGACGGTCTTCCACCTGACGGGCCGCAAGGGGCTCCGGCCGGTACCCTTCCTTATGATGGTCATCTTCGCGACGAACATCGGTAGTAGCGCGACCGTGGTGGGAAACCCGGTGGGGGTCATGATCGCCCTTCGAGGCGGCCTCTCCTTCGCGGACTTCCTCCGGTGGGCGACCCCCGTGTCCGTCGCCGCCCTCGCCCTGGTGATCCCCCTCTGCCTCGTCTACTTCCGGAAGGATGTCCTCGCCCTGGATGCGACCCTCCGATCCAGTGGAATCACTGCAGAGAGCGGGACGGTATCCCCCGGGACCCGGCGGGAGCGCTACGGATCCCTCGCCCTATTCTTGGGGACGCTGGCCTCCCTCGTGGCCCACTCCCAGGTGGAAGCCCTCCTCGGCCTCGAGAAGAACTCGATGCTCGTGGGGACCGCACTCATCGGGGCAGGGATCGCGCTCGTCGCGGACCGAGCTCGCGCCCGAGAACTCGTGGAGCGGCGGGTCGACTGGTGGACCCTCCTGTTCTTCCTTGCCCTCTTCGCGTCCGTCGGGGCGCTCCAACTCGTGGGGGTCACGTCCCGAATTGCCGGAGGCCTCGTGGGCTGGCTGGGGCAGAATCCCCCGTCCCTCTTCGTTGCCTTCATGTGGATTGCAGGGGTGCTGAGCGCGTTCATGGACAACGTGTTGGCCGTGGCGATGTTCATCCCAATCGTCGGCGAGGTGGGCGACCTGGGCATCAACACCTTCCCGCTCTGGTGGGGGATGCTGTTCGCGGGGACGTTCTTCGGGAACCTCACGATGATAGGGAGCACGGCGAACATCGTGGCCATCGGCATGCTCGAGCGGAGGAGCCTCGGCCACGTGACCTTCCTCGAGTGGCTCAAACCTGGCGCCCTCGTGTCCCTGCCGACCCTGGCCCTGGCGACGATCCTCCTGTCCGTGCAGTTCTTCTTGTGACGGCCGGACGCAAGGAGCCTATCACGTGGAGGGAGGCTTCGATACGATGAGCAACCGGCCTTCCTTGTCCTGCTTGATCCAGATGTCTTGGCCGACGCCCGTCAGGAGGCGCATGACCTCCGCCCACGGAAAACGTCCCGGATCCGACACGCGAATCTCGAACCCGCCGTACTCCGTGTAGACGGTCCCCCGTTCGCCCACGAGCTTTCGCAGTTCGTCCTCAAGAGCTACCCGCCTGGTGGCTCCCTTCGCGGGAGGGGTTCTCGGCCCGGCTTCCACGCGACGTGGACCGATGTCGCCTTGTATATCGCTTTCGACGGAACGGAGGGCCGAGGGCGAACCCGCAGAGGACGGGAGGGACGAACGTCGAGTCGTCGAGAGGCCGCCAATCGTTCAGTTTATGTAAGCCCGTTTCCTGCCTTCTCCAATGGCCCAGGAAATCGACATCCTCCTCCCCCTCCTCCAGCTCATCGCAATCCTCATCGCAGCGAAGCTGGCCGGCGAGGCGTCGGAGCGACTCGGGCAGCCCGCAGTCCTCGGCGAGCTGCTCGCAGGAATCGCCCTGGGACCGAGCCTCCTCGGGATTGTCACCCCGACGGAAATCCTGACGTTCCTCGCGGAACTGGGCGCCATCGTCCTCCTGTTCGAGGTCGGCCTCGAGTCGGACATGGGGGAGCTGAAGACGGCCGGTCGACCAGGCGCCCTCGTGGCGGCCACGGGGATCGTCCTCCCCTTTCTCGCGGGCTGGGCCTTCGCCCTCCTCTTCATGGGAGACGGCCTCGTGCCCTTCTTCATCGGCGCAGCCCTCACGGCCACATCGATCGGCATCACGGCTCGCGTCCTTTCCGACCTTGGCCGCCTGAAGATGCGGGAGTCCCAGATCATCCTCGCCGCCGCCATCTTCGACGACGTGGTCGGGCTCATCCTCCTGTCGATCCTCGTGACCCTCGCAAACGTGGGCGCTGTCTCCGCGGCGAATATCGCGATCACCGTCATCCTGGCCGTCGCCTTCGTCCTCGGCTCCATCATCGTCGGCACGAGGAGTTGGCGTCGCCTCGTCCCCTTCGTGCGACGGATGCGGGTACGGGGTGTACTCCTCGCCTTCGCCTTCGCCCTGGCCCTTGCCCTCGCCTGGGGGGCCGCCGCGATCGGCCTGGCGACGATCATCGGGGCCTTCGCAGCGGGCCTGATCTTCGCGGAGACGGACGCGTGGGAGCACATCGAGCGGGACGTGAAGCCCCTCTCGGACATCCTCGTCCCCGTCTTCTTCGTGTTCGTCGGATCCTTCGTGGACATCTCCACGTTCCTGGATGTCGGCGTCTTGGCCACGGCGGCCGTCCTGACGGCGATTGCCCTCGGCACAAAGGTGATTGCCGGGTACACATTGCGGAACCGCGCGCTGAACCGACCCCTAATCGGCATCGGTATGGTGCCAAGGGGCGAGGTGGGCATTATCTTCGCGGGTTTCGGACTCACCCTGAACATCATCGGACCCGGCCTGTACAGCGCCTTGCTCGTGATGGTCCTCGTGACGACCCTTGCCGCGCCCCCGCTGCTCAAGAGGTTCCTGGGCGCCGCCCAGAAAGGTCCCGCCCAGGACTCGGTTACCCACGTTCAAGGGTAACACGTTGCCGCACGCGCTTAATTTTATGGCCTTGCACTTCATCCCGCCCCCATGCGCACGGATATCGAAATCGCCCAGGCTGCCGCGATGCGCCCGATCGTGGACGTCGCGTCGGACCTTGGCCTCCGGCGCGAGGAACTCGTTCTCCAAGGAGAGCACATCGCGAAGGTTCGCCTGGAGGCCTTGGAGCGGACGAAATCCTCGCGGCAGGGGAAGCTCGTCCTCACGACGGGAACGACGCCGACTCGGTACGGCGAAGGCAAGACCCTCACCGCGGTCGGACTCGCGCAAGCCTTGCCCCGCCTCGGCGCCCGATCCCTCGTCGCAATTCGAGAGCCCTCCCTGGGGCCCGTTTTCGGCACGAAGGGAGGCGCAGCGGGCGGCGGCTATTCCCAAGTCCTTCCCATGGAGGACATCAACCTCCACTTCACGGGAGACCTCCATGCGGTGACCGCGGCGAACAACCTGATCGCCGCCGTCGAGTGGATCGGGC
>CAYGBO010000067.1:4794-9649 GCA_964348145.1 uncultured Methanomassiliicoccales archaeon
TGCTGGACGCCCACATGTATCACGGGAACAAAATGAGCATCGATCCGGCCCGGGTGATGTTTCGTCGCTGCCTCGACATGAACGACCGCCAGCTGCGGAACGTCGTGACGGGGCTCGGCGGGACCCGGCACGGCGCGCCGCGCGAAGACGGCTTCATCATCACGGCCGCGTCGGAGGTCATGGCGATCCTCTGCCTCACGGAAGGGCTCCGGGATCTCAAGGAGCGACTCGCTCGAATCGTCGTGGCCTTCGACAAGGAGGAGCGCCCTGTGACCGCCCGTGGGCTCCACGCGGAGGGGGCCGCGACGATCCTCCTGAAAGACGCCCTCCGGCCGAACCTCGTCCAGACGACGGAAGGCACGCCGGCCCTCGTGCACGGGGGACCCTTCGCGAATATCGCTCATGGCCATAACACGGTCCTCGCGGATCGCCTCGGGCTCGGCCTCGCGGATGTCGTCATCACGGAATCCGGCTTCGGCTCCGACCTCGGGGCGGAGAAGTTCGTGAACATCGTGTGCCGACAGAGCGGTCTCCGGCCGGCAGCGGCGGTCCTCGTCGCCAGTGTGCGCGCCCTCAAGCACCACGGGGGGGCGAAGCGCAAGGATCTCGTGCGGGAGAATCTCAAGACCCTCGAGGCCGGATTCCCGAACCTCGACGCCCACATCGGAATCCTGAAGACCCTGGGGCTGCCCACCGTCGTCGCGGTAAACCGCTTCGGCACGGACACGCAGCGGGAGATCGACCGGACCGTGGAGCACTGCGAGAGTGTCGGCGCGCGAGCGGCCGCGCACAGCGTTCACGCGGAGGGTGGCAAGGGAGGTGAAGGACTTGCGTCCCGCGTGCTCGAGGCCACGAAGGGCGGGCCCGCCTCCATCCGCCCCGTGTACGCGGACGCAGACCCCTTCGAAGAGAAGGTGGCCAAGGTCGCGACCCAGATTTACGGGGCGAGTGACGTGAAGTACGACGCAGCTTCCCGGGAGGATCTGAAGCGCCTCGAGGGCGCAGGTCTCCGTGACCTGCCCATCTGCATCGCGAAGACCCAGCTGTCCCTCTCGGACGACGAGAGGGTGCGAGGCGCGCCGAAGGACTGGACCCTCAAGGTGCGTGGCGTTCGGCCGAGCACGGGGGCGGGGTTCCTCGTGGTCCTCGCCGGAGACATCATGCGGATGCCCGGCCTCGGAGCGGAGCCCGCGGCGGTGCACATGGACATCGATGAGACGGGCCGGATTCAAGGCCTGTTCTAGGATGGCTGGCTGCGGGGCGACGGAAACAAGTCCCCATCTTCTCCCGTGTGTGCACGTCCGCGCAATCACGCCGGAGAACCTTAATAGGAGAGGTGTCCATGGGTTGGTGGAAGGGATACCATGGCAGAGAAGACGACCCTTTCCCTGATCAAAGCCGATGTGGGAAGTGTCGCGGGACACCAGATCGTCCACGAACGCCTCGAGGACTCGGCCCGCTCGAGCCTCAAGGAAGCGAAATCTCTCGACGTGATCAAGGACTTCCACGTCACCCACGCGGGGGACGACCTGCAGCTCATCATGACGCACCGCAGGGGTGTGGACAACCGACAGATTCATGAGCTGGCCTGGCTCACCTTCGAGAAGGCCACGAAAGTCGCAAAGGATCTCAAGCTGTACGGTGCAGGTCAGGACCTCCTCGCGGATGCTTTCTCGGGGAACATACGAGGCATGGGACCCGGGAGTGCGGAGATGGAGATTGTCGAGCGACCCGCGGAGCCCGTGGCCCTCTTCATGATGGACAAAACGGAGCCCGGGGCATTCAACCAGCCGATTTTCCGCATGTTCGCGGATCCGTTCAACTCCGCCGGGCTCGTGATCGATCCGGCGATGCATGCGGGATTCCGATTCGAGGTGTGGGACATCGAGGAGCACCGGAGGATCTATCTCAACTGCCCGGAGGAGATGTACGACCTGCTCATGTTCCTCGGGGCGAAAGGGCGCTTCGTGATCAAGCGGGTCTACGCGAGGAGCGGCAAGGTGCCGAAGGACGAGCCCGTGGCCTGCGTCTCGACGGACAAGCTATCCCACATCGCGGGGAAGTATGTGGGCAAGGACGATCCCGTGGCCCTCGTGCGGGCCCAGAGCGGACTGCCCGCGATGGGGGAGGTCCTCGAGGCCTGGTCTTGGCCCTTCCTCGTGTCCGGCTGGAACCGCGGGTCCCACAACGGGCCCGTGATGGTCGTGGGGATGAAGGACAACCGGACGTCGCGGTTCGACGGCCCGCCCCGTTGCTTTGGATTGGGCTTCCAGCTCAACAACGCAACCCTTGTCGGGCCCGTGGACCTGTTCGACGATCCTGCCTTCGAGCCCGCGCGCCGGCAGGCGGCCGAACTCGCGGACTACATGCGCCGGCACGGACCCTTCGAGCCCCATCGGCTCCCCATGGACGAAATGGAGTACACCACGATGCCCGAGCTCATGAAGAAGCACAAGGGCAAGTGGGAGAGCGTGAAGTAGTCGTCGCGCCCAGGCCGAGGTCTCCGTCGCGTCCAAGCCTATTTCTGAGGGCAAGCCCTTCCAGCCGCCGATGCGCCTCCCCGCGATCGTCGTGAACTTCAAGGTCTATCGCGAAGGGATCGGGAAGCGTGCCTGGGATCTCGCGAACGCGTGCGCCGCCGTGGCCGCCGAGACGGGGGCCTCGATCGTGGTCGCGCCCCCATCCCTCGATGTCTCCCATATCGCGAAGACCGTCCAGATACCCGTCTTCGGCCAGCACGTCGACGCCGTGGAGGCGGGTGCCAAGACCGGGTGGATTCCTCCGGAAGCCCTCCAGAACGCCGGGGCCGCGGGCACCCTGATCAACCACAGCGAGCGCAAGGTCGCGTGGGAGGAGATGCGAGACGTCATCCCGCGATGCCGCGAGATCGGCCTCGAGGTCATCGCCTGCGCGGATGATCTTGCAGAGGCGGAGACCCTCGCCAAGCTCTCGCCCGACTACATCGCAATCGAGCCGCCCGAGCTCATTGGCGGCGAGGTAAGCGTGACGACCGCGAATCCGGAGATTGTGTCCGGAGCCGTCGAGCGCATTCAGGCCACGAATCCACGGGTGAGCGTCCTCTGCGGTGCCGGGGTTAAGAATCACAAGGATGTTCGGAAGGCCCTGGACCTCGGGACCGTCGGGGTCCTCCTCGCGTCCGGGGTCGTCAAGTCGAAGGACCCGCGAAAGGCCCTGCGAGACCTCGCACGAGGGCTTCGGTAGGGCGCCGGACACGCCGAGGTTCTCCGAGGCTGCGCCCCTGACAGTAGCGTCCCTGTACGCAGTTTCCTTTTGACGGTTCGGTGACCCTTCGGGCGCGTGCACGGCGGTCACGCCACGACGGCCCTGGTCGTCTGGCTCCTCGTCGTGCCAACGGCCCTCCCCCTGGACCGCGGGACGGACGACCCCGACCTTCCGCATGCCATCCCCGCGGCCCCTTTTTCTGAAGGCCCGGGAAGCGCCGTCGTGCTCCTGTCCCGCGTCTATGCTCATGCCGCGAGGGACAACGAGTTCGTGGAGATCGTGAACGGAGGCAGTGGGTCCGCTGAACTCGGCGGCTGGTCCCTCACGGATGGGGAGGCGGTCGCCCGCTTCCCGCACGGGACGCGAATTGCCGCGGGAGGGCGCATCGTGGCGACGGGCAATGCGACGAGCTATGCCGAGGACACGCTCGAAGCCGCGGATTTCACATGGGCCCGAGGCGAGGCAACCCGGCTCGAGGGGGGATCGCTCCGTCTCGCGAACAGTGGCGACGAGGTGCTCCTTCTCGATGGGAACGGGCTCGTCGTCGACGCATACGTCTATGGCGATTCGACCTACGGGGGTGCCGGGTGGAAAGGTGCGCCTGCGCGGCGGATGGGACGTGGCGAGGTGGCGGTCCGCACCTCCGCGAAGGGTTTCCTCATAGATCGAGATGGCCCGGAGGACTGGGACGGGATTCGGGACCATCGGATCGGACAGTCCCGCTTTGGGTTCCATGCAATCGAGACGACGGGGCCAGCCTCCTCGATTCTCTCGCCCGACGACGGCCGCGGAGTCCTCCTCTCGTTCCTCGGATCGGCGCAACTCGAGGTCGACGTGGCCGTCTACACATTAAGGAGCCGGGCGGTTACGGCATGCCTCGCCGAGCTGGCCCGGCGGGGCGTCCATGTCCGAATCCTGCTCGAGGGCAATCCGGTCGGAGGTCTCGATCCTGAGGCGGCGCACCTCGCCTCGAGCCTTTCCGCCGTCGGCGCCCACGTGCGTTGGCTGAAAGGCGGGGAGGACGCCGTAAAGCGCTATCGATACCTGCACGCGAAGTACGCGATCATCGACTCGGAGAAGGTCCTCATCAGCTCCGAGAACTTCGGGGACGCGGGATTCCCCGATCCGGGGGCCTCGGGAAACCGCGGATGGTCCGTGATCCTCGAGGAAGAAACCCTTGCACGCCAACTCCGAGACGTATTCGAGCACGACTTCGATCCCAGGAGGGCAGATTCAATCCGGGTCGCAGCGGGGATCCGGGAGGATCTCCAAGCGGCTTGCGCGGCACCGCCCTGGCATTCGGGCCCGCGCGGGAGTCCGCAGATCGCGCAGCTCGTCCTGGGACCCGACACAACCCTGGACCCGGACGGACTGCTGGGCTTCCTCGCGTCCGCTCAGGATCGCCTATGGATCGAAACCTTTCATGTGGAAGAAACCTGGCGGGGTCGACCCAATCCATTCCTTGAGGCGGCTTTCGCGACCGCTCGACGAGGGGTTTCCGTCCGAATGATCCTCGATGGCAGCTGGTGGAACGACGATCCTAAGTCCGGCGGAAACGGCGAGCTGGCATCTCGCATCAACGAGAGAGCGGCGAGGGAAGGCTTGGACGTGG
>CAYGBO010000068.1:0-9135 GCA_964348145.1 uncultured Methanomassiliicoccales archaeon
CAGCCAGCGAGCGTGGCAAGGATCCTATTGCGGCTGACCGGGCCCTCCGCCTTCTGAAGAGCGGCCAAGACATACTCAATCGTCTCGAGTGTCGGATTCGCACCCGGCCGCGCATATCTGAGGCGAGGTGCGTTTGTCCTCTGAGACATGTCTTCCACTATATGCATCCGTTCAGTATATGTATCCTTTCATCCCAGTATGACTGCATACCATCAACTGCATGTCGTGAGGGGGGATCAAGCCGGATTCATGTACGTCGGTGACGCTTGATTCGATTGACGGGAAACGGGCCTGCGGGGATTCGAACCCCGGTCAGAGGCTCCGGAGGCCTCTGTCCTATCCAAACTAGACTACAGGCCCTGGGCTGCCGAAAGGACTCGTCGGAATAAGCCTTTCTCCTATGCTGCCGCTCTGACGAGGGCGAACATTTGTTCGGAGCGTCAGTCGAATCCCGATGCTACTTCTTCGCGAACTCTGTGTATCCGCAGCGACCGCACGACACACGGTCTGCGTGCTGCGCGAGGAAGACGCCGGGTCCGCACTTGGGACAGCTCGATCGGGATCGAGTGAGGCGGTCCCCCTCGACCTTGTAGAGCCCCCGCTTGTAGACGGCCGCGGCCTTCTCGGTCTTCCCTTCGGCCATCACTTCGTCTCCCTCTTCTTGGGCTCGGCCTTCTTGCCTTCGGGCTTCCTCGCCTCAGGCTTCCCCGGCTTCTTGGGCGGCTTCTCTTCCTTCTTCTCCGGCTTCGCCGGTGCCTTTTCCGCCTTCCCTGGTGCCTTCGCCGGCTTCGGCGCAGGCTTCGCCTCCCGTTTCGGCTCTTCCTTCTTGGGAGCCGGCTTCTCGGCCTTGGGCGCCGGTTTCTCTGGCTTTGCGGCTGGCTCGCCCTCTGCGGGTTTCGCCTCCGGCTCGATGAGTCGGTTGCGGACGAGGATGTGGGGCGGCTCGACGGACAGGGCCTGGGCCTTCTCTTTGTAGACCTTCGCGTATCCGATCGTCTCGTAGCGACCGAAGGTCGCCTCGGCCCGCTGGATCACCACAATATCCTTCTGGGCCTTGAGCCGCTTCGCGACCTGGGACCGCAGCTCGTCCCGGGTCGGCGAGGGCTTCGCCTTGTGGACCGCCTTGAAGGTGACCTCGACCCGCTTGAGGAGGGGGTTCTCCTTCTTGTCGAGGATCTCGACTTCCATGATCTACCGTTCCATCCGTCGCAGGACGTCGAGGACGCGGGATTTCGCCGCCCCGTCCGCCCTCACGACGACGACGCCCTGGGACGGCAGTCCGTACAGGACGGCGGCCGACTCGGGGGCGAGGGCGATGCAGACGAGGGCGAGAAGGTCCTCTTCGCCTCGGACTTCGACGCGTACCCGCTCCTTCGATTTAAACGCTTCGGAGAGGGTCGACCATGCCTCCGGTGCAATCGTCCCCGCGGGATTCGTGAGCCGCAAGACCCTTGCGCCGACGCGTTGCAGGGCGTCCTGCAGCTCCGGTTCCTCCTGCCGCTTCGTCTTGAAGTCCACGAGGCTGATGTCGGGTGATCGGCCTCGGGCCACGAGGTCCAGGGTGCAGAAGTCGCCGACCGTCACGACGGGACGGGCCGCGCCGATCGCCGGCAGGACGTCGGGCCCGCGCACGACGGGGCCCATGGGCCACCGCAACAGTTCCCGTAAGGAGTCGGGGAGTTTCAGCATGACGGACGCGAACTCATCGAACGCGGAGCGCGAACTTCCCGTTGGCATGGATGGCCATCTTCTTCGCGATCTCGGACCGCGGGTGATCCACGATGATCAGGTAACCCTGCCAGTCCTTCGACGTCTCCGTCCCGCACAGAGGGCACTTCTCCTCGTCCGAAATGTGCGAGCACTTCTTGCACGCCTTCGGTATCTTGACGGCCACGGCTCATCCCTTCTTCCGCTTCTTCACGGGGCCCTCAGCGCGCGCCCGATCCTCCGCGATCCAATCGAGCTTCCCCAGGCCGGGCTGGCGCATGGTCAGGCCGATCTTCGACTCCCTCGGCGCCCGTTCGTTCAGGGACACGGCGACGATCCGCGCGCGCACACGATCCCCCGTGCGCAGGTCCCGCTTCGAATCCTTCCCGATGAGCCGCTGGCCCTCCTCGTCCACATCCACACGGTCGTCCATGACCTGGGAGATGTGCAGGAGCCCGTCCAGGGGTCCGAAGCGGACGAAGGCCCCGAACTTGAGGACCTCCACGACGACGCCCTCCACGACCTCCTGCAGGACGGGTGCGAACACGACGGCGTCGTACTGTACCTTCTGGTACACGGCACCGTCCCCGTGGACGATGCGGCCCTCGCCGACCCGCGCGATCCCGCTCGCGACGAGGGTGAGGGCCTTGTCCACGCCGATGCGGCCCTCGAGGGTCGTCCGGGTGAGTTCGCGAACGACGTCATCGATGTCCTCCCCGAGGCGCTCGGGCGGGATTCGGACAACGTCCTCCCGCTGAACCCTCATGTACATGAAAATCGGCGGCGGACCGATTTAGGTCCTTCTATTTAGGCCTTTGCGCTCACACGATAAGAGGCGCGAGGACGAGCGTGATCGTCGAGAGCAGCTTCACGAGGATGTGCAGCGACGGACCAGCGGTGTCCTTGAAGGGATCCCCGACCGTGTCGCCCACGACGGCCGCCTTGTGGGTCGCGCTCCCTTTCCCACCCGCCGACAGCTCGATGTGCTTCTTCGCGTTGTCCCAGGCGCCCCCGCCCGTGTTGAACACGAGGGCGAGGATCACGCCCGCGATCGTCCCCACCATGAGGACCGCGCCGACGGCCTCCGCGGCGTAGGGCGTGGGCCGGAGCGCCACGCCGACGAGGGTGGGACCCAGAACGGCGAGGAGACCGGGCGCGACCATCTGCTTCAAGGACGCACGGGTGCAGATGTCCACGGACCGAGCGTAGTCGGGGTCCTCCTTCTTCTCCATGATCCCCGGCTTCTCCCGAAACTGGGCACGCACGTCGTTGATGATCTCCCACGCGGTCCTACCGACCGCGCGGATCGCGAGGGCGCTGAACAGGAAGACGATCATTACGCCGAGGAGAGCGCCGACGAAGATTTCCGGGACGCCGAGGTTGATCACGGGGAGCTGGCCCGCGTTCCGAAGGATCTGGACCTCCTCGAGGTAGGCAATGAAGAGGAGGAACGCGGCGAGGGCCGCGCTCCCCACCGCGTAGCCCTTCGTGAGGGCCTTCGTCGTGTTCCCGGCCGCGTCGAGCTTGTCCAGGCGGGTCCTCGACTCCCCCGACTTGCCGGACATCTCGAGCACGCCGGCGGCGTTGTCCGTGATCGGACCGAACGTGTCCTCGGCGAGGATGTAGGCCGCCGTGGCGAGCATCCCCATCGTCGCCACCGCGGTCCCGTAGAAGCCGCCGTTCGCCAGGGCGAGCTCGCCGAGCTTGAAGGACGCGAGGATCGCGATCCCGACGACGATGGCGGGGAGGGCCGTCGCCTCGAGACCCACGCTGAACCCACTCAGGATGTTCGTCGCGGGGCCCGTCTCCGACGCCTCGGCGATCCCCTTCACGGGCCTGTACCGCGCCTCCGTGTAGTACTGGGTGAGATAGACGAAGGCGAGGGACGTCAGGATGCCCGTGACGCCCGCGAGGAAGAGATACAGCCAGGTCTGGTCATGGGAGCCAAAGGTACCGTTGCCCCGGAGGAGGAGGTACGCCGCGACTCCGAACAGCAGGGTCGCGAACCCCATCGTGACGTAGTACCCGCGGTTCAGGGCCGCCATGGGCCTCTCGGCCTCCCCCGCTCGGACCGCGAAGATGCCGACGATCGTCGCGATCAGGCCGAAGGCTCGGGCCACGAGGGGAAAGAACACGCCGCCGAGTCCGAACACCGGGAACAGGGCCACGCCCAGGATCATCGCGCCGATGTTCTCCGCGGCCGTGGACTCGAAGAGGTCCGCGCCGCGGCCCGCGCAGTCGCCCACGTTGTCCCCGACGAGGTCCGCGATCACGGCTGGGTTCCTCGGATCGTCCTCCGGGATCCCCGCCTCGATCTTGCCCACGAGGTCGGCCCCGACGTCCGCCGCCTTCGTATAGATGCCACCGCCGAGCTGGGCGAAGAGAGCCACGAGGCTCGCCCCGAACCCGAACCCGACAATCGACAGGATCACGCCCTGCTGGTCCCCTTGGGCGGGGCCGCCGAACCAGAGGTTGAAGCCCTCGTAGATCCCCCACACGCCGAGGAGGCTGAATCCGATGATCGTGAGGCCGGACACGGCCCCGCCGCGCAGGGCCGTCCGAAGGGCGCCGCCGAAGGTCGAGAGCCCGTCGTTCGCGCACCGGCTGTTTGCGCGCACGGAGATGTACATTCCGATGTACCCGCTCGCGGCGGAGAGGGTTGCGCCCAGGGCGAAGGCGATCGCCGTCCGGAGGCCGTCCTCGAGGCCCCGGGAGTATCCCATCGCGGCCGCGAAGATTACCGCGATAAGGCCGGCGATCAGGGCAATCGTCCGGTACTGCCGCCGCATGAACGCCCGCGCGCCCTCCTGGATGCGGGACGCGATCCCCTGCATCGCCTCGTCCCCGGGGGACCGACGCAGGACACCCCATGCGAGGCCCGCCGCGGTGCCCACGGCCGCGAGGCCCGAGAGGGGGACGATAATCGTGACATCGACCAAGGGGTCTGCCTCGGGCGCGGGGGAGGGGACCGCCCCTCTTTAGCCTTGCGGGCGCGACGACGGGAGACGATCGCGCTCCCGTTCACGCGCCGAATTTTGCGGAGCGGCCCGCCATATCGAGAAGGATCGGCATGAGATCCTGGCCCCGAATGCGGCCAAGGGCTCCCTGCCCGACGCTGTGCTCGTCGAAGCGGGAGACGTCGTCCACGCGGGCGCCCTCCGCAAACAGGGTCACGGGGACGGGGTCCCCCGAATGGTCCTTGAGGGCGACGGGCGTCGAGTGGTCCGCCGTGAGGCCGAGGACGACCTCCGCAGGCAGCCGGCTCTTCAGGTGAGCCATCATCCGGTCGAGCCGCTCTATCACGGCGACCTTCGCGGACGCATGTCCGTCGTGCCCACAGAGGTCCGGGGCCTTCACGTTCACGACGACGAAGTCGTACGTGGCGAGGGCGTCTAGGGCTGCGTCCGCCTTCGCGATGACGTCCGTGTCGAGCCCGCCCGTGGCGCCCTTCACCTCGAGGACCTCGATCCCGAGCGCGCGGCACATTCCCTTGATGAGGGCCACTCCCGCGATGCCGGCCGCGCGGAGCCCGTACCGTTCTCCGAAGGGTTCGAGGTGGGGCACGACGCCCGCCCCTCGAAGGACGACGAGGTTCGCGGGAGGCTTGCCTCCCTCGATCCGCGCTCGGTTCACGGGATGGTCCTTCAGGAGTTCCTGAGCCCGTTTCGTGAAGGCGTTGACGGCCTTCGCGGTCGTCCGCCCCTTCGGGGACGTGCCCTTCGCCTCGGCGATCGGCACGCCGACGTCGTGGGGGTCCGTGTCGCTCACGTCCGGGGCGAGGCCCTTCCCCCGCAACACGAGGGCGGCCCGGTGTTCCGTCCCTGCACGGACGTGGGCGGTCACCCGGCCCAGCTTGAGACCGTCGAGGGCCTTCGCGAGCTCCTCCGTCCCTTCCCGGATCCGGCCCGCGCGACGATCGAGGACCCGGCGATCCTCGTCGACCGTCACGAAGTTCGCTCGGAAGGCGATGTCCCCCCGCTGGACCGGGATGCCGACCCCCGCGGCTTCGAAGGGGCCTCGCCCCGTGTACACGTCGAAGGGGTCGTACCCGAGGAGGGCGAGGTGGCTCGTGTCGCTCCCGGGGCGGATGCCGGGACCGATCGGATCGAGGAGGCCGTTGATCCCGTTCGCCGCGAACCAATCCAGGGTCGGCTTCGGCGCAGCCTCGAGGGGCGTCTTGTGGCCCAGCTCCGTCACGGGCCGATCCCCGAGCCCGTCGAAGATGAGGAGCAGAATCTTCGATTCCACCATGGGTCGGCCGGCCAAGGGCCCGTGCCTAGATATGCTTTGCTTCACGCCTTCGTGATGGACACGGGCGCGCCGGGCATGACGCCGATCTGGTCCGACGCGCTCGACTCGCGCCGCGCAATCTCAAGGAACCCGCTCGACGACAGAGTCGCGAGGTACTCCCCCAGACCGACCTCCCCGTACGTGCGAACGAGACGGACGGTCATCTCGTAGCCTAGCAGGGTGATGGACAGGGGCGTCCCGAAGGTCCACATCCGCTCCGCGGCGGATCGGGGGATGTTCGTGACGATGTTTCCAAACCGGTCGTGGGTGATCACGACGCCCTCGAACCCGTTCTCCATCTCTCGCGGCTCCCCGAAGTCAAGGTCCACGAAGTCCCGAACAGTCGGCCCGACGTCCTCGACTCTCGTTCCCGTGAGGAGCTGCGCGGCGACGGGCGCGAACAGGTCCCGGCCATGAAAGGTGTCGGAGCGGTTCGGCAGGCCGAGATCCGGGTTCTTGAGATGGCGGACCTCCTGGAGACCGAGGCGTCTCGCCGCAGGGATCAATAGGCCGTTGTCGGGGCCCACGAGGAGGCCTCCCTTGCACGCGACGACGATCCCTCGGCGGGCGGTGCCCACGCCGGGATCGACGACACCTACATGGGCCGCGTACGGATAGTAGGGCGCCGCACCGAACATCACGTAGGCCCCATGGCGGACGTCATGGGCCCGAACCTGGTGATCGATGTCGACGATCGTGGCTCCCGCGTCAATCGAGAGGATCGCGCCCTTCATCGCCCCGACGTATTCGCCGGGACCGAAGTCCGTCGTCAGCGTGATGATGTTCCCCATGGCCCCTTCCTCGTGCCGTAGGGCCGTGCCGGGACATGTCTTTTACGCGTCATCGGAGGCGCCGGAGGCCCTGCTTGATCCTCGTGAGCTCCTTCTGCTTACGCAGGAGTTCGGCCTCGGACTGCCTGAGGCGCCTCTCCCCTTCCCCGATCGCCTCCCTTCGCACACGAAGATCCTGCCGCAATTTCGCAAGGGACTGCCGATCCAGGGCGACCCTTCGTCGGAGGGCCCCGAGCTTCTTCGACCTCTCCCGGAGGCTGCGTCCCCGGCTCTCCAGCAACTCGGTCTTGCGCTTCGCCGCCTCCTCGTGGCGACGCCTTCCGTCCGCCAGGGCCTTCTCCCGCCGATTCAGCTGGGTCTCCGCCTCCGAGACCTTCCGCTCCCGGGACGAGAGGCTCTCCTCACGTTCGTCCAGCTGCGCCTCCCGCTTCTCGAGGGCGGCCGCCCCACGCTGTGCGACGTCTTTCGCGCGCCTTTCCGCCTTCGCGAGGGCGGTTTCGCGCTTCTCGACCTTGCCCTCTGCGACGAGCACCAGCCCCTCGACGACCGCGAGGCTGCGCTCGCCTTTCTCGAGGGCGGCTTTGCGGGTCTCGATATCACGAAGATCCTCGAGGAGCTTCATCTCATGTTCTTCGAGGGTCGCCTTGAGGGATTCAAGGGATGAGGCCTCCTCCGCCACGGCCCTTTCCCGCGCGGACACGACGCGCTCGCGCTTGTCGAGGTCCTCCTTCGTCGCACGGAGCTTGGCCTGAGCCTCACTCGTCCGAGCGCGCAGTTCGTCCTCCGCGGTCCCGAGGGCATCGGACCGGTCCGCGAGCTTCGTGGCCTCCGTTTCGGCCGCCTTCTCGCGCTTCTCGAGGGCCACCTGGCGGCGATCCAGGGCAGTCTCGCGCTTCCCCAGGTCCTTCTCCAGGGCGTCCAAGTCCCGGAGTCGTCCTTGAACGGACCGTTCCGAGCGCAGCAGCTTGAGGGCGTGATCCTTCAGGCGCCCCCGCATCGACTGGAGTTCCTGCTCGAGCCGGGTCACCTTCCGGGTCTTCCCCTCGAGCTCCTTCCCCTGGCTCGCGACCTCGCGCTGGGCCTTTCGGAGCTGAATCTGTCGCTCCCGGGCCTCCCGCTCTTCCGCGGCGATTCGCTTGTCCTTCGCAGCGAGATCCTTCGCGACCCGTTGGATCCGCTTCGTAGCGCGGGTGAGTTCCTCCCGACGTGCTTCGAGGCCTTCGTCGGCGGCTTCCACGGCCTCGGACCGCTTCTCGACGCTTGCCTCCCGTGCGACGAGGGCCCCCTCCTGGGACTGGAGGGCCTTGAGACGCTCCTCCACGGCCCGCTCGCGTTCGACGACCGCGCGCTCGCGTTCGGACAGCTCGCCGTCCCGTGCGCCGAGTCGCTCCTCCCACTCCCGGGCCGACTCCTCGCGCCGGACGAGCTCCCGCTCCCGTCGCTCCCCCTCGGCCACGCGGCCCTCGAAGGCCTGTCGAGCCTCGGAGATCTTCTCCATTTCGGCCTGGAGACCCGCATGGAGCTCGCCGAGCTGTTTGCGGTCGTGCTCTGCGCCCAGCATCTGGTTGTCCAGGTTTTCGGTGCGTTCCTTCAGTAGGAGCTCCTTCGCGCCCAGCTCGCGCTCCCAATCCTGCATCTTCGCGAGGCGGTCCTCCAAGGTCCGCCGCTGGGCCTCCGTCTCAGACCGGGCCTTCTCCGCCTCGATGGCCAGGAGCTTCTTCTCGGATTCGAGTTCCAGATCGCGGGCGGTTCGCCGCTCCTGGAGATGACGGAGGAACATCGCGCTCGCATCCTTGACCGATTGGAGCTCGGCCCGAAGGGAGTCGAGCTCCTTCTGCCGCATCGCGCTCCTCTGGAACTCCTGTTCCAGTTCCCACTTCCGTCGGTACAGTTCACCCTCTCGATCCATAAGCTCCTTCTCCTGTCTGCGACGCCCCTCGAGGTCGCGGAGGTAGGCCTCGCGCGCCGAGGCCTCTCGGTGCTTCACCTGATCGAGGAGCGCGTCCACATCTCCGAGGCCGTCGATGGAGGCCTCCGGGTGCGTCTTCTCGAGCTGGTCCACGCGAATCGATGAATGACCGTAGTCGTACGTTCGGACCTCGAGATGAGCACGGTCGCTCGCGGCATCTCGAAGGATCTCCGAGAGTGCATCGCGGCCGAGCAGATCCGACGAGGCATTGTGCTCCGCGAGGACCCCGTCGCCCTCCCGGAAGACGAGAACGCCCTGGGAAGGAACGTCCCCGCGGAAGAGAGACGTCTTCAGGAGGCCATTGAACTTCATGGCGCGGAGATCCGCGAGAATCGCCAGGATCGTCTCGGACCCCCCGTCGGAGAACCGCTCCACTCG
>CAYGBO010000069.1:0-486 GCA_964348145.1 uncultured Methanomassiliicoccales archaeon
TGGGGGCGACCGATATCCCATGGAGGAATGCCCTCGTAGGCGGAATCAAAGTGGTCGACGCTCGGATTCCTCTTGCGCCGGCTTCCAGGCACCCACATCCTGCCCTGTGAGCTCGATTCCCGTGGCCTGGGCGTAGTCACAATCTCAGACCATCCTTGGCCGCTTCCTCCCTCGCAGCTCCCGTCATCCTCCCGCGTCCACAGCGGATCCGCGCGCCGGCGATCTGCGGGGCGTGGGCTTGGGTGCCGGTGCGTCCGTGGGTTCCTCCTTGCGGCGGCGAACGAGGAGATCGCGGATCACAGGCGTGTAGGGATCCACGAGGCCGCCCGCGAACCCCCGCTTTCCGAGATCGGCCACGTCCGTCTCTTGCACCCCTCCCCCGAGGTACAGCTCTGCATCCGTACCCTCAAGGGCGGCGAGGAGCGATGGATCGGGCCCAGCCTCGCTCCCGAGTCGACGCAGATCCATCACGCACACGGATCCGAA
>CAYGBO010000069.1:496-9054 GCA_964348145.1 uncultured Methanomassiliicoccales archaeon
AGCGCCCGGACGACATCACGCAGCTCGGCCCGGGATTCCCGGGAATCCCGCCACACGACGCGCCCCTCCCAGTCCAGGCAGGGCAGGATTTCGGCGGAGAGGGAGTAAAGATCCGAGTAGTCTTCGAGGGAGGCGAGCGTCTTGGAACCGGCGACGACCCGTTCCACGTCGAGCATGTATCCGTCCATGACCTCGCCAGGCTCCCGAGCACCAAGGTCGAGCCAGACGTCGCACCGCTTCACGAGATGCCGGAGCACGTCGAAGTTCGGGTTCGCCCGGTTGATGCCCGTCAGGTCGAGCATGAATACGCGGGATGCGTTGTACCTCGACCCCCCGACGGCGTCCCAGTATTCCTGAAAGGGGGCCCGGTAGGGGTTCGGCACGATCCGTTCACCGTCCCACCGAATGCCCACGATCGAGGCGAGGCGCACGGGAATGAGATCCAGGACCTTCAGGTCGAGCAGAGGCTGGGTCAGCACGGGTAGGATCGGAATCGATTCGACGCCCTCGCGGCGCTTGGGCCCGGGAGACGCCGAGATCCCCCTCTTTTCAGCCTCGAACCGGGAACGACCCTCTTCCGTATCAAACATGACCGGGAGGCCTTCATAGTGACACGTTTCGCAGATGAAGGAACGGCTATCGCTGTCAATCCCGGCAATGGGGCCCATCACGAGGAGCTTCGGGTGCACGCGACCGCTGCCGCATCGGGCGCACGCGGCGACGTCCGAAGGCTTGAGGATGTCCACCATCGGGAGCTCAGTCCACCCGGATGACCTTGACCCGCTTGCCGATCCAGTCGGGCGGGAGGTAGACCCGACCGGAGCTGCCGCTCTTCGCGACGACTTTTTCAAGCATCTCCTGTCCGAACACCTCGAACTTGGACTCCTTGCGCATCCGTGGCATCGAGGTCCCGAGAGCGGAAGGCGCGAGAAGGGATAAGGTTTGCCGGGGTGCGGTCATGTTGTAGCTGTACCGGCCGGAAAGACCATGTAGCCAGGCGTCGCATGCGCGCCTGCCAGCCATGTCTCGGGCCTCCGATCGTCCGTCGCCCGGATCGTCCTTCGAACTCTACGCCCAGGCGATTCTCGATGTGTGGCTCGGAAAGAAGGTCATCGTGGAAGTCGAGCGGGACGATGGATACCGAAGCCGGTCCGACGTGTCCTTGTACTTCCGATCCCCTCGGCAATGGCCGAAGATCGAGCGGGCAGCGATGAAGGAGGTCCGGGGCCGCGTTCTCGACGTGGGGTGCGGTCCGGGAAGGCACGCCCTCTACTTACAGAAACGGGGTCGTCGCGTGGTCGGAATCGACCCTTCGCCCACGCAGTGCGCCCTCGCGCGCGTCCGCGGTGTCCGGGACGTGTATCCCGGCAGCGTCCAGCGCCTGCCCCGAGGACTCGGTTCCTTCGACACGATCCTCCTCATGGGGAACAACCTGGGCCTCGCGGGAGACCTCCCGCGGATGCGCCGCTTCCTGCGGAACTTGAGGGACATCACGAGCCGGCGCGGTCGGATCGTCGGGCACACGCGTATCCCGGGAACGTGGTCCCGCGACCACCTGCCCTATGTGAAGCGGAACCTCCGGCGTGGCCGACCACCCGGTCTACTGACCCTCCGAGTCCGGTACCGGCGTCGAAAGGGAGACTGGTTCGACCTTCTCCTCCTCTCGCCGGAGGATCTTGCGCGCATCGCGGACAAGACAGGATGGGAACTCACGCGGGTCATCATGGAAGACGGTTACGCGACGGGGGATTACATCGCGGTCTTGGACCGTCGCTGACAGGGGAACCTCCTCATCCTCCTGCCTCGGCCGTCGGGATGGCCCTCTGCCCTCCGTCACGCGTTTCAATGCACGGAGGAGGGGGCCCCGCGATCCCGGGTGGAGAGGACCTTTTCCGGCGCAGGCAGAAGGGATTCGTTATCGCGACCGATAGTCGGTTCTCGCGGCCGATAACGGCATGGTAGGCCTCTTTAACGCTCGGCCCGTCCTTTCCGAATATGTCCGCCTGGTCGGGCGTCGGCTCGGCCGCCGTGGTCCTCGTTCTGGCCCTCCTCGTCGCGGGCCAGCCGATGTGGGAATGGCGGCTCACAGGCCCCACGGAGACCGAGTTGTGGTCCTACGGGCTGTTCGGCGTCCAGCACACGATCGAGAATGCGACGACAGGCCAGGTGGTAACGGATGAGTCCTTCACCTACTACGATCTGCCGAATCAGCCCCGGATGTCCGCGTTGTTCATTGACTTCGCGCGCTGGGTTGTGCTTTCTGCCCTCGTCGCGCTAGGCGGCCTGGGCCTTTCCGTCGCAACGGCGACACGGAAGTTGCGCGGCCTCCCCGCGGGCCTCACATTCCTCGGCGGTTGTGTGATGATGCTCTACGTGAGCGTGAACTTTGTCTTCGCAATTCCAACGGCTGCGGGCGACCTGCCCAACCCCAATGGACAGCCCATCCCGGACTTTCGAGGACAGTTCCTGTTCACGCAGGGCGGATCGAGCATGACGTTGACCTGGGGACCGCTCGCGGCCTGGTTCCTCGCCCTGGGCATGGGTCTCGCTCTCGCCTGGAGCGCTTCGGAGATGTGGCACATCCGCGTCGCCAAGAAAACTGGCATCGTGCGTCAACCCTCGCCAACCACAGTCGTCCGGCGCGTGGAAGCCGTTCCGCCTCCTCCCCCGATTGATGTCGACCAGGGCACTCCTCAGGAGCCTGACATCGAGGAGGTGTTCGTCATCGCCCCGAGCGGCCTCCTCGTGAAGCACCTATCCAAGAGCCTGCTGAGCGACAAGGATCGAGATGTCGTGGGCGGGATGATTTCCGTCGTTTCGAACTTCGTCCGCGAGGCATTCACGGAGAAGGATGGTGAGGTCCAGGAGATCCAGCTCGGCGAGCACAGGTTCGTCATGTACAACGAGCGGGGTTTCTTGATCGCGGTTGTCGTCGGGCGAGGCGACACGGAGCATATCTTACACCGGCTGAGGCATCTCGCCGCGTGCCTCGTCGACCGGTATGGAACGCGACTCCTCGAATGGGACGGCGAGCCTCTGGAGGGCATGGAGGACGAACTCGGCGTGTTATGGGAACCCTTCTTCGTCCCTCCGCCTCCGGTGATCTGAGCAGTCCCTAGTTCTCCGAGGGATCGCGCTCAGCGGGACATGTACCTCCCAACATGCCTCTCGCATCTCCGGACCCGGCGAAGTCGTCCGTGGAACGGCCGATGTACGTGAGGCGGAGGGGCGCCCGATCGATCACCGTGCACCTAGGAGGCGACGCAATCGGGGCTCGGACAAGGGTTACGAGGACCGCGATGGACCGGAACGGCCGATCGAACCGGGCGGATGAGACGCGCTTCTCCCTACGAGAGATGATTCCGCGCAGGTCCACTAGGCCCAGGGAGACGCCGCGCCCAATCAAGGGCGAATCAGAACTTGACGTGGCGCCATTGAGAGAAGTACCGCAGGGTGTCCTTCACGCCGACGTCTCGCTGGTACTCCGAGCGTTCCAGGATTGGAGGCCCATCGTACCCGACTGCGATATCGGAGTAAAGGACGTCCTCCCAGGTTTGGTTCCACGCGTACGGTGAGCCGTCGGGATACCGGCCCACGAACGTGTTCGTTGGGTCGTTCTGGAGAAGCTCGAAGGTCCAACAGTGAGGCGTGGCATAGAGATTCCATTGCGCGAGGGTCACACCCACCTGCGGGTCGAGCAGATAGTTCATGAACTCGTGGCACAGCCAGATCTTGTCGCTCTCTCGATGGATCGCGGAATTGTCGAGCCATCGCGCTCCGCCCTGTTTCGGAACGACGTAGTCAACGGGGAGGTGCTGGTTCGAATTCGGGCGAATCGCGTACATGATGTCCCCGTTCCACGCCATGTCAACGAGCATCGTTCTGCTCACGAGCCAAGGCCCCTGCTGGGGCGTGTTGAATCCCCACATACCGGGAAGTGATCGAAGCCAGTCTGCGGCGCTGGACAGCTTCTCTTCGGCCGTCTCGTTCGACGACCACTGATAGTCCCCGTTGGCACCGGGAACGGCAGTGGGAAGGGGGATGCCTGGATCTTCATCCTGACGCTTCCAGCCAACGGCCTTCAGTGCGGCCGTGAACACTTCGCGCATGTCGTCTAGCAGCATTTTTTTCCCACGGAGATCGTATGTCTCGCCGCGCGAATTCGTGTATGACGGCAGCTCGAAAACCTCCCAACCAAGCTGCTCCAGATCCGCCCGATCGAACACGTCTGTCCGGTAGCCAATGCCCGTCGTCCCCCAGTGATACGCGACGGCGACCGCGCTGTTCTTCTCGTCCCACGTGAAGTATTCCGCCCCACGCGGGATCGCGTACGTGTTCCGATTCATCCGATAGGCATACCCGTTCAACATCGGATCCCGGAAGTCCACCCCTGCCGTGTTGTTGTAGCCGTTCGGGTAGATCGGGTACGACGGCTGATATGGGAGGGGCGGGGACTCCGGATGCTGCTCGAAGTATGTCTCGTCCCGGTCAGGTGGGATCTCTCCCGGCGGCGGCACCGTCCCGAAGATGTTCGCGTAGTTCGGCAGCCAGTCCTTGTTCAGGTTCACGAGATGACCCGCCTTCTCGAGGGCCTCGACGTTGTAGTTCGTCGGGAACATCAGGTCGAACCTGCGTCCTGTCTGCGTGACCCAGGTGAAAAGTTCCTCGTTCGCCGTGTATACGTTCGACGTCCAGCTCACCTGTACGCCACGGAGACCCCATCGCTTTTGCATGTACACCCCGAAGTCCAGGAGGACCTTCCCAGGCCAGTAGTCGTACCACTGTGCGACGTTCAGGATGCGCGCCTCCGGCGGGCTGTTCCGGATGTCGTTCTCAAATCCAAGTTCGCTTGGACCGTACTGGTACTTCTTCAGAAGGTCGTAGTCGACGACCCCGCGGGCGAGCTCCCAGGGCTTCTGCCCGTATTCGATCCACCTTTTCCATCCCGACGGATATACGTACGCGGATGCTGCGCCGAAGGCGGCGAGCCCGCCAATCGCTCCGTACTTGAGGAACGAGCGTCGGGAGATTCTGGATCGCGCGTCGTGGGGCGACTGCGCAGCTTCCATAGCGAGCCAGTTCAAAGGGAATGCCTGACTCGGATTTATGAATAGTGGCCCTCTAGTTTCGATTCGCGTCCCGTCGGGCTGTTCAAGGGTGAGGGTTCGCGGGAACCGGTTTGACGCAAGGAGGGCGGGCGAGCGGGAGAGGGAAGATCGCTCATTCCCTCCGAGGCCCGGTCGACGATGCGTCTCCGCGCTTTCGTGACGCGAAAGGCTTTAAACAGCCGGCGCGTGCCGCCGGCATGCGAGAGGGATGGGAGTACCGGAGAGATCCCGTTGAACGGTGAAGGGCAAGCGATCGTGCTTCTGTCCGGAGGCATCGATTCCGCGGTGGCCCTTTCGTGGGCCAAGCGGCAGGGTTGGCGAGTCCATCCGCTGACCTTTGATTACTTTGCCCGGCCAAAGTGCGAACAGGTCGCAGTTGAGGCTCTCGTGGCCCGTGCGGAACTGGGGCCGGTTCGCCGCGTTAGCCTACCATTCCTCAAGGAGGTCGACGACCTCAAGAAGGAGGGCATTCCGAATCGAGTCCTCCTCGAGGCGCCGGAGAGCTACATCCCGGCCCGCAACCTAATTTTCTACGGCCTCGCGGCGTACTATGCGGAACGGGACGGGGCGCGGTACATTGTGGGCGGGCACAACGAGATGGATCCACGTCACTTCCCCGACTCGTCACCTAAGTTCTTCAACTTCATCAACAGCATCCTACGACTTGGCCTCCTGACATACGAGCGTTCGCCCGTTCAGGCAGTCGTCCCTTTCAGCGGCAGATCCAAGGCAGAAATCGTGCGAACGGGCCTCGACATGGGCGTTCCGCTCGATCTCACCTGGTCCTGCTACTGGGACCGCGACATTCACTGCGGTGCCTGCCCTTCGTGCCTGGAACGCCGCGCGGCCTTCGAGGAGGTCGGCCATGAAGATCCGACCTCCTACGAGGCAAAACGGACCCCGGTAGCCCACAAAGCTTAATGGCGTTGCGTCCATCCCATCCGCCCTGCAATGTATGTGACGAATGTGCGCGGCGCCGCTTCGATGCGATTTCTCGAAGAAGGCAGTCACAACGTGCGCATGCGGCAGCTTATCGGGCGGGAGGACGGCGCCCGCAGGACCGCCATGCACGAACTCACCTTCGGCCGCGGCGGATACTCCGCGAAGCATGTCCATGCATGGGACCACCAGCTCTTCGTGACCGAGGGACGTGGCGTCGCAATCGTAAACGGCAGAAAGATCAGTCTTCGCCCGGGCGTGGTCCTCCTCGTCCAGCCTGGCGAGGAGCATGAATTCGTCCAACGGGGAAAGGGTTCCCTTCGATTCCTCATCGTCACGCCGATCTGACCCTCACGCGAGCAGGAGGAGGCGGTAGGCAACCCCTCCGACAAGAACGGCGAGGCCCACGGTGAACGCAGCGATCTCCAAGGAAGCTCTCCATCCAAGCTCCCGCGCGAGGGCCGCGACCGTTGCGATGCATGGAACATAGATCGTCGCGACAATGGCAAACACGACGAGTTGGATGGGCGTCATGAAGGCGTTCAGGCTGAGGGCGCCGGTACCGATCTCCACGGAGGCGAGGGCGACGAGGAGCTGGAGGGCGAGTTCTTTCCGCAGGATCGCGAAGATGAGTGCGAGCCCCGCGACGGAGGGCAGTCCGAGCCAGCCGGAGAGAACGGGCGCGAGGGGGTCGCTCAAGACCCACATCGCACCCGTCTCGTAGAGGGCGCCTAGGACCAAGCTCCCGACGACGACAATCGGGAGCGCGAGGGTCAGGTAGGACTCGAACCGCCACCACGTCTTCCTGCCTACGTTGGGAAGGGAAGGCCTGCGGAGGGGGAACACCTCCATGACGAGCCCCGTGGAGCGCCCCGGGACGACGCGGTTCAGGAGGGTCCCCACGACGACGATCACCGCGAGCTGGACCCCGAAGACGAGCAAGGCGGGGATGAACCCCACGAAGAACCCGACGGCGCCGAAGATCACCGCGCTGCGGGCACTGCACGGGACGAGGGTGATCAAGGTCGATGCCAAGACTCGCTCCCGGCGCGTCGCGAGGACCCTCGTGCCCATGATCGCAGGCACGTTGCAGCCGAGTCCCGCGACGATCGGGATCACGGCGCGGCCGTGCAACCCGAAGCGATGCATCGTTCGGTCGCTCAGGAACGCCGCTGCGTTCAGGTAGCCGGAATCCTCGAGGAGGGCGAGGACGAAGTAGAACGTTAGGACGTAAGGGATCCCGACGGCCAACGCCGCGCCGATGCCTTCGTCAAACCCCCAGATCAGAACCTGGGCAACCGACGTGTCCCCCGCGAGGGCAAGGAAGACTCCGTCGATCCCCGGGGACGCGACGGCTCCCCAGACTTCCGTGAAGGCGGTGGCGAGGTATCCTCCCACGAAGAATACGAAGGCGAAGATCCCAAGGAGCACGAAGGCCAAGAGGGCCATGCCGACGATGGGTGACGTCACGCGGTTCCACGCACGGTCCGCGAAGGTGGGCTCCGCGTCCGCCGACCGCAGGCACTCCCGAGCGATGTCCGCGGCGAGACCGTGGCGCGCCTGTGCGATGGGCTCCGCGAGGCGACCCGCATGCCCTTCCATTCCCGTTCCCACCAGGCCGTCCGCGATACGCGTGTCACCCTCGAGGAGCAGGAGCGCCGCCGCGCGACGGCTCAGCTTCGCCGGGATCCCTTCTGCCGGAAGGGCCTTCGCGACCTCCATGACCTCCGACTCCACCGTCTCCCCGTACCACGGGCGCTCCAGGGGCCCCCGTGCGGCCACCCTTGCCGCCTCCGGAAGGAGAACGTGGAGACCCTGCCCTTTCGTCGCCACGGTCGGCACCACGGGCACGTCGAGTCGCTCCGAAAGTCGGTAAGCGTCTAGGAACAGACCCTTCTTCTCCGCCTCGTCGACGAGGTTCGCCGCGAGCACGACAGGGAGGCCCAAGTCGAGGATGCTCAGCACGAGATACAGATTCCTCGCGAGGTTCGTGGTGTCCACCACCACGATGATCGCATCGGGACGACCCTCCACGAGGGCATCCCGGGCAATCCGCTGATCCTCCGTGGTCGGCAGGACAGAGTACGCCCCCGGCAGGTCCAACAACAGGATCTGCTTCCCCGATGACTCGCATTCCCCTGCGGCGACGTCCACGGTTGTGCCGGGGTAGTTCGCGGTTTCCACTCGCGATCGAGTGAGGCGGTTGAATACACTCGACTTCCCGACGTTGGGATTTCCCGCAAGGAGGACCGTGAGATCCGCCGGTCCTTCACGAGGGGGAGGATGCGTGTGGCAGGAGGTCGTCCTCTCACCTCGAGGCGACCTGAACCCGCTTTGCGATCTCAAGGCCGAGGGCGTATTGCGACGTGCCAACGGACACGAGAAGTGCGCCGCCGAGAGGAACCCGCCGCAGGACGCGGACCCTCGCGCCGGACAGGAGGCCCATGGAGTAGAGTTGCCGTCGCACGTCCTCGTCGGCCGTAATCCGAGTGACGGTCGCTTCGGATCCGT
>CAYGBO010000070.1:0-7800 GCA_964348145.1 uncultured Methanomassiliicoccales archaeon
TCGACGGTAACCAACGTGTCCTCGTCCACGGTCTGGTCCGGTCCCGCGTCCGCGACGGGGGACGTGACGTCGGGGTTCACGGTGACGTTGACCGAGTCCGTGCCGAGGTTCCCGGCGCCGTCCCGGACCGTCAGGGTCACCGCATAGGTCCCTGCCGAGAGGAACGTGTAGGAGGGCGAAATGCCGTACAGGGTCTGGGGCGTGCCGTCCGTGAAGGTCCACGTGTAGTTCACAACCCCCACGTTGTCCGTGGACGCGCTGCCGTCGAAGGTCACCGGCAGACCCGCCGTGACGGTGTAGGGACCGTTCGCGTCTGCGACGGGCGGGTCGTTGTCGACCTCGAAAAAGGTCGAGGTGCCGTTCCAGTTCCCCGCGCTGTCCTGAAGATCGATCCACGCTCCATAGAGCCCCGAAGGGACGACATCGTCGAAGGCGAAGGAAATCTCGGACAGGGTGAAGTTGGATCCCTGGGTCGTCGAGAAGCCTACGATCGAACCCGTCGTCATGTTGATGTCGAGGGCCCAGCCCACGGGGGCAAAGGTCGAATTGGGCTGCTGCGCCGGCGAGATGGGTCCATAGGTGAAGGTCTGGAGGAGCACGAGGTTGTTCGACACCGCGTCGAAGAGCGCCATCGCACCGTCGGGCGTCGGGATCGTGCCATTGTCCCAGTATCCCATCACGGCCCAGATCGAGGAGATGGGGCCGGACATCGCGGGCCACCACTCGGACGTCGTGGCGCCCTGGATCCAGCCGCCGGGCGTCCGGGCCGACCATACGGTCGAGATGTTGTACTGTCCGGGGGAGGGCTGGGTCACGTTGAGATCCGCGGGGTCAACGTTGGCGAGCTGGAGGAAGGTCCCGACGGATCCGTTGAGGCCCAGCAGCTTCAGCGTCCACATCGAGCTCGTCTCCAGGCTCTTCTCGAGGACTTCCGCGACGATGGACGTGGGGTTCGCCGTGCTCACGTTCACGTCGGGCGTGGCCGTGAAGCTGAGGAACTCGGGTGGGATCGGATCGGACTCCAGAGTCATGTTCACCCAGACGGTCTGGCCCGAGCTGGGATTCACCGCCGTCTCGTTCGCTGTATAGCCCCACGCCGTCGCGCGGATGACCTGCGGCTGAGCGACGATCAACATGTCGTAGTAGCCCGAGAAGTCCGTGATCGCGGTGGAGGTCACGCCGTCGTAGCCGGACGCCTCCACGTTCGCTCCGAAGATGGGCGCCCCCGTCCCCTGGTCCGTGATGTACCCGCGGACCCACACGTCGAAGGGGAGGACAGGATAGAGCGTGATGTTGAGTACGTTGAGACCCGGCGCGACGGTGAGGACGGCCGAGTAGCCGTAGTACCCGAGGGCCGAGACGTCCAGCATGACGTCCGTTGTCGCGGGGGACCGGAGATCCGCAGCCCCTGAGCCATTCGTCATCTCAAACGCGCTGTACGTCATGCCCCATTGCACGTTCACGAACGCGCCCGAGATGGGGGCGCCCGTGAGCGCGTCCGTCACCTGGACGCGAATCGTCGCGTTCAGGGGCAGGACGGATACATTGACCCAGGAGACCTGCCCGCTCGTCGTGCTTGTGATGACGAATCCACCCGCGTAGTCGCCCGCCGCCGGCACGATGACAATGAGCGCGCCGCTCTCGATCACCGCGAGGGAGTAGAATCCTGTATCGTTCGACACGCCAAAGGTATTGAAGCCCGTCGCGAAGTCGAAGGCCGCGACCGACATGGAGGGCAAGGCGGTGCCGTTCGAGGCGTCCAGGAGATACCCTTGGACGGTCGCGGTCAGAGGCCACAGGGTGAAGTTCACCCAGACGACCTGACCGACGCCCACGAAGGCTCCGTTGAAGGCACTCCCGTAGCCATCCGAGCGGGCCTCCATGTCGAACCATCCGTCCGGGACGGGGATCTGGTAGTACCCGCTAGCGTTCGTGAGAGACTTCTCGTAATATCCCTGCCAGTCCCGTGCGTCCACGGTCGCGTTGGGGACCGGCAGGCCCGTGATGATCGTCCCGGGGAATACGTCGGGGTTCTGGGTGTCCGGCCCGTAGCCGAGCATGTTCGCGGTAATCGTCGCGGACCCCGCCGGGACGGGGATCTCGTACCATCCGGTCGCATTCGTGGTTACGCCGGGGAGGTTGAGGTCGTCCACCTCGACGTCGACCGTGGCGCCCGCCAGGGGCACGAATGTGCTCCCATCGTACACGGTGCCATTGATCCAGGCATCCACGGGATTCGGAAGGAGGGTGAAGTTCACCCACACCAGTTCGCCGTCTCCCACCGTGACGACGGTCATGTTCGAGGCGTACCCGAGGGTGCTGTCCGTGAACACCTGGTACTCCCCTGGCACGACGCCGACCTCATAGTAGCCCGAGGCATCGAGGTAGCTGAGGTTCACGTAGGCGATCGCGGTCGGCAACGAGACGTTCTCGACGGCCACGACGCGACCCACCGTGACCGGCGCGCTCGTCATGGCGTCCGTCACGTAGCCGAGGACGGCCCCCGTCCGGGGGCTCGCCGGAGTCAACGAGGCGTTCGCCCAGAGGGTCTCGAGGGATCCCACGCGAGCCTCCTCGAAGTAGAACTGGTAGCCTTCATGGGCGACGATCATGTTGTAGCGCTGGGGCACCACGGAGATTTCGTAGTAGCCCGAGGCGTTCGAGGACAGCTCGTAGACCCAGGGTAGGTTTCCGGCCTCGAACCGGACGAAGGCATTTGCGATCGGGAGGCCCGTGGAGTCATCCGTCACGTAGCCCTTGATCGTCCCATTCGGCCCGGAGGCCAGGGCGGGGGCCGCGAGCTGAACGAGCAGCAGGCCGGCGACGAGCGCCGTGAGCACGGCGATCGGATACAAGAGAGGGCGTTTTCTTGACAAAGTGGGGGGAGCCATGCGGTCATCCCTCCGGACCGGTGGGGTCCGAGATTGGCATCGGACGGGAAGGATTCCACCTTAAACATTCCGCTGACAAAATCAATGCAGGGAGTGGGAGCCCGGAAGGGCTCCGATCCGCTCGCCGGGCGACCCCTCCGACGTCCCGGCGGAGGGGTCCATCGGCAAACGACGACAACCTCGGCAGGCGACGTGAGGGTGCGCGGCAAAGGCTTTATCGTCGGGAGAGGGTGCGAACCCTTCCACGGGCGGTTGACCGGGATGCTGGAGCCAAGGCCGCGGACGATCTTCGTGCATCGGACGATTGCGGACCGACCGTATGGACCCGACGAGGGCTATGCCCTGGACCTCCTCGAACTGGAACGGCTTCTGTCCGGACCTTCCCTAGGCCTCGTAGGCTCCCTGTCCCTGGGGAACCTGATGAGCCGGTACCCCGTGGAGACCGACGCGATCATCCGCGAACTCGGCGTCTCCGAGGGACTTCCCATCGATCGGAGGGAGGCGTCCGCCTTGGCCGAGGAGCGGCTGTTTCTGGCCGAGCAGCGCCGTCCCGCCCGTGGGGATCGGGGCGGAGGACGCCACAGCCTGACCGAATACTGAGCGTCTCACATCCACTTCTCGATCTTCCGCGCGAGGCGATCCCGGGAGGCGACGCCGGAGAACCGCTCGACGACCCGTGCGTTTTTGAATAGGATATATGTCGGGATCGAGCGGACGCGGAAGCGACGGGACAGTTCCCCCTCGGATTCCGTGTCCACCCTCGCGAACACGACCCGGTCGGGAAATGTGCGCGCGAGGGAGCGGATCACGGGAGCCATGGCCCGGCAAGGGCGACACCAGGCGGCCCAGAAGTCCACGAAGAGGAGACGCGCCTCTCGGAGCGTCTCGTCGAAGGAGTCGGAGGTGAGATCCCGAATCCGGGCTGCGGTGAGAGCGCCCCGGCGGCCGCGAAGGGACATAGCCTCGCTGCATTCTCCTGCGCAAGGAAAGATATTCGCCGGAACCCTTGCACCAAGGCTGGAAAGGGAGGCGTCCGCGCCCTCGCCAGGGTGGCTGACAACTCTATAAGCGATGGACGTCATGGGGCGGGACCCTGAGCGAGACGGCGGGTCGTACGGAGAGGGGGAGAACCTTGGACGCCGAAGACAAAGGGAAGGCGACGAGGGTGTGGGTGACGGTTGTGCCCGTGTCAGACTTCGAGAAGGCCCTCGCCTTCTACCGCGACCTCCTCGGGCTCCCCGTCCGGCTGGATGCCCGGTCCTTCGACTGGATGGAAGTCGGGCCCGACGAGCCTCTCACGAAGATCGGGCTGAGCCTGCGCAAGGATCTCGGGAAGGACGGGGCGGAGGCCCGATGGACCGGGATCGTCCTCGAGGCGGACGACTTCGACGCCTTCTGCCGGCGGTTGAAGGACCACGGCGTGCGCTTCACCACGGAGCCCATGATGGCCCCGTGGGGTGGGCGCCTGGCCGACTTCCTGGACCCCGACGGGAACCAGCTCCAAGTCGTCCACGATCCGGGCCACTACGCGGCCGGACGCGCGAGGGGAGACCGTCGAGGCGAAGATGCTAGAACGGAGAGATGAAGGATGCCAGAGGAAAAACCGAAGGAAGGAAGCCTAGTGCACGTCGAGCTGCTGACAAAGGAACCTGAGAGGACGAAGGCCTTCTACAAGGAGGTGTTCGGTTGGACGTTCCAGGACATGCCGGAGATGAACTACATCATGTTCGAGACGCCCGGCCCACCGAGCGGCGGCCTGAGGAAGCCCGAGGAGGCGGAGACGCCCGGGACCCTGAACTACCTCCTCGTCGACTCGATCGACGCGAGCCTGACAAAGGTCGAGCGCTCCGGAGGGAAGATCCTCATCCCGAAGCAGGCCGTGGGGACGAGGGGCTGGCTCGCAATCATCCGCGCCCCCGGGGACGTGGTCCAGGGGCTCTGGGAGCAGGGACCGCAGCCCTGACGTCGCGAAGAGCGTCCCTCCATCTGCTGCGGCAGGCCGACATAGCCCCTGCCGGGTCCTCCGTGGACACCCCCCGCGTACTGAGGCCATATCACGCAGTCCGGGGGGATGCGTCCACCGATCCACGGACCGCACAAGCCTTTTAGCGGCGAGACCGGATGACTTCCCCGGGGGGTTTCGATGAAGTACAACATCACGGGGGACAATCTCCAGTTTGTCCACCTCGAATTCAACCCGGGCGAGATGGCCTGGGCCGAGGCGGGCGCGATGGTCTACATGAGCGGGAACGTCGGCATGAGCGCCCGGGCGCGAGGCGGGCTCCTGAAGGGACTCAAGCGCGTCGTCAGCGGTGAATCCTTCTTCGTCACGGAGTTCGCCGCCCAGGGAGGGCCCGGCGTCGCGGCCTTCGCGGGCCGCGTGCCCGGGAAGATCACGGGGATCGACCTGCGCGGGGGGAAGCAGTGGATCTTCCAGAAGGACGCCTTCCTCTGCGCGGAAAGCCAGGTGGAGATGGACATCGCATTCCAGAAGCGGCTCGGGGCGGCCCTCTTCGGCGGCGAGGGGCTCATCCTCCAGCGCTACTGGGGCGAGGGAAACGTCTTCGTCCACGCGCCCGGCGACCTCACGGAATTCAACCTCGCGCCGGGGCAGACCCTCAAGATCAGCTCGGGCCACGTCGTCGGGTGGGAGAGCACCGTCGCGTACGACATCCAGACCGTGGGCGGGATCAAGACCGCCTTCTTCGGCGGGGAAGGGCTCTTCGTGACGACCCTCACGGGTCCCGGGAAGGTCCTCCTTCAGTCCATGACCGTCGGGAAGCTCGCAATGGCTCTCGCGCCGTTCCTGCCGAAGCAGACGAGCGGCGGGCCGTCCTTCACGTTCCGGCCGTAGGGGGAATCGTTATGAAAGCCGGCCTCGTGGCCCTTGCGTTCCTCCTCCTGCTTGGCGTGGGGCTCGTCCTCCTGCTCGTCACCGGCCTTCTGGAGATCCTCCTCCTGTTCCTCGGACTCCTCGTGTTCGTCGTGCTCCTCGCCGGCATCGTGATCGGTGGGCTCGTCCTGATCCTCGCCCTGCCGTACTACTTCGTCGCGAAGAAGGCGGCGATCGTGCCGGGCAGCTACGGGCTCGAGCAGATCCGTGAGAAGTGACGGGGCAGTCGGGGTCACCAAGGCGACCGTCCGCTCTTCCGACCCACACAGCCGACGTTCCGATAACAGGAGACTCAAAGTCCAGGGTCCCCAGGGATTCGGCCTTCATGGCAGGTCCCTCGCCGGCCGCGGGAACCGGCGGGTGCATCCAGGAGCGAACCCCTATACACGAGCGTTGGTATGCCGAGCTCCGTGCTTGACGCCGCGACCGTCCGCGTCCTCGCCGCCTTCATGGCCGCCTCCACTGTCGCCGGCGTGGTCCTTGGGTTCCGCAGGGGCCACACGTGCGGGGGTCGCCACCCCGAGTTTCGAGCGGAGGACAACCCGCCGGCGGTCCTCCAGGTTGTTTGGCCCATCCTGACCTTCCTCCCCGTCGCCTTCCCGTTCGCAGCGGCCTTGGTCCCGAGTCTCGTCTACGAGACGAACCTCAACATCGCCTTTCCCTTCGACACCTACGTCCAGGGGATCGGCCTCGCGGTATGGGCCGTCGGAGGCCTCCTCGTCGTATGGAGCGGACGGGTCCTGGGCCGCTTCATGGTCGTCCAGATTGCCGTCGCGACGGACCATCGTCTCGTCCAGGAGGGACCCTACGGCCGGATTCGCCATCCCACGTACGCGGGCGCGATGGCCATCGCGATCGGTGAGGCGCTCCTCTTCCTGAGCCTCCCCCTCGCTGCCATCGCAGTCCTCATCGTGATCATCGCGAACTACCGCGCACGGAAGGAGGAACGCCTTCTCGCATCGCCCGCCGGGTTCGGGGAGGCCTACGGAGCCTATGTGATGCGGACCGGGCGGTTCCTGCCCCGGCTCCGAACGTGACCGACGAGAGAAGAGGCTGTTCGAGTTCGGCTGGGCTATCCGCCGCCGCTCCGCCCCAGCCACCGCCGACCCAGGGTACTGAGCCGGTCGGACATCCGGGGGATGTTCGCGAGGACGGCCGGCTCGCGAGGATCTTTCGCCCCTGCAGGAAGGAGGCCCTCTGCGCGGGCGATTTCGGCGAGGGCCGTGATCCCCCCGTCCTCGGCGGCGACAACCGTCGCGAGGAGCCTCCGGGTGGATGCGGGCACGGGTTGGGATTTGAGGAGGGCCCGAAGCTCGACGCGGGCCTCGGTCTCAGGGATGGAGGAGAGATGGAGGCATGCGTACAGGACCCGCAAGTTCTCGGAAGCCTCGGCATCGGCCACGACGCGAGACAGCACGGAGGACCGGGGGGCTCGATCGACGTTCGTCACGAGGCTTCGGTCTAGGAAGACCGCGTACACGAGGTGCAGGAAATGGAGGACGGAGAATGCGTCTCGGGTCATGAGGAAGGAGGCGAGGAGCAGGAGGTGACGAGGGGCCCGAGCCCCGACCAAGATGACGTCCCCTTCGCTCCGAGGCAACGGAAGCAGATCGAAGGCGTGCTCCACGAGGGAGATCCGTTCGGCCTCCGTCAGATCCCTTGCTTCGAGCAGACTCTCCACGATTCCGCCGAACACGCTAGGATCGCGGAGGCGGTGCACAAGGTCTTCGTCGCGGTCGTCTGCGCCCCCGGCGATCCGCGGCACGAGCTCCCGAGCGCGCGCGGCGAGGCGCTCGGCCGCGCTGAGATCGCATCCGATCTCTTCACGCAACGAATCCGCGAGGGCATCCGTCACGGCTTTGGAAAGGAGTATCGGACCTATGTTCTTTGGGTCTCTCAACTCCGCTCACCTGCCAAGCGGACATTCACGCCAGGGGGGTTTTCACCGGACCCTTTGATTCAATCGAGTCCAGACGACGGCGTTCGGATCATGGGATCTGGTGCTGTTTAGGCCCT
>CAYGBO010000071.1:0-2647 GCA_964348145.1 uncultured Methanomassiliicoccales archaeon
GTTGTAGGATCGTGAATTCCAAAGAAGACCCTGAGGAGATCTTCGAAGGATACAATGCTGGGATCGAACGTGATCTGGACGACCTCCGCGTGCCCTGTGGTGTCCGTGCACACTTGCTTGTAGGTCGGATTGGGAACATGGCCTCCGGAGTACCCGCAGACCACTTCGTCGACTCCGCGTAACTCCTCGAATACAGGCTGCAGGCACCAGAAGCATCCTCCCCCGAGGGTGGTTGTCTCCCGTCTCTCGCGACTTGCCATCCGACGATCACCTTCGACGAATCTCCAAGCGTCCCGGTCCTTTAGCTCTTGGCCTGGCCCGCGCGATTTCAACAGGATCGGTACATGACCCGCCGAGCCCGTTCCGCCCGGATCCGGGAAGTCACGAAGTCGCTGTCAAGACACGGCCTCCCGTCCGTGTCCTGTTCCTCTCGGCAGCGAATTCCCGGCGAACGCTGGTCCCGCTCCAGCTCGCTTGCCCAAGCCCTTACCCTCAGAATTTCCATCTCCACAGGCTAGGGCGGGAGTACTCGAAGCAGCGAGGAATGGACGCGCAAAGCATTCGAGCAAGCACCCTCTCAATAGGAACGTCGAATCCTCGAGGGGTGCGAAAGATTTCGGGTGTCGAGAGGGGACTCAATGGGCAGACTGGGCGATTGAAACCACTCGAGGCGACGTCTCGAGGAGCGGACCGGGTGGGATTCAAGCCGCCGACCTCGGGCCGCAGTCCTTCTCAAACGATAGGACGCCCCTTCCGACGTTTTCTTCCCCTCTCGTTGTAGCTCAGGAATTCGATCCAGATGCCATCAGGGTCTTCGATGAACGTCAACCGGATGTTTCCCTGATCGAATTCTGCCACGGGAGCTTTGACGCCGACCTGCCGGAGTTTCTCAAGGATCGGCTTCACGTCACGGACCGAGAAGCCAACGTGATCCATCTCACTCCCGCGACGGTAGGGCTCGTAGAATCTGTTCCCTGATGGGTAGTAGTTCAGCTCAAGCACCTGTGGCGATTCGGGACCCTTGAGCCATATCCACGTGCCTCCGTCCTCCATTTTCATCTTTCCTCGCATGACGGGTCGCAGCCCGAGGGCGCGGTAGAACTTCAATGAACGCTTCGTTTCGTGGACCCGGATTCCTGAGTAAAGCATGTATGGGACTTCGTCGGCCATGAAGGCGGATTGGCCGTGCGCGTTCTTGAGCCTTCGCCTGCGAACGTGACTTCAGAGAGTGTCCGCGAGCTGTGAGCCCGGTGGACCCCGTGGGGTCTGAACCTCAGGTCTCATCGACAAGGATTCCGTGCCGGGTTCAGCAATGCATCCTGTGTCGCTGAGGCTGATAGCCGACTATCCTTCGCTGCGATCGAGATTGGAAAGGACTTCTCGATATCGCCGCGTGGCTAGCTTGCTGGGCCTGCCTTTCTCGCAGAAACGGAACCCTGAGAGCTCTCGTCTTGTGTGTTCGACAACGATCCGTCCATCGACGAGTTTGGACTTCAGCATCTCCACCGCGTCCAAGAACCTTGAGTCATGCCTCGCCGATTCATAGAAGGAGAGGACGTAGACGTAGAAAAAGATGTTATAGCGAAAGAACGGGAACTCGACGCGAAGGAACCGAGAACCAATACCGAACTGACATGGCCCAAGTGGTTTCCGCGTGTCCCAGTGGCGAAGCAGAAACTGCCCAGCGTCATCGAGCCGTTTATTGCGATTGGCAGACGGCGTGAATCGGAGCGCGTCGAGGGCATCAAGGGTCGGACCGGGATTCGAGAAGGCTGTTTCGGGACCTCTTCCGAACTTGTATACATTGCAGCGCCAGCCTCCATCCTCCTCCTGGGAGGCCTGCAGGAACTCGAAGGTCTTCGCGAGCCTCTTGTCCGATGCATAACCCAGGCGACACAAGATTCGGGCGGCACCGGCCGTGTGGCAAGGATAGATTGCACCCCGTGGAGCTACGCGGAAACGCCCGTCTTCTCTCCAGCCATCGAGAATCCGTTTCGCAGCACCGCGCAGTACGGGGGAATTGGGACTCACGCCCAACTCTGTGAGCATCAACACACATTCCACAGTTGAAAACGGGCTTCCGACGCCAATGCGGCCGTCTGGGGTGGACCAGAAATCGGCCCCGTTGTCGCGGCGTCGTCCGAGAATCACCCTCACATCCGATTCGTATTCCCTCGGCACCGCCATTGTCTCGCCAGAACTCCAAATCTATCGTAAGCTAATGGGGCAGGCAGTCGAAAGCTTATCGTATGTATTCGTCAGTGCGAGGGCTGGCGCCCAGCGGGCCTACGGCGAAGTGTACCGCGCGGGATTTGAACCACAAGACTCGTCCATTTGTCCCCTCGTCGCCCGGAGGGCCCTCGCGCCGTCGCAAGTCGCATTAGGTCTCGCGCGGCCCTACCCCAAATCGCCCAGCCTCTTCAGGATGAGCATCGCGCTCAGAGTGATCGTCTTGCTAGGTTCTCCGGTCCTCTCGAGCGCGAACGGTGTGGGTGGTTTTTTCGCGTACCATCGGGCAGCGGACCCTTCGAGGTCCGGATGAATCGCGTCGAGGCTCCATGTGCCGTCAGGTCTCCGTTTCTCCCTGAGGAGGGAGAGCGCGTAGCCAAGCCTCCGATCGTCGCCATATCCCAGGGCCGTCATGAAG
>CAYGBO010000071.1:2693-5686 GCA_964348145.1 uncultured Methanomassiliicoccales archaeon
CGAGGATGTCGTAGTAGTAGTGCACTGGATAGTGGAAGCGGTACCACGGCCCATAGCGCGCCCCGTGTTTGTGCAACCGCCTTGCCAAGTAGAACTCAGCTCCTCGTTCGACCGCGCGCTTCATCCCGGCGGTCCACTTCCGCCTTGGATAGACGGCGAAGGCGCTCATACCCTCCCACGCGTCTATCACCCCGTTTCTTCCCCAGCAGTGCCAGCCGCCATTTTCCTTTTGGTTCTCGACCAGCCACTCAAAGGCACTCCTCACCTTGGGGTGATCCTTGTAACCGAACTTTGCGAGAGCTCGGGAAGTGTTCCCCACGACACACAGTTCGCTATCACGCCAATCTTTCTGTGCGAATCGGTTGATCCACAACTTGCAGGCTTTCGCGATGCGAGGATTCGACCTCGTCAGTCCTAGATCGGACAACACGAGGAGCATCCAGTTCGTGGCGAGGTACTTGGGCCGGTACAGGCTCTCGTCGCTCACCCACCATCCGCCTCCCTTCTGATTCGCGAGAATGGTCGCTGCCCAGCCCCGCGTCGTGACCTTTCCTTTCGCAGACTGGACCTCCCCATCGTCCTCGTGTTTTTCCAGCAGCTGGGTGAGCGTGAGATAACGGACGGAAGGTTGGTCTTCTTGGAGCAGCCAATCCAAGGCGGTCTTTGGCTTCATGTCCCCTCGGTTCTCCCTAGTCGTTATGGACCTCGACTCTTCCGTCCCGCATCGTTCCTAAAGCAGTGGGTGAGATGGTCGTTGACCATACCGACCGCTTGCATGTAGGCATAGCAGATTGTCGACCCAACAAACTTGAAACCCCGCCTCTTCAAAGCCTCGCTCATCTCATCCGATTCCTTTGTCCTTGCTGGAATTTGCTTCAAGGCTTTCCACCGGTTCTGTTTCGGTTCGCCGCCTACGAACAGCCAGACGTAGGCGTCAAAGCTACCGAATTCCCTCTGGACAGTCAGGAAGGCTTTTGCATTTCGGACGGCGGATGCGATCTTGGATCTGTTGCGAATAATCCCGTCGTCCGCCAGGAGCGCTCTCACCTTCGTCGAATCGTAGCGCGCGACTCTCTCGGGATCGAAATTGTCGAAAGATCTCCTATAGCTCTCACGTTTCTTGAGGACAGTCCGCCATGATAGGCCCGCCTGTGCCCCTTCAAGGACGAGAAACTCGAAGAGTTTGCGGTCGTCGTGCTCGGGTATCCCCCATTCCGTGTCGTGGTACTCGACGAGAATGGGATCGCCTGCTGCCCATTCGCACCTTCTCTTCGAAACAGTGGGCGGCATGTCCAAGTCCTTCACACCGTCTCCCGCGAGTACGCAGACAGCCGGGATTACGTAATCGCCCTCTTGAACCTACTGGGATCCTGCGGCCGCCCGGCAACCGTCATTTCGAGTCTCGATCAGCGGACCGCGTGGGATTTGAACCCCAACCCTCACCCCGCTCCAGTCGGCATCAGTAGATCGACTCTTGATGTCCGACTTTCAGGACGAGAATACGGAGGAGCGCCTCTTGGATATCGACTATTACGCGGTAGTCGCCGACGCGCAGCCGATAGTAGGGGGAATTGACAAGTTTCTGGACGAAGCGGTGGGGGTTCTCCCGCAGTTCGCCGACCTTCTCGAGGATTCGGCGGGCAACGCTCCGGTCCAGCTTTCTCAGCTGGCGGGCGGCTGATTCGGACCATATGATCTCGAAGACCATCAGAAGCCCAGTTCGGCCTTCAGTTGGTCATGGGTCCGGTACTTGCCCGACTTGATTTCCTTGATGGCCCGCTCGATCTCCTTTTTCGTCTGCTCGTTCAGCTCGCGGAGATCCTCCAGCAGTCTTTCGAGGACCTCCTCATAGCTCTCGCGGGGATGCAGCTTCATCTCCTCGAGGGTCTTCTTCATTTCCTTGCTGAGTTGGATTGTTGTCGTCGCCATGGATGAAGGAATCAGAGCGGTCTCTATTATAGGTTTCCATTGAATGCTATAGGCATCTATCTTCTGGTCGAGGCCCACGGAGCTGCTGGGACTTGAGACCAGGTTCGCAACCGTCTCCCCGCGGCATCTTCCGAGTCAGGCTTCACCCGAGAGCGAACCCTCGCGTCCCAATCAAGCTTCCCTCCATAGAAAAGTGGACCGGGTGGGATTTGAACCCACGGCCTCTACCATGCCAAGATAGCGATCTTCCAGCTGATCTACCGGCCCTCGGGCCGAAGTAAGCTAGGTCGTCCTATTAATGTTTCCCGGCCGCCCTCGTGCCGCCTTCCGAGGCTCGCCGGCGGTTCGCGATTCGTCGCACCACCCCGTGGGCCTTTTGCACAACGTATTCTCGGTGACGTCAGGGAATCTGTTGGTGGAGAGTGAGCCGATTCTCATGTCGGGTGTGACACGAACTCGCGCCCATCGGCGTTGAGGCGGTGCAAGAGGACTTGCAGAAACGGAGTTTGGTCTGGAGTTCGGCTGGCCCAAGGAGGATGGATGTTCCGCTGACGTCTCAGCTCGCGAGAGTCGGCTGGGTTTCCGCATGAACCGCCTTGAGGCCTTCCTCGACGAAGCTTTCTGAGTCTCGGAGCCGGAGCCACGGGGAAGCGCGAGGTCGCATCCCGATAGGAGCGGCTTCCCTCCAAGAGCTTGCTTCCACCCTCACGGCAGGAAGCTAGGTCAGCGAGGCCGGGCCCTGCGCTTCTTCGTCCCCCGGTTTGCCTGATTGAAGACCTCGAGGGGCTTCTCCTTGCGCATCCGCTCCCCCGGGATAGACACCGGGTACTCGCCCGTGAGGCAGCCGAGACAGAGGTCGTCTCGGGGATGCTTGAGGGCCGCGATGAGCCCCTTCAGGGAAAGGTAGCCGAGGGAGTCTGCGGTGATGAAGTCCGCGATCTTCTCGACAGGCCGGCCGTTCGCGATGAATTGGTCGCGGGTCTTCATGTCGATCCCGAGGTAGCACGGCGAGCGGATCGGCGGACAGCCGATCCGGACGTGGACGGACCGGGCGCCGGCGTGGC
>CAYGBO010000071.1:5696-6374 GCA_964348145.1 uncultured Methanomassiliicoccales archaeon
TGGATCGGCTGATTCAGGAGAAAGTCGGAGTCTCTCTGCACGATCTTCCGGATCGTCGTGCCTCGCACGATGGAGTCGTCGATCAGGACGACGCGTTTGTTCTTCACGGCGGATCGTATCGGGTTCAGCTTCAGGAGGACGCCGATCTCCCGGTCCGACTGGTCCGGCATGATGAACGTCCGTTCGATGTACCGGTTCTTGATGAGTCCCTCGACCACGGGAAGGCCGGACACGCGGGAGTAGCCCTGGGCCTGGGCCCGGCCCGATTCTGGCACGGGGACGACGATGTCCGCATCCACGGGATGCTCCCGGGCGAGCTGCTCGCCGATCTTCACGCGGGCGTCGTACACGAGGCGCCCGTCGAGGACACTGTCCGGCCGGCAGAAGTAGACCCACTCGAACATGCAGTGGGCCATGTGGGTCGGATGGGGTAGGCGGAAGCTGTCGAAGCCGTTCGGCCGGAGCTCGACGATTTCCCCTGGCTTCAGGTCTCGGATGAACTTGTAGCCGAGGGCGTCGAAGACGACGCTCTCCGATGCGATCATGTAGTTCCCGTTGCCCTCGCCGATGCACAGGGGACGCACGGCGAGGGGATCCCGGACGGCATAGACCGTGTCCTTGATGAGGAGCGCGAGGCTGTACGCGCCCATGAGACGGGACGTGAACTCCCGGAGGGCC
>CAYGBO010000071.1:6384-7752 GCA_964348145.1 uncultured Methanomassiliicoccales archaeon
CGGAGGGCCCTGCGGACGTCCCCCGTGCTCGCAATCTCATTCGCAAGGAGACGAACGATGACCTCGCTGTCCGAGGTCGTCATGAAGGCCCAGCCTCTCTTGCTCAGTTCCTCGCGTAGCTCCGCGGCGTTGTTGATGTCCCCGTTGTGGGCGAGGGCGACGTCTCCGTAGGACGTCCGCACGACGATCGGCTGGGCATTCTCGAGGACCGACGAACCCGTCGTCGAGTAGCGCACATGGCCGATCCCCGCGAGCCCGCGGAAGTCGTTCAGGTCCTCCTTCGTGAAGACCTCATGCACGAGGCCCATCCCGCGCTTCGCCTTCACCTCGCCCTCGTAGACGGCGATGCCCGCGCTCTCCTGGCCCCGATGCTGGAGGATCCGCAATCCGTAGTACATGTCGGTGGCGACCGGCGCGGTGCCGGCACACCCGATAATCCCGCACTTCTCGCGCGGCCGGAGGTCGTCGAATTCGGAGACGGCCCCGTCCGGCATCCTCAGCGCCTCTTCGCCCAGGCGTAGTTGCGGAGCCTCGCCGTCCGCCCGAACCCGCACTGGGCGCAGTATCCCCTGCGCTTGTGATAGGAGTGGCGGCCGCATCGGCGGCAGCGGATGTGGACGGACTTCTTCCCCTTCTTGCCGAACGAGGTGGTCCCCTTGGACATTCAGGCCCCTCCGTCAGGGGGAGATGTAGATGACGTTGTCCCCTCGAACGATTGCGACGTCCACTTTCTTGTGGGCCTTGCTGTCCTGCACCTCCTCCGCATTGCGAAGGACGAGGTTCATGTGGGGGTCGAAGCCGTCCAGAGTGCCGCGGTATCCGCGCCCGCCTTTTAGCTCAACCATCACGTTCGAATTGATGCTCTGGTTGAGCAGAGAAAGCGGCTTGATCATGGGACCCCATCGGATGCATGGAGGAGGACTACTTAAAGGTTTAGCGGATCCTTTGGTCGTCGTACTCCTCCATGATTCGCGGCCCCGACGAGCACGCGTGATGGGGTCCGTCCTCGGCGCCCTGACCTCGCCCGCGGAACGACCTTCTCATCGCGGACGATTTCCCCTCTCGGGGGCGTCGGCGTGCTCACAATGGAGGCGACCGGACCGGCGTAGATGCCCTCTCCGAGAAGGTCGAGCTCTCTGCGCTCCGCCTCCCGTGTCCGGCCCTACGGTTCGACGTGACACCTCGACAGGCTTTTATCGCGCGGACCCCTCCATCCGCGGCGACGCGATGGAGTACGTGGGACTGGGTCGCAACGGTCTGCGAGTATCCGCCGTGGGCTTGGGGATGTGGCAGGCCGGCGGCACGGGTTGGGGAAAGGATGTGCGCGACGCGGACTGCGTGGCCGCGATGGAGCGTGCGGTCGATCTG
>CAYGBO010000072.1:0-1319 GCA_964348145.1 uncultured Methanomassiliicoccales archaeon
TGCTGCTCCACGAGGGGCTTCGTCGGCGCGAGGAAGAGGATTCGGCCCCCGCGGCGACGGAGGACATCCGCGATGACCATCGCGGCGATGACCGTCTTGCCCATCCCCGTCGGCAGGACCACGAGGGTGGGCCGTTCGAGGCACGCGCGGGCGATGTTCACTTGGTATGCGCGTTCCTCTAGGACATCCCGGCGGAGGAGTTCGTGGGCGACGAACACGTGCGCGGGACGAACGGGACCCCGGATAACCTTTTGCCCTAGGTGCGCGGACGGCGACGGCGAAGTGCCAGGCTCACGCCGCCCAGGATGAGGGCGGCCGCAAGGACGGCGATGAGAAGGATGAGATCGAGGGGGAGGGCCACCGCATCCGCGACGAGAACCTCGAAGTCGAGGAAGGCCGTGGCGGCCGCGTCGTCCGCAGAATGGGACCAGAGGGTGCCCGTGTATCTCTGCCCCGCGCCTGCCGTAGAGGGCACACGAACGACGACTCGCAGGTTGCCATCCTTGTCGGGCGCGAGGACCGCCTCGTGATCTTGGAGCGGCGACTCACCGACGTTCTGCGAGAGGCTCCCGGAGACCAGTGTCCAGCCCGCCGGCAAGGTCGCGTTGAGCAGGAACCGGTCCTCGAAATCTCCCACATTGGCCACCTTGACGTTGAACCGAGCTGCACCCCCCGCGATCGCGTCGAAGGGTCCTCCGGAGCCGAGGAGAACGACGGCCCGGCCGAGACCTCGCTCCGCGATCATCACATCGTCGACCCACCAGCCGCCGGCCTCCGGCATGATCGCCGAGGTGACGTTGAACCGCACCTGAATTGTCGTGGGCTCCGTGACGTTCGCAGACAGATTGAAGGAGGCCCCACGCCACGTGAGGTCTCGTCCTGCGTATTCCGCGATGCGTGTCCAGGGGCCTCCGCCGTACCGCACCTCCACGGCCGCTTGATCCGAGTCCGTGACGTTGATCGGGCGCGGCGTGGTCCGCCCCCACAGGTCGTACCGATGGTAGTAGACGAGATGGGCGGGCTCACCCGACACGGGGACGGGCGGCGACGTGAGGGCGTGCCACTCCCCCGGGGAAGGGTTCGGGACAGGAGTTGGCGTGTGGCCGAACCTCCAGGAGCGAGACGGACTGTGTGCGGACCCGTTCGGGTCTGAGGCGTCGAGGAGTTCCCATCGGTGGGGATCCGTGGGCGTCCCGTCGCGGATCCAACCCGGCGCCCCTGACTCCATGTCGTCCCGGAAGTGAAAGGCGTTCGCGGAGACGTGGGCGATCCGCTCATCGTTCGACGGGATGTCGTCCCCCGTCGAGGCGAGGGCCGCG
>CAYGBO010000072.1:1329-1915 GCA_964348145.1 uncultured Methanomassiliicoccales archaeon
GGGAGGGAGACAAATGGACAAAAAAACGCGATTTTCCATTGGATATGTCTTAGTGGCGGTCTGGATGGTCCTGCTGCTCCAGATTATGCTCCAGGACCTATTCCGTCCCACCCAGATCCCCTACAGCGAATTCAAGGAACTGGTGTCCGAGGGCCGCGTGGAGGAGGTATCGCCCCGGGACGGAGGGGACGAAGGTCACGTTGAAGAGGATCGAGGTCTGGACTCCGAGCCCCGAGGCGGAGAGGTTCCTTCGGAGGATGAGGGTGGGTGGCTCGAACCGGTCTCGGTAGACGCCCACGGTCAGGTTCACGTCCTCGGCTGCCTGGCCCTCGTTGCGTACGACGACGTCCGCGCGCACGCTCTCGTTGGTCGCGACTTGGAAGGGCAGGCGAATCTCGCTCACAGCCAGATCCTTGGCCACTTCCCGGGCGATCGTGGCGGTCATGTTGGCTCCGCTCGAGGAAATGTCTCGCACGCGCCAGCCCGTGGCCGCGCCGCTGTAGGCCCGGCTGCTCGGCAGCGTCTCGGGGCCAAAGCCCACCGGAGTGTCCCGCCAGGGATCCTCCGGGTCCTTTGGCCGGTCGCC
>CAYGBO010000072.1:1925-5625 GCA_964348145.1 uncultured Methanomassiliicoccales archaeon
AGGGCTTCGTCGGCCTCCTCGAGGTCTACGCGGCGTCGGTCGTCTCGGTCGTTCGTGGACTGCGTCTCATCGACGTGCCAGATGAGCAGGCCGCTGCCAGGCAGGCCCTCGTCGAAGCCGATGGGCTGGCGGTTCTCCACGAGGAAGTACTCCTGGCCCGAGGTCCCGTCGATGGACAGACGGAAGGCGGTTCCCGACGTCTCGATGGCCGGGACGGTCCTCCCCACGAGGGCCGATGCGACCTCGGTCGCCGCGATCCATCCGAGGCGCAAGCGGGACCAGGCGCTCAGGTGCGCGGGGGAGGTCCCCGGTGGGAAGCCGTTCCACGAGCCGCCCGCCATGAGGTCCCAGAGCCCCGCCCCCTCGGAGCTGCCGTCGACGTCGTAGAGGTCCTGGAGGCCCAGGTCGTGGCCGAACTCGTGGGTGACCACCCCCAGGGGGGACGACTCGCCGATCATGATGTAGTCGTACACTTGGACTCCGTCCACGGAGAGAGGCTGGAGACCGGCGAGGGACAGATCCGCGTCGCGGACGGACCAGCGGTGGGACCAGATGAGATCCGGGTCCGCATTGCTCTCCTGGCCGAGGCCCGCATGGACGACGACGAGGTGGTCCACGACGCCGTCCGCGTCCTCGTCGAAGGCCGAGAAATCGACGCTCGGGTCGGCTGCCCGCACCGTTTCCGTCACGAGGCGGTAGATGGGTCCGTTCGCGTCATCGACGCCCGTGCCGTCCTGGCCGTAGTCGGCCTGGGTTCCCGCGGCCGTCCACCACGTCGACACGATTGTCGCGTCGACGCGGAATCGGCCGAAGGAAACCTCTTCGTAGTAGGATCGGAGGGAACGCGCGGGAGCGATTCCGTTGAACAGTCCGTCGAAGAACGGTCCGTCGTGAGAGAGGTTATGCGTCACGTCGGAGAACTCCACGAGGAGCACGAGGATCGTCCTCGTGCCCGTCGCCTGGACGGGGACCGACGGACGCGGGCTACCTTGGACCACTCCCTCCGGCCAAGATCGGATCGCGGGACCCGGGAGGACGAGGTGCGGACGCTCGTCCCCGAGGCCGTCTCCCTGGCCATGGGGGACCGTCGTCATCGGGAGGAGGCCCGGGAGGTTGAGGAGGCCCGCGACGAGGAGGAGGGCCGCGAATCGCATGGAGTGCCGTCAACCCGGGAGACCGATATCAACGTTCACGTCCCGAAGCCGGAACCGGCCGGAGGGATGCGCGCCTTCTCGAACATCGCCGGGTCCGCGCCGAGGGGCCGCGTCGCATCGATGCCCATCTTCGAGGTGAAGCCGTCGCGAGCGCTCGGGTCGATCGAAGATCCGCGGACACCATGCAGGACAACGAGCCCGCGGTCCGCCTGGAAGCGCGTGGCAATCGCCCACTCCACGTCCCGGTCGTCGAACACGTCGATGTCCTCGTCGACCACGACGACCTGCTTCATCGAGGTGTGGGCGCCGAAGGCCGCCATGATCGCGTTCTTGCCGTCCCCCTGATGCTGCTTCCGGATCGAGACGACGCCATGGAGCCAGGCACAGCCTCCCTCCGTGAGTCGGACCTCCCGGACGCGGGGGACCGCTCGGGCGACGGCCCGGTAGATCGCGGGCTCCCGGGGCAGGCCCATGAAGATGAGGTGCTCGTCGAGGCCCCCCGCGATGATGTGGAAGACCGGGTCGTCCCGGTGGTACACGCGGTCCACGACGAGGACGGGCTCCTTCCGCACGCGGTCGTAGGTCCGCACGGCGTCCACGAAGGGCCCCTCCTCGTGGGTCTCCTCCGTGAGCCGGCCCTCGAGAACGTATTCCGCCTCCGCGGGGACCGCAATACCGTTCTTGATTCGTACGAGCTCCACGGGATGGCCCAGGGTCGCCTGGGTCAGAGCGGACGCGATCCGGCTCTCGTCCACGCCATACTCCACGGACGTCCCCCCCGCGAGGAGGTTCCAGGGATCCAAGCCGATGCAGACCGCGACGGGGAGTTCCTCGCCCGCCTGAATCGACTCGTCGTACATGTGCCGCAGATGGCGTGGCACGATGCGACACGCACCCCGATTCGCGTCGAGCACCTGGATCCGATGGAAGGAGAGGTTGCGGACGCCCTTCCACTCCGCGACCCACACGCCCGCCGTGACGTACCGCCCCGCGTCCCCCGGGAACAGCTTCGGCACGGGGGAATCGAGAAGGTCTACGTCCCTGGATTCGTTCTTCTGGAAGTCCGCGCGATCCACGATTCTCGTGTCGATGGGATGGGTTTGCGCCGCGAGGAGAGACTCGAGGAGCCGGTCCTTCGAGATGCCCAGGGCCGCGGCGACTCGGTCCCGGGTCGACCAGAGATTCCCCACGGCCTCGAAGCCGTCCAGGTCGAGGAAGTGTACGGGCCGTTTCGGGTTCGCGAGCAGGTACCGGGTGAGGTCGATCTCGCGGCCCACGCGCTCCTTGACGGACAGCACGTCTCCCGCGAATCGCTCGAGCCATTGTCGGATCGCCATGGCGCGCCCCGCGCGCCGTATCAACCGTGCCGCTATGAAGGCTTGGGGGCCTAGGGCGGCCAGGCAGGCGGCGGTCGCCGGTCGGGCGGGACGTGGGACGGAGGCTCCCTCAGAGCCGGTTCCGGAGGCGGTCGGGTCAGGAAAATCATCGCGCCGACGAGGGCCGCGCCCGCGGCCAGGAGCAGGCCGAGGACGGTCGGATCGAAGGCCGGGAGCGGGCGTCCATCCTCGCCGTTCCCATTCCCTCCGTTTCCGTTCCCCCCATCGGAGGCCGGGAGGACCGTCATCAGGATAGGGAGGGCGTTGTCGTCCGTGAAGGTCTCCGCGGGGCTCACATCCCGCACGAGGATCCGCAGGGTGTGGTCCCCCGCCTCGACGGCTCGGAAGGGCTTGGAAAACAAAACGACGGCCGCCCCCGGATCCAGGACGTTTCGAAGGATCATCCTCTCGACGAAGACCTTCATGCCGCTCGGTCGCTCGTCCGTCACGTCCACGGCGGCGGCCTCCGCGGCCGACCCTCCTCGGTTTTGCAGGACAACGGCCAGGATGACGGTAGCCTTCTCCTCGGGTCGGGCGGGCGCGGTGCTCGCCTGGATGGGAGTGAGGTCGGGCGCATCGCCCGTGGGCGGCGGCGCGTTGCGCACCTCGAGGACCACGGTTGCCTGTGCCTGAAGGCCCCGGCCGTCCCGGACCGTCACGGATGCTGTCACGAATCCCGCGGCTCCGTACGAGTGCGTCACGAAGGGTGAGGTCTGCCATCCCGTCCCCGATCCGTCCCCGAAGTCGAATCGGTAAGACTCGATCCGGCCGCCCCCCCTGTCGTGCCCCAAGCTCGCGGACGCGTCAAAACGGACGGGCTCGCCCACGAAGGGGGACGCGTCGTCGACCCCCAGCCGGGCGACGGGCGGGAGAGGACGGGCGCTCGTTACAGCGAGGAGGCTGAAGGCGATGGACCAGACCGCCAGGACCATGCCGAGCTGCCGCCGTCGGGGTGTCGGCATCCTCCTCCCGCCCATGAATTGACTAGCGCCGGACCGCGGCATATAATTTCGCGGCGAACCCCCACGGCACCGGGGTGCAGTCTGAGAGCCTTTATTAGGCGTAGGACCCTTCAAATGCCGTATGGGGTCCCAACCCAGGGAGTCCCTCCCGAGTCCGCAGGAAGGCCGGATGAGCCTCGACGCCGGCTTCGCGCAGCAGCGCGACCAG
>CAYGBO010000072.1:5635-7136 GCA_964348145.1 uncultured Methanomassiliicoccales archaeon
TGAGCCGGAGGAAGTTCCTCGCCCTCGCCGGAGCCGCCGGGGGCGCATCCGTGGCCGGTTATTTCGGATACCGATACTTAGTCGGCCCTCCGACAGCGGGTCCGCCGTCTCTCCCGGCGAGCCTCGACGGCGTTGTCGTCGTGGGCGCAGGCCTCTCGGGCCTCACCGCAGCCGCAGACCTCCTCGACGCCGGGGTCGATGTGCGCGTCCTGGAGAACCATCCATGGATCGGTGGCCGGGTTCACTCCCGCCATTGGTCCAACGGTCAGGTCACGGAATTGGGAGCGGAGGACATCCTCGACTTGGATACCACTCTCTGGCGGCGCATCAACGCCTACAGTCTTCCTGCGGAACTTCTCACGCCCGCCCTCGACGCGTACTATGTCCGGGGAGAGTACCTGCCGCCCGAGACGGCCACGGATGGGGCCTTCATCCGTCAGGTACGATCTCTCCCCTGGGCCTCTGCGGGGGCCGAGGCGTCCTACTGGGACTTCGTGAACCACTTCGTCGTGAAGGACTTCAAGCCACCCTACGGAACCGCGGAGGATCTGCCCTACGACTTCCCGACCTATTCGGAACTCCTCGTCGAAAACGGGTTCGACCCGGACGTGGACTGGTTCACTGGCGTGAACATGAAGGCCGAGCTATGCGCCCTCAATTCCCAGGTGAACGCGATGCTCGGTCTGGACACATACTTCTACTACTACCTCGCGAAGTGGTACCACATCCGTGGAGGGAACGAGCAGATTCCGCAGGCCCTCGCTTCGCGGCTGGGCGGCCGGGTCTTCCCAGGCACGAAGGTCACGGAGGTGCGGCAGACGGCCGATGGGGTCCGCGTGGCCTACTACAAGGGCGGGGCAGGATCCGAGATCCGTGCGGATGCCTGCATCGTCTCCGTGCAAGCGCCTCACGTCCCTGAGATCGTGCCGGACCTTCCCGCGCAGAAGGCGGATGCCATCGCGGGGGTCCGGTACGGGAGTTATGTGCTGCCTCAGATGCGTTTTTCCCGGCGCTTCTGGAATCTCGATTATGGGCCTAAAAATCTGAAGACGTGGTCCATCAACACGGATCTCACGACGAATTACTTCGTGGACCAGACGTACACGCAGCCCGGGGAGGAGGGGATTCTCGTCGGCTGGATTGCCGCGGAAGATGCGCAACAGTGGTTTTCGCAAGGTCACCACGGACACGTCACGGGCGACGCGAAGGCGCGTGTGATCGATGAGGCTCTCGCAAACCTAGAGGAATTCTATCCGGGCGCGCGGAACCACCTTGTGGAAAGCTACGTGGCCCAATGGAAGCTCGCCCTCCCATTCTTCCCGCCGGGCTACCTCGCCTCGCTGCCGCAGCTGCGGCAGCCTTTTGACCGGATCTTTTTCTGCGGCGACTACACGGAAGGTCCGGGGATGGACACGGCGATCGTGAGTGGAGAACGGGCGGCCCGGCAGGCCTTGACCTCCGGCCGGCTCGGGGTCCGGATGCGGGTCCCGTGAGACGCTCG
>CAYGBO010000073.1:0-579 GCA_964348145.1 uncultured Methanomassiliicoccales archaeon
TCCGCCGACGTACATCGTTGACCAGGAGAAGTCCGCCGCGCCCTTCTTGTCACCTTTCGTGAACATGCGGTTCAAGATCTTCAACATCTTCGTGAGTCCCATGCCCTCGGGAGCCTCGTCCTGCTTGAAGTGGCGCTTCAACAGCTGAAGGGCCCTGATCTTCGATGTGAACTTGATCTTCTTCTCCTTCGTGTCCTGGGCGAGGATCCACATGTCCTCCATGAGCCCCTCCACATCGATGAACCGTGTGATCGGCACCGGCTCCTTCCCGTTCTCCAGGAACAGGTAGGACGCGAGGCCGCAGGCCGGGTGGGACGTGAAGGAGGGCTTCGCGGTCCCCGTGAGGGCGGACACGAGCTCGGAGATCGGCGCGACGAAGGGCACGGGGTACCAATCGTCCCGGGTCAAGTAGCCCGTCTGCTCCTCGAGGTCGTACGCGAGGTCGGACAGGGTGTACCGGAGCTTCCGGCGATCCTCCTCCGGAATCCGGCCCGTGAGGCTCACGGGCTGGTAGTTCACGCCCTTGACCACGTCACGGTTCTTGATCGCGAAGTTCAGGATCTCGCCCGCTTGGTCGTC
>CAYGBO010000073.1:695-2904 GCA_964348145.1 uncultured Methanomassiliicoccales archaeon
TGATCGCGAAGTTCAGGATCTCGCCCGATTGGTCGTCGTTGAAGGAATTGACCATCGTGGGCACGAGGCAGACGGTCGGGTGGACCCGCCCTGCCCGGGCCTCCTCTCGGACCTTCTCGATGACCCGCATCTTGACATCCAGGAGAGGACGGCCCCGCGCCATGATGTAGTTCTCCTCCCGCAGGCCGTCGAACTGAAGGTAGATTGTGTTCAGCCCGGCCTCCGCGACCTTCTCGAAGAAGCCCTGCTCGATTGCGAGCCGGATGCCGTTCGTCGCGACCTGGATCTGGGCGAACCCCATCTCCTTGGCCGCCTGCACGATCTCAGGGAACTTGGGGTAGATCGTCGGCTCTCCGCCAGCGAACTGGATCGCGGACACGGGGATGGGGCGCTGGGCCCGGAGGACCGCGAACTCGTACACGATCTGCTCGAAGGTCGGCTCGAATACGTATCCGGCCGCGTTCGCGTTCGCGAAGCAAATCGGGCACTTCAGGTTGCATCGGTTCGTGAGGTCGATGTTGCAGAGGGATGTGGCGGAGTAGTGGAGGTTGCAGAGACCGCACTCATAGGGACACACCTTCGCGTCGACGATGGATGGGTTGTCGATCCCAACGCCGTCGAAGGCCCAGTTCTCCGCCCGCAGGTACATCTCCGCATCGGACCAACAGACCTCGTCGAACTCGCCATGCTCCCTGCACGTCTTCTTCATCTTGAGCGCGCCGTCGCCGATGTACAGGGTCGCGGGAACGATCTTGAGACATTCCGGGCACAGGGATCCCGTTCGGCGGGGAAGTCCCTTCTGGAGCTTCGAGGGCATCGTCACGATCGCGTTGTCCTGTCGCGATTCCCGGTACATGTTCCGGACCGCGCCGACCGCGTAGTCCGTGCCGCATAGGGACATTCGTTGGGCCTCCTAAGCGCGTATTCCGGGGGGTCATATTAACGCTTTTGTAGCGTGTGCTACTACAGGATTTTCACGCCTGACCGGGGCCCTCCCGGGGCACAGTTTTCGGCCCACCTAAAGGCCTTTGCGGGCCGCCTTGGCGTCATCCCGCCGATGCGACGCCGGTGTCCCGGACCGTCCCTAGGAGGTCCTCGAGGTTCCGGTACGTGCGCGCGGGAAGCCTTCGGAGAACGCGCTCCGCGCGGACGCGGGTCGTCTCGTCCAGGTCAAACAACTTCCAGCCGTGGTCCCGCCGGAGGGCGTCCCGGGTCGCCGGGAAGCGGGCGTCGGCCCGAAGGACCTCCCGGAGAGATTCCGCGCCCAGGGCTTCCGTCACCGGAGGGAAGGCCCCCGTCCGCTTGAACGTAAGGAAGCGGGCGGCGTCGCGGTACATCCGGACCCCGTGGAAGGCGAGGGCGACCTCCACGGCATCGCCCCCGTTCCGATCGATGTCCCGCAGCTCCTCGTCATCGAACTCGTAGACCGTATGGGTCCCCTTCCCAAAGAGGCGCGCGTAGACTGCGTCGCCCGCCACGCGAGGTGCCTGACGGGACAGGTCCACGACGTCGAGAACGCCTAGGTCCGCAAACGCGGCTTCCAGGCGCTCCGGTAGGCGGCCTGCCGCGTTGGCCCTCGCCTCGAGGCCGATCCGGACGGACGGTCCGGCGGAGGCGACGAGATCCCGAAGTCCGGACACGGCCTCCTCATCCAGGGGGAGGGACGCGGGCGTCTCGAGGATGAGGTACGGAGCGTTGAGGAGTCGGGCGAGTCGCAGGTCGTGGCCTAAGGCTTGCCGGGAGGCGACCGTCGCTCGGAGGCGCTCTCGATGGGTGATATCCCGGTGGGCCCTCAGGGCGAAGGTGAAGTCCGGAGGCACCTGGGCCCGCCATCGCCGTGCGACGGCCTCCGGAATGTGTCGATAGAACGTCGCGTTCACCTCGACGAAGCGGAACGCCCTCGCGTAGGCTCGGAGTCCGCCCCCGAAGTAGCCCCATCCTCCCGCGCCGACGAGGGTCCGCACCACGTCCTGGGATCGGCCCGCGAGGGCTTAAGGGAGGCCGGGGGAGCTGGGCGAACGTGCACCATCCTCGGGGATGGGGTCCCCTCCGGGGCGGGTCCGGCCCGACGCCCTGCGGGAACGGCATACGATAATGTATGGGGGTGGGGGATACGCATCCGGCGATGGTTCGCTTCCGGTTCGGTTGTAGCGGTTGGGACTACGAGGAGTGGATCGGACCTTTCTACCGGAGCGCGAGCGAGTCGAAG
>CAYGBO010000073.1:2914-6572 GCA_964348145.1 uncultured Methanomassiliicoccales archaeon
CTCGGCCTCTTGTACGTTCGCAAGGATCTCCAGGACGCGCTTCGGCCGATGTGGGTGACGTGGGGACAAGAGCGCTGGATGGGTACGTCGCGAGTCTTCGACACCGCGGAAATCAATTCGACGTTCTACCGAGCGCCCTCCCCGGGGATGGTCTTGGGCTGGTCCCGGTACACGCCCGAGGAGTTCGTCTTCGCGGCGAAGGTGCCGCAGACGGTGACCCACGACCGTCTCCTCGACGTCGCCCGCGGCGCGGGGGAGGACCTCGGGGCCTTCTGTGGGATCATGCGCCCTCTCCTCGAGGTCGGGAAGCTCGGCCCCCTCCTCCTCCAGCTTCCCCCCCGCCTTCGGTTCGTGAAGCCCGCGGTGCACCGGTTCCTCGACACCCTCCCGGATGGGTTCCTCTTCGCCCTCGAGCCCCGGAACAAGTCGTGGATCGATCCGGAAGCCTTCGAACTCCTCAGGGAAACCGGGGTGGCCTACACGATCGTCGACGAGCCCCTCCTCCCGCCTGATCTACACGTGACGACGGGCGCCGCCTACGTCCGATGGCACGGGCATGGCGGGGATCCCTGGTACAATTACCGGTACTCCGAGGAGGAACTCCGGACCTGGGTCCCGAGGATCGAACAGGTCGCGTCCCAGGCGAGCACGGTGTTCGGTTTCTTCAACAATCACTTCCACGGGTACGCGCCGGAGAACTGCATCCAGATCCTCCGGATGCTCGGGATCCATGACCAGGAGAAGGCCCGGGCCCTCCGTCGCATCGAGGGCTTTCGCCGGCAGGCGACGCGGGAGGCGACGACCCTGCGTGCCCTGACCCTCGAGGACTTCGGCGGGAAGGCGATGGGCGACGATCGGGTCGAGACGCTCCTTGGCGCCTTCATGGACGCGAACCGCCTCGAGCGGGCGAAGCGGATCGACCCGGGGGAGGTCCGGATCGACCGGGAGGGAACGACCGTGCTCGCGCGGATCCGGGCCTACCGGGTGGAGTTCGACCCCGGGGAGAGGAGGATCCTCCATGACTGCGAGGACTGGAGCGCCGTCGCGCCCCGGAAGGACTTCTGCAAGCATCTCGGCCGGTTCTTCCTGAGCTTGCCTCGCGCAGAAGCCGTCCGACACCTCGAGGCGATTCGCGCAGCGCGGGACGCGTGGCGCCTCGTGGCGCCTACCACATGAGGGCACCGCCGTTCACGTGGAGCACCTGGCCCGTGATGTAGTCCGCGGCGGGCGACGCGAGGAACGCGATTGCGGCGGCGACCTCCTCCGGAGTGCCGACGCGGCGCATGGGGATTCCCCTCGTGCGTCGCGCCCGATCCCCGGGGGTGTCGACCGCGAGGATGTCCGTCTCGATGGGACCCGGGGCGACCGCGTTCACGAGAATGCGATACTGCGCGAGTTCGAGGGCGAGGGCCTTCGTGAATCCCACGATCCCCGCCTTCGACGCTGCGTATTCGGCGCCGTGGTTCGTGCCCCGAAACGCGATCTGGCTTGTCACGCTGATGATACGCCCGCCACCTGCAGCGCGCAGATGGGGTACGGCCGCCCTCGCGGCGTAGAAGCAGCTCGACAGGTTGACCGCGAGGCGTCGGTCCCAGTCCACGGGGGTCGTGTCTTCCAGGGATGCACGCTCGTACACCCCCGCGTTGTTCACGAGTACGTCGAGTCGATCCAAGCCGGACACGACCTCGGAAACCATCCGAGTCACCTCCTCCGAGCGGGAGACGTCCGCCTGCACCGTGCGGACCCGTCGGCCCACGGCCTTCACGGCGGCCGCGGTCTCCTCGGCGTCCTTTCTCCGCCGGTGGAAGTGCACGCCCACATCGAAACCGTCCGCCGCGAGGCGGCGCGCGGTTGCGGCGCCGATGCCCCGAGATGCGCCCGTGACCAAGGCTACGCGCTCGACCAAGCCCTTCTTCCCCGCGACCCATCGCGAGGAGTGCGGAAGTAGTTATCGTGCGGGGCCCATTGCCTCGATACCATGGGCGTGAACCTCACGCCGATCGCGGTCCGCCACTCGGTGGCCCTCGACGCCCTCCGAGGACGCTCGATCGCGATCGACGGCAACCTGGAGCTCTACCAGTTCCTCTCGATCATGCGGGCCCAGGATGGGACACCCCTCCAGGACCGAGAGGGACGGACGACCTCCCACCTCAACGGTCTTGTGTTCCGGACGATACGGCTCATAGCGGAATATGACATCCATCCCGTCTTCGTCTTCGACGGCACCCCACCAGACTTGAAACGGGCCGAGATCGAGCGGCGCCGGTACATCCGCGATCGATCGGAGCGGGAGCATGCGGCTGCCTTGGCTGCGGGCGACTACGGCACCGCATGGTCCAAAGTCGTCATGACGTCGCGACTGACCCGGGAGATGGTGGACGAAGCGAAGACTCTTCTCCGCCTCCTGGGTATCCCCTGGGTTCAGGCCCCGAGCGAGGGCGAGGCGCAGGCGGCATTCCTCGCGCGACGGGGGGACGTCTGGGCCGCTGGCTCAAAGGACTACGACTCTCTATTGTTCGGAGCCCCGCGACTCGTGCGGTTTCTGGCGGTCGGAGGAAAGGAGTTCCTTCCGAGCCGCGGGCGATTTCGGCGGGTCCCTCCTGAGATCCTCGACTTGGAGGAAAACCTGCACACTCTTGGCCTCACAAGAGAACAGCTCATCGACACCGCGATTCTCGTGGGGACGGACTTCAATGATGGCATCAAAGGCATTGGACCCAAAACTGCGGTGAATCGTATCGCTCGGTGGGGGCGTCTCGAGGGCGCGCCCCCGGATCTACGCGCCCGGCTACCCGAATCCCTGGATGCCATCCGCGCGTTCTTCCTCCATCCCCCCGTGGACGCCGCGCAGATCCCACGGGAGACCCCCGTGGATGAGGAGGGGGTCCTGAGGTTCCTCTGCGGGGAACGCGATTTCTCCCCCGATCGGGTGCGGAAGGCCTTAGCTCGCCTCCGAAATCGCTCGCTCCGGAGAACGTCCCTGGAAGACTTTCGACCGTAGGGCGAGGCCTCATCCAGCGTCTGCATAACATTCTAATACATCTCCGGTTCTCGCCCGCCTCGCTCAACGACCGAAGGGCTTAGCCGAACGTCAACGTCTGGGGGAAGGGTCGCTTTCGTGGAGCCATCTCAGGTCTCGGAGAGGAATGCTGCGGATCTATCGCAGATGACAAGGCTCCGTCGGTCCCCCGCGGACGTCGCGGGCCATGAAGAATTCCTCGGGGCGTTCCACTCAGACCCGCTCTCGTCCCTCATCCCGCCGGGGCGGAGTACCCATCCGCCCGAGGCTCTCCATACGATTTATGTCGTCATTCCGACTCTGAATGAAGCAGAGAACCTCAACGCGCTCTTCAATGCCATTGCGCGGGAAATGGAAGGCCGTCGGTACCGGGTCGTCGTCGTGGATGACGGGAGCACGGACGGAACTCAGGAGGTCGTCCGATCTCTCGCTCGGGACGGTCGACCCGTGCACCTGATCGAGCGCGGCGCGAAGCTGGGCATCGGGTCGGCGATTCGAGACGGAATTCAGTGGAGCCTGCAGCATCCCGACGTAGATTGCGTCCTGACGATGGACGGAGATCTGTCCCATCTCCCGGAAGAGATCCCACGACTCCTAAGGGCGCGACAGGGCGTTGACCTCGTCCAGGGGAGTCGATAC
>CAYGBO010000073.1:6582-6851 GCA_964348145.1 uncultured Methanomassiliicoccales archaeon
GGGATCCCGGCTTTCCGGGTGGCCGTGGCACCGCCGGATCCTGAGCCTCGTCGCGAATGCCTTCGTCCACGTGACCTTCGGGACGGGTATGAAGGAACATACGACCTACTTCCGCCTCTACACACGAAGGGCGGCGGAGGCGGCCCTTGCCGCGGCGGAATGCGATGGATATGAGTGGGCCGTCGGCAGTCTCGTTGCCATACGAGATGCAGGGCTCCGCTCGCGGGAGGGGTCACTCACTTTTCGGGGGCGGGGGGGTGGTTCCACGA
>CAYGBO010000074.1:0-6319 GCA_964348145.1 uncultured Methanomassiliicoccales archaeon
GCAACGAACGCCGCCGCGGCGTACGCTCCGAGGCCCGCCCAACCGTATGCCATCCAGAGGATGAGGGTCGTGTTCAGTTGGTGGTACGTCTGAAGAAGACCGTCGACCCCCGGTAGCATGGCGCCGGAGATCCCGAGGAAGACGACAGACGCGACGGCAGGGCCGGCGAGGAACGCTCGGACGGATCGGCGCTTCCGAAGGAGCTGCTTCCGATTCTCGGAGGGTTTCCTGGCTCCTACCTGTTCCGCGCCGGCGACAGGAGAGGGAACGGCCTCGGCCGCTGAGGATGCCTCCTCGATCTCCTCCGCCTCCTCGGCCGTTGTCGTCTCCATCTCGGACAGGCTATCGAGGAGGTCGTCGATGTCTCTGTCCACGTGGTCCTTCTCTCCAGCCGCGTCCGTCTCGGGCTCCGGCTTCCTCCAATCCTCACGCTCCGCGCTCCTCTCGAGGTCTGCAAGGCGGCGGTCGAAGGAAGACGTCCGCGCGGCCATCGCTGCGCCCAGTCCGGCCAGGAGCGCCGCCGATGCGATCAGGTACATGGCATAGACCCAGCGAGACAGCTCTGCGCCGTACCAGGCCGCGCTCAGGCCCATCGAGAACGCCCCCGCGAACGCGAACACTAGGGCGAAATACGCCCCGAAGGCGATATGGAGCGTCCTGGGCCGCATCTTCGCCATCTGCGTCATGCGCACACCCTCCGAGCCCCCGATATACTTCGCCCCCTCCTTCTCACTTTTGATAACGGCCGGGCCTCGGGCCGAACGTTTATGTCCTGTCGCGAGCCTTTCTCTCGGGAGGACGGAGGAGACGCGTCGTCGGATGGCGGCGCATGAGTCCGCGGGGGGGACCGCGTGAGCGCATTCCGGAGTCGGCTCGTCCACGTGACGTTGCGGGAGATCCTCCTCCTGGCCATCGCTGCCGCGGGTGCCATTCTGTTCATCAACCACGAGATCCTGTACCTCGGCGGGGGGTTCGAGCCCCGCGCCGACCGACCCGAGGCATACCTCCTCGTGACCCTGATCCTCTACCTGTTCGTGCGAGGCATCGACCTCGTCGTCCGAATTCGAGCGCCTCGCATCCAGGGGAACCTCGTGCTGTGCCCCGAGTGCGGACAGGAACTCGACGACGGCACGCCGAGGGGCTCCGCGTCGTCTCAGGGGGTCGCCGGGACGCCCCACCTCTCGACGTCGGACCTCATATCTTCGATCGCCCTGCGCAAGGCGGTCCACGAGGCACGCCACGGCGCCGGGTCGCGGGCCCGGGAGGACCCGCTGATCGACGCGCTTCGTGGGAAGGCGGAAAACGAGCCCGTCGGGGACTCCCTCTTCGACCTCGCTCCTCCACGGCCGGGCCGCCCCACGAAAGTCCGTTGGCGGGCCAAGGAACCCTAGTCGATGCGCCCGACGAGGATGAGGAGCTCCTCGAGGATTCGGTACGTGAATCCCCAGATCAGGAGACCCTCATACTGAAAGCCGGGCGCCGTGAGGAGGCCACCCAAGACCTCGGGGACGACGGACGTCGTGCGGCTTCGCGGCAAAACCTCAAGGGGACACCAGAACGCGCGCCGAATCTCCTTTCCGACGCGAGGCTCCATGGGCTCGCGCAGGAAGGCCACGTACGGAACGACGGGCATCCCCGGGCGGTTCGCGGGCGGACGCGTCGGCAGGTGTCCGAGGACGTCCACACGGCCCTTGAGGTCCAAGCCGACCTCTTCCCTCGTCTCGCGCAGGGCGGTGTCGAGGAGCGCCTCGTCCTCCCCGCGAGCCATACCGCCGGGCAATCCGATTTGGCCGGACCAGGGATCGCCTTCTCGCTTCGCGCGTAGCGTGAGGAGGACCTCCGGCCCTCGACTGCCGTCGCGGAGGAGGATCATCACGGCCGCCGCCCGTTTCGCGTCGAGTTCTGCCTCGGCGAGACTCAGGGGCAGGAGACGCTTCCGCAGTCGGTCCCGGATGCCCGTGGGCACAGGGTCCCTCTCATTACGTCCTTCGTATTAGGATTGACCGCCCGACCGTGAAGGCTCCGGCGAGGGGCGCCCGCGACGGAGAGAGAAGAGGGCGGGGAGATTTCCACGACACGGTGCGACGGAGGAAACCGTTAAGCCCCGCAAGGCCGGTCGGGAGCCTTCCTCGGTGGAGGGCATTCCGCGATGCATGGACCCGGCACGAGGAAAGGGGATCCCCGGACAATCGCCGCGTTCTTGACTTGCGTCCTCCTCGGGACGACGGTCTCCGTCATCATCTTGCCGGGCCACGCGACGGCTACGCGCACCCTCGACGTCGGAATTTTTGACCTGTTCAACGTGCCCGCGGGCGGCTTTCCGGACTACTGGCAAGTGCGAGCCAATACGTACCGCAAGGAGGCAGTCCTCTCGAACGAATACCCCTATGTATTCCGGTACACTCCGAGGCCCTCTACGGACCCGGAGAACTTCTTCCTGTACGGGAACTATCGGATGCACATCGTCGGCCACGGGCTGCCCGAGATGAGTATCGACAGCCCCGTGATCCTGCCTCGGCTCGGGAAGACGACGACGGCGGGCGGTTTCGCGGACGTGGAACTCAGGATGGCCTTCCTCACCGAGGCCCGCTGGGAGTCCCTCCGGGCCGCCGGCCATGCCCTGCCCACGTGGAACTTCAACGACGGTTGGGCGGCCGAACTCCGCGGGACCGTGACGATGGACGCCCTCGGCGCGGAGAAGATCCTCGGCCTCACGGGGGACCCCCTCGCTTGGTGGTCCGCGAACGGCCTGCAGGCCCAGGAGGACTGGTCCACCTGGCTCGACACGGAGGGGAATGACCGGCTCGACGTGTACAGCGCGACGCGAATGCCCTTCGCGGAACTGTTCACGAACCTCACCCTCACGACCTCCGGCTCCCTCATCGTCTTGGGAATCGAGCACGCGTCCTGGGGGATCGATGCGCTCCTTGCCCGGTGGATGTACTGGGGTCGGGCGGACTACCTCGCGATGCCACCGGCGGGGTTCCTCGGCTTCGAGGGCCGGTACGATCGGCTGTGGCTCCGCGCAAACCTCACCTCGACGGCGGAGGTCGACCTCCTGACGGATGTCGACTATGGTCTTCGGGCGTGGGCGGCGACCGGGAGCGTCGGCATCGCGGACCGCGCGGCCTGGGTGTGGCAGCCGACCCTCCTCGACGTAATCCCGTCCCAACCGGGAGTCAATCCACGGTCCGAGTTCGACCCATATGCCGCCCGAACGTATCCCCACTTGACGCCGGGGAGTGGGTACTACAACCGGGATCTGTACTACGAGTACACGCCCGCGGCCTGGAATCTGGACGCGGGGGAGACCCTTATCTTCTCCTTCGCGGGGGCCCATCCGACCGCGTTCTTCGTCCCGCCGGATGGGGCGTCCGTGCGGGCTGGTCTCCGCCTCGGGTGGACAACGCCCCCGCTCTCGGAGCACTACCATCCCGTCCCCCGACTCCTGCGGATCGAAGGGGCCCTCGCGACGGGCGCTCCGTCCCCGCCCGACCACGGGTATCCGTGGATTGAACTCGAGATGGAGCCAGGCGGGAGCGGGTTCAGGCGTCGCCCGTGACGGCCAAGGGTGGGACGCAGAGAAACGGACAGGACGGATGGGAACCTTCATTGGGAACTCCGGCGTATCGTCACCTTCACCCTGGGGGAGGTGTGGGCCGGTCGTGGAGGGGCCCGAGGAGGTCGTTACGGAAATCCCGGAGCGTCAACGCCATTCAGGTGCCCGCCTCGTTTTCGCAGGCGCGGTCCTCCTCGTGGCGCAGAACTCGATCCTGCTCCTCGCCTTAGTCCTCGCGCTGGCGATCGACGTCTCCACGGGGTTCACCTGGGCGAGGGCGGCCCTCCTCCTAGATCTGCCCGGCGTCGCCCTCCTGGGTGCAGGACTCGTCCGGCTCGCCTCTCGGACCGGGGAGGGAGGGGCGTCCGCGACAGGCGGGATCCTGTGCTTCGGTTGGCTCGGGCTGACCCTCGCCTGGCGCTGGATCCTGCCCGGCCTTTCAGGGCGAGGCTTTGAGGATATCCTGATCGCGATCTGGGGATCTGACGGGACCGCGCTCCCGGAACTCCCGTCGATGGGCCTCGCCGTCCACGGGATGCTCGTCCTGTGGATCGTCGCCTCGGCCGTCCTCGTGGCGATCCCGCTCTCCCTTCGGACGGAGAGAGGCTGGCCCCTCGGGGCGGTCCTCCTCGAGGGGCGGGTCGAGCCGCGGACTTGGGAAGGCTTCGTTGCGCTGAACGCGACGGGGACGTTCCTCGTCGCGGGGAGCCTGCTCGCGATCCTCGGGGGCGCGTCGGTGGGGTGGCCCCTCCAGGCGGGCGTCCTGATCAAGGTCGCCTTCGCGCCCTCAAGCGGGGCCTTCGCCTACGCGCAGCTCGGGCGGAGAGCCCGCCGAAGCCTCCTGGGACGGGAAACGGGCCCGACCGAGCGTCGCGCAGGGGTAGCGGGATCCGATTCCACCCCCGAAGGGCTTCCGCATGCCGAGGACGAGTGATTCCGCGGACGGAGCCCCGGTCAGCGGATGAATTCCGTGACCGTGTGGACCTCCTCGAACTCCTTGAAGAAGCTCCCCACGACGGTCCCGCCGGAGATCTCCTCCCAGGAAAGGGTCCCCTTGACGAGGTACCGGTTCCCGAGGCCGAGGACCTTGACGACGCGAGCGAGGGTGTCCGCGACGACGACCGTGCCGGACTGGATCGTGACGTCCTCGAGGTCGAAGACGAGGGTCGTGCGCCGGAAGTGAAGGTCGACGACGGTGAAGTGGGCGTCCACGACGCGGATGTCCACGGGATGATTATTCGTGATCCGAACCTGGACCTCCAAGTCCGCGACCTTCTTCGTGATCGGGATCACGCCGATCACGCGGGCTTCGACCTTGTAGACGAGGGATCCGGCCTGGATGTCCTCGAAGATGGTGAAATACTGGCCAAGCAGGTTAGGGCTAATCGCGAGGGTGCCTGACAGGGCCACTGTGGCCATTGAGACGAGGACCATTCCGACCGTTAGCCGCCGCCAGGTCATCCCGCGCGCGTAACGCGCACCTCTCCCCTCCGTAGCTGACTCCCCCTTACACATCCCTCGACGGTCAAGGAACCTACTCGAGGAAAGCCGACCGGGGGGAATTGACGTTCTCCCATATAGCACCGACTGATGTTGGTAGCACGGGCAACTCAATTCTTGTGGGGTATTGAAGGGGGGTTGCTCCCGCCGGGCCTCGAGACGAGCCGACCCTTACGTGCCTTGCAGGTCCTCCGCCAGTCCCCGAGTGAGGCTTCGAGGTCCGTGGAATTCCATCGCTTTCACAATTCCCGAGGGCGAGAATAGGCTTATCGGGGTAGGCCGCGTGCAGGTCCAGGGGCCTTGCGTGCGGATCCACTTTCAGGAACGACCCTGGGACCTTTTCCTGTCGGTGGGCTACACGGCGTTCCTGGCAGCGATCTTGCTCGCAGCTGGGATCGGAAACCTCTTCGCGATCCTCCTCGTCCTCTTCGTCCCGGGCTACGTCCTCGTGGCCGCCCTGTTCCCGGGGAACAAGGAGATCGACTGGATTGAGCGGATCGCCCTGAGCCTCGGTCTGAGCATCGCGATCGTGCCCCTCCTCGGGCTGGCGCTGAACTACACGCCCTTCGGGATCCGGTTCGCGCCGATCGTCTCGACGACTGCCCTGTTCACGGTCCTCGTCGGTGCGGCGGCGTACTGGCGTCGGACGCGGCTGCCCCTACAGGATCGCCTGTCGGCCACCCTTGAGGTCCAGAGGCTGGCCTGGCGGGAATACAGGCTCATGGACAAGGCCCTGACAATAGGGCTCACAGCAAGTATCGTTGTCGCGGGGTCCGTCCTCGCGTACGTGGTCGTCACTCCCCGTCCGGGGGAGCGCTTCACGGAGTTCTACATCCTCGGGCCGGGCGGAAATGCCTCGGGCTACCCGACGAAGCTGAACGTGTCGGAGCCAGGGACCGTGATCCTCGGCGTCGTGAACCACGAGGCTGCGACGGTGAACTACACGGTCCGCGTGGACCTCGTCGGCGTGGACCTCGTGTACAACGCGACGGGCCGGTACAACGAGACAGTCGAGCGGAACCGGACCGCGCTCGCGTGGTTCAACGTCACCCTGGGAGATGGGGAGAACTGGACGGAGTCGTACACGTTCGCGATCGCCGCCGTGGGCCTATGGAAGGTCCAATTCCTCCTGTTCCGGGAGGGCGACATCACGACCGTATATCAGGACCCTCTGCACCTGTTCGTCACGGTCGGAAGCCCGACGTCCTCGATGGTCGGATAGTCCCCATGCCCGGCGCCCTCCCACTTGCCGATGAGGAA
>CAYGBO010000074.1:6436-6784 GCA_964348145.1 uncultured Methanomassiliicoccales archaeon
GCTGTCGCGTAGAGTTGAATCGCTGTCGGGCGGAATCACAGTGGCGCGGTGAAAGGCCCATGGGATCCTCCTCTCGGTCGTCCTCGGTGTCTCCGACAAAGGTCAGGACGGTCTCGCGGGGCCGGTGGGAGGCCGCGGGATCTGGCAGGGAGGAGAGGTCAGGGGGGACGTCAGTCTGAGAGACATCAAAGTCGGAGTAGGGCCACCCGCCACGGGACCGGTCCACCCTGCGGCTCCGCCACCCGGGTGGCGCGAGCTGCGCGGGCCTACAAGGATGTCAACCTGTTGGCCTTCCAGCTGCTGCGGCCAGGCGGCACCCTGATCACCTTCTCCTGCTCTGGCCTGGTC
>CAYGBO010000075.1:0-3055 GCA_964348145.1 uncultured Methanomassiliicoccales archaeon
ACGTCGTCAAGTCGCGGGGCGTCAGGTAGTTTGTGAAGGCGAAGGCATCGGGTCCCGTGATCTCGACCTGGCGCTCCACGCCCACGTCCCACATGGTCACGTGGTTTAGGAGGTGCCAGTAATCACTCACCGGGTCCGTGTAGTGGGTCGGGAGATACATGTGGTTGTAGATTTCGTACACCTGAGGCCCGTGGCGCCTCGAACTCTCGAAGAAGGGCGACCGCCGGTACCACGGCGCCAGGTAGAGCCGAACGGTCTCCGGAATGTCCGTCATCGAGGCCCCCCCTCGACAGGACCACGGTCCCCACGATCCCTTGTCATCCTACTTTCCCGCTCCCCGATGTCCCAGCTGGACGCGACCAACGCAACTCCCCCGGTCGACTCCTGGTGATCGGGGGCGAAGCCGGTCGTTCGGAATAAGGTCTTGCCTTTCCCCGGGCCTCTCTCGCGACGGTGCGTGGGCCCGTTAAATACGACTCCCCCGATGGCCGGGCCCGTGTCCGAGGAGGCACTGAGGGCCCTCGACGTCCGGAAGGTTTACCTGTCCGGGAACGGCCCGCCCGTTGAGGCCCTCCGGGGCGTATCGATGGCCCTGCGGAAGGGGGAGCGGGTCGCCCTCCTGGGGCGGAACGGCGCGGGCAAGACGACGTTCCTCCGGATCGCGTCGACGCTCCTCCTGCCGACCTCGGGGAGGGTCGAGGTCTTCGGCCGGGACGTGATCCGCTCGCCCGAGGCCGTCCGGCCGCTCATCGCCGTCGTGCCGCAAGAGGGCAAGCCGTTCTTCCACCTCACCCCCCGGGAGCAGGTGTTCGCGTACCTGCGAGCCCGCGGCGTTCCCCGGGAGTCGGCGAAGGCCCGCACGGAAGCGGCCCTGACCCAGATGGGGCTTCTCGAGGTCGCGAACCGCCTGTCCATCACCCTGTCGGGGGGCCAGAAGCAGCGGGCGATGGTCGCGACGGTCATCGCGACGGAGGCCCCCCTCCTCTTCCTCGATGAACCGACCCTGGGGCTGGACCCCTTCGCCAGGCGAGCCGTATGGGAGTCCCTCGGGCGGCTCACCCGGGCGGGCTCGACGATCCTCCTCACGACCCACTACCTCGACGAGGCCGAGGCGTTGTCCCACCGGCTCTACATCATCGAGGAAGGCCGCGTGCTCGTGGAGGGAACCGCGGAGGCCCTGAAGCGCCAGGTCGGCGGGACCCTCCGGGTATCCGTGGAAGGCGGCTCGCGGCTGTCCGAGCAGCTGAACACGTTCGGTCCGTGCGTCGCGGAGGGCGAGGCCGTCCACGTGATCACGGGACCGGAGCGGGTCAACGAGATCATGGACCTGGCGTTACGAGAACGGCTGTCGGCCACGGTGGGTCCCGTGACCCTCGAGGAAGCGTTCCTGCGTGTTGTCGGCCGCTCCATCGATGAGGACTGACGGAGGGTTCGACGTGGGACGCCGCTGGACGGGCCTGGGTGTGTTCGTCGCGACGGAGGTCCGCGTCCAGTTCCATGAGCGGCTCGCAATCGCCACGGGGGCCATCGTCCAGATCGTCCTCCTCGTCTTCGTGTGGATCCTCGCACCGGAGATCCTCCCGATCGCCCTCGTCGGCGCCATCGTGTACTCGACGTTCCTGATTGGGCAGCGTCTCCTCAACGAGGCCGCCTATATCCGGATCGACCACAAGCTCAACGAGCTCTACCACGCCTCGCCCCTGTCGCCCGAGGCCTATTTCCTTGGCATGGCGGGCGGGATGCTCCTCGCCTACTCGCCGCCCATCCTCGCGCTCATCGTCCTCACCCAGGTCGTCTACCCCCTGAACCTGGCAACATGGGGGACCCTCGCGGTCGTCCTCCTGGCCGTATGGGCGATTTCCTCATCGATCGGGTACGTCGTCTCGACCCTCTTCAAGGACATGCGAGCGATCTGGCCCTACTCGAGTCTCCTCACGAACCTATTCGGGGTCGTCCCGCCCGTGTTCTATCCCCTCGCCCTCGTCCCCGCGGACTGGCAGTGGGCCGCCCTCCTCCTGCCGACGAGTTCCGCGGCGATCCTCATCGATTCCGTCGCGGGCCTCCAGCCCGTCGCCGCGGACGCCTTCGCCCTCGCGGCCGGCGCCCTCGCCGTGGAGGCCGTCGCCCTCCTCGCCTTTGGGATCTACTGGGCCCGACGGAGGGCCCGGGAGGCTTGAGGGACCATGGCGGCCCCTGGGATTCTCGGCGACGCGTCCCGGACGGGGCGGGTCCTCCCGGCCTTCGCGATCATCGGGTGGCGCTGGATCTCCCGGAATGTCATGGTCGCCATCGTTCCCGTCCTTCTCCCCTTCTTCTTCCTGTACTTCCTCTGGCTCATCGCTCCCCGGGAATTCTTCCCCCTCGCGGTCGCCGGGGCGATCCTGTTCACGACCCAGAACATCGGCAGCTGGGTGTTCTCCGACGCGACGTACAACCGGATCGAGTTGCGCCTGCAGGACATCTTCGTCGCCTCGCCCCTGACGAAGCTCCGCTACCTGTTCGGCGTGGCACTGTCGAATCTCATTCCCGCCGCACCCGCGATCGTCGTGCAGGCAGTCCTCCTCGCCTCACTGATTCCCGTCTCCCCGGGCGCCTGGATCGTCCTCTTCGGCGCGGTCTTCGTCCTCTGGATCCTCTTCTCCGCGATCGGTCGCGCGATCTCGAGCCGGGTGCGGAGCCCGCGGGAGGTGTGGCCCGTGGGCAACCTGATCTTCACGACCCTCGGAATCCTGTCACCCCTCTACTATCCCATCTCGATTCTCCCGGAGGCCTGGCAGGCGGTTGCCCGCTTCCTCCCCGCGACGTACGCGGCCCTCCTCGTGCAGGGGGCCCTCGGCCTTCGGTCGACGTCCCCGTCCGAGATGGTCCTTGACGCGGCCCTCCTCCTCGTGTCCGCGGCGGTCGGAGTCGTCCTCGCCATGCGATTGTATCGTTGGCGCGACCGGTGAGCGTCCCCGAGGGAGAGAAGGCTTCGTCGGACAAAAAAATGGTATTCCCACTGACCTGAACGGGGTATTGCGAGGCGCCGATGACGGTGGCGCGAATGCGCACATCG
>CAYGBO010000075.1:3065-6583 GCA_964348145.1 uncultured Methanomassiliicoccales archaeon
CGGGGCGTCACGTCCCCGATCCGACCAGGGACTCCTCGAGACGTCGGTTCACGGCGCGAAGGTCCTCCAGGAAGAGCCGCTCCAGCCGCCGTCGGAAGGCTTTTGCCGCCCACGTCCAAGGCCAGCGGAGGTCCATCTCAAGGGTCATCGAGACGAGGGTTCCGTCCGGAGCGGGTTCGATGCGTACGACATCCCTCGTTGTGCCGCCGCGCAACCGGGAGGTCACTTCCCATCCATCCGGCGGATGAAGCCGCAGGCTCGCCCGCGTCCGCATCGGAATGCCGAAGATCGACCATCGGTCCTCCGTCTCGATCTCCCTCGTCGTGCGCCGGACGATCCGGCGCCTTCGAAGGGGCGGCATGATCCGGCCCGCATCGTCCTCCCGGAGGTCCGTCCACCATGCGAAGGTCTCCTCGGGAGTCGCGCGGACGACGTCCGAGAGGCGGAAGCGCATGTCACGCGGCGAGGACCCCTCGCTTCTTGAGTTTTGCGTTCGAGGTCGTTCGCGTGCACGGGTGCGCATCGGATCGAGCGTCGATTCGGGGAAACGCGACGACCCTCCTGCGATTCCATGGTGCGTCTCCCCGCAACCACAGGAAGATTCTTTCATCCGGATCGGCTACCCCTCACGGGATGGCCCGGACGGTCCTCTTCATCGAACCGCCCAAGGAGTACTGGTTCCTCATGGGGGACTACCTTCCTCCCCCCATGCAGGTCCTCCAGCTGGCTGCCTACGTGGAGAGGGAGCTGCCGGACGTTCACATCGAGATCGTGGACTGCCAGGCGGACCAGGTGGACTTCCCTGGTCTCGAGGAACGAATTCGGCGGGCGGAGCCGGATGTCGTCGCGGTTTCCGGAAACATGACCTGCAACGCGTACGTCGTCGCTCGGACCGTCGAAATCTCGAAGAGGGTGGACCCGGACATCAAGACGGTCGTGGGGGGACAGCACTACTCGTTCCTTGCGGATGAGTCCCTCCGGGAGATTCCCGAGATCGACTTCATCGTGCGCCACGAGGGCGAGGCCACTTTCGTCGAGCTGCTGAGAGCCCTGTTCGGTCGCGGAGAGCTGGCGGGGATCCAGGGACTGACCTTCCGACACAACGGGGACGTCGTCCACACGCCCGACCGTCCCTTCCTGATGAATCTCGACGAACTCCCGTATCCGGCCTATCATCTCGTGGAACCCCTGTTGGATCGCTATCACTTCCGCATGATGACGGGATCCGGCCCGCGCTACTTCATCATCGAGGGATCCCGGGGATGTCCCCACGCATGCCGCTTCTGCACACAGTGCGCGCACTGGAAGCATACCTGGCGCACGAAATCACCGAAGCGGATTGCGGACGAGTTCGAATACGTCCATGGGAAGTTCGGGAACGGAGAGAGCTTTATCTGGCTTGCCGACGACAACTTCATGATCGCCCATCGCGGGGAGGACTTCTGCAGGGCGATGGACCGCAAGAGTCTCAAGGAAGGGACGTCGTGGTTCGTCCAGGCCCGCGCGGATGACATCGTGAAGATGGCGCGATTCGTTCCCCGGCTGCGAGACGTGGGGGCGCGCTGGATCCTCCTCGGCATCGAGCACAATTCGTCCTCGATCCTCGGTGAACTGGGCAAGAAGTCGTCCGCCAAGGTCGCCATCGAGGCCATGAGACTCCTCAACGACGCGGATATCTTCTCGCAGGGGACCTTCATCATCGGCTCCCGTAAGGAGACGAGGCAGTCGGTCGACGCCCTGCGGGAATTCGTGCTCGACATCAATCCTGGGCTCCCGATCTTCATGTGTCTCACCCCCTTTCCCGGGACGGAGACCTACGCAGAGGCCGACCGGAACGGCTGGATCGAGGATCGAAACTGGGCCCATTACGACATGGTCCACGCGATCATGCCCACCGAAACCCTGAGCCGCGAAGAGGTCCAGCAAGAGCTCTACGAATGCTATCGAAGCTACTACGGATCCGCGGTTCGAGGGCTCCGCGGTCTCATGGCCCGCAACCGGCTCAAGAGGCGGATGTACGCTCAGTACATGAAGAGAAAGGTGCTGAGCGAACTGGAGAGGCTGTAGGCCTTGCCCGTCGTCGAGACGAGTTCTTCGATTCGTTCGATGGTTCATAGGCGCGCCTTACTCGCCATCCTCCTCATCACGCTCGCGTCACTGTATGCCCTCGCCCTGAACCTTCGGGAGGGGGATGCCCCTTGGCGGCGAGGGATCCGGGACGAGACCACGCTCATGGCCACGGTCCTGATCGGGTTTTCCTGCGCGGGCGTACTGGCGACCCTACGCCCTTTCGGCTGCCGCGGGCTGATCGGATCGAGGAGAGAGCCCGCGGTGCCTCAAGACCCCGAAGGTGCCTTCGCGCTCTGCGAGGTCCGGGACCGCGTGGCCCACCACCCCGCGTGCGATTGCTTCTCGAGCCACGTGCTCCGGCTCCGGGGCAAGCCGGCGTGCGCGGGCTGCACGGGCATGGCCCTCGGTGGGTTCTCCGGGATCCTGCTCGGGCTCTCCCTCGGGTCCGGCCTCCTCGCTCTGAGATCGGATGTCAGCGCAATTCTGATTTTGGCCGCTGCCGCTCTCTCCCTCATGGGAATCCTCCAGGTCTCTCGGCGCACCGTGGCGTCCGTCCTTCGGGTCGCGGCGAGCGCCTCCCTTGTGACGGGCCTCACGCTCGTAGCAGCCATCTTGTCGACCTTCGGACTGGCCGCGGGATTGATCGGCGTGGCGGCCGCCCTGGCCGTCGTTGGATTGAGAGTGGATCTTTCTAGGCTGAAGCATCAGGCAATCTGCATCGACTGCCCGGCGCGAGGAGAAGGTCGCAGCTCTATCGTGGAGCCGGACGCCTCCCGACGGCCCACACCAAGATGATGAATATTCCCAGGATGATGGCGAAGCCCGCCCATCTCAGGGAGTCGGGAAACGTCGTGTTATATGTCACCTCGAGGAGCCAGAGGAGAAGGGTGTACACGGAAATGAGGATGATGAAGATCGCAAAGATCACGATGCCTGGCACTCTCGTCTGCCCGAGGCACTCCTCCTCGGCCCGCCGGCGGGATCGGGCGTACGTTGGAGCGCCCGGCGCGCGAGCCCCGGTCCCGCCCTTCAGGGAGGCGCCGCAGTCATTGCAGAACTTTGCTCCCTCAGGGTTTTGCGTGCCGCAGCTCGTACAGTAGACCATCCCCGCCCTCCTTGAAATCGACAGCGAATGAAGCTTCCCTGATTTGATGGTTGCGAAATGTCCATTTTTCCAGGGTTGTCGGGCTCCCGAAAACGGAGCTCCCGGCAGTTGCATCTGTCCGACTCAGGGACTCGGAAGTTGGAGGCGCGGCCGCCTCGGGCTAGCTTTAAGCGTTCGGCCTCAATTGCTCGGCGGATGCCTGGCTTCGACACGATCGTGGTTGGCGGGGGCGTCCACGGCGCGAGCATCTTCTATCATCTCGCGGCGAACTTCGGGCAACGAGTCCTCCTGATTGAAGCGAGACAAATCGCCGCCGCCGCGACGGGCCGTTCGACAGGAATCA
>CAYGBO010000076.1:0-258 GCA_964348145.1 uncultured Methanomassiliicoccales archaeon
TGCTCGGAAGATTGCCGGCTCGGGTTTCCTCTACATGCTCGGGGACCTCGTGCGGCTCGACCAGGCCCTCCTGCACTTCGGTATGGCCCACATGATCAAGGCGGGCTTCACGCCCGTCTTCCCGCCCTTCCTGATGCGCCGCGCCGCCTACGAAGGGGTGACGGATCTGGGCGACTTCGCGACGGTGATGTACAAGGCGGAGGGCGAAGACCTGTACCTCATTGCGACCTCCGAGCACCCGATCGGTGCGATGTACAT
>CAYGBO010000076.1:268-4096 GCA_964348145.1 uncultured Methanomassiliicoccales archaeon
GACCTGCCCCTCGCCTACGTGGGCCTCTCAACGAATTTTCGCAAAGAGATCGGGGGGCATGGCGTCGACACGAAGGGCCTCTTCCGAATGCACCAGTTCAACAAAGTGGAGCAGTTCGTCTTCTGCAAGCCCGAGGACAGCCCGAGCTGGCACGAGAAGCTCCGGGAGAACGGTGAGGCGATCTACCGCGCCCTGGAGATCCCCTATCGCGTCGTGAACGTCTGCACGGGGGACATCGGCACCGTCGCGGCGAAGAAGTACGACATCGAAGCATGGTTCCCCCGCCAGGGCGCCTACCGAGAGGTCATCTCCTGCTCGAACTGCACGGAGTACCAGGCGCGTCGGCTCAACATCCGCGCGGGCAAGGTCGGCGGGGACAAGTTCGTGCCCCACACCCTCAACTCGACGGCCATGGCGAGCTCCCGGGGCCTCGTCGCAATCCTCGAGAACTACCAGGAGGCGGACGGCTCCGTCACGATCCCGAAGGCCCTGCGGCCCTACCTGGACGGACAGGAGACGATCAGGTCCCTTCGGAAGTGATTCGTCCCACGGGTAGCGAGACGGGGAGCCTGGGACCCCGAGGACTCCCATCAGCCAATCCTTGGGAAAAGGGTGAGTGCCGAACGCGGCCCCTTCCCCTGCGTGGTCGGGGACGAAGGACCGCCAGGACCGAATTCGACACTCGATCGCTCGTCTACGTGACGACGAACCCACCGGACAGCTTCATCCACTGGTGGCCCCAGCCGCATTCGTTCAGACACAGAATGTCGAAGGTGCCGACCGTGTCCGCGGTGAAGGTCGCCCGCTTCGGGCTCGCGCTGTCGACGTCCGTCACCACGTTGACCCCGTATCCGCTGATGCTGACGGAGTGGTTCACGAGCCCTTGAAGCTCCGCGTCCTCGATCTCCTCGTGGATCTCCGATGCGTTCTTGTTGCCGAACGCCGTGTTGTTTTCCCACGCCTCGATCGTGCGATCCTCGAAGACCTCGTGGAGCTCGTGGCTCAGGGCCTCTGCCCCGATCACGAGGAGGGTCACCTGGGTGCCCCGGGCTACCTCGATCTTGGGGATCTCCTGTCCCTGCTCGTCGTAGATCGCGAACCCCCAGTGGTACGCGACCACGGTGAAGGTCTTCTGGGGCGGCGTCGCAGGGGTCGTCAGGCTCACGACCCCCCAGCCCAGGAGGAGGCCCACGACGAGCGCAACTCCGATGCCGATCCATAGCTTGCCGGACATCTTTCCGGCCTTAGGCGCTGTGGCTTCCATGGTGGTCCCCGTGGGCCGCCGAACCCTATAAAAAGGGGGGACGATTCCATCGCCTGGCTCCCAGCCCTGGGAACGGACTCCCATGCTTATCAAGGACCCTCGGCTCCAACAGGCCCTGTTGAAGGCCCTCGCGGACGAGCAGAGCGCCCGGATCCTCGCCGCGACGGCGGATCGACCGAGGGCCGTGCCGGACCTGATCCGAGACGAGGGCATCCCGGGCTCCTCCGCGTACCGGCGGGTGCACGACCTCGAGGAAGACCGGCTCCTCGTCGTCGCCCGGACGGTCTTGAATCCCGACGGGAAGTCCTACAAGATGTACAAGGCGACCTTCCGGGAGGTGTCCGTGACGTTCCGGATGGGTGAGGTGATGATCACGGCCACCCCGAACCTCGACGCGGTCCAGAAGGCCTTCCGGCTGTTCCATTCCTTCACGGAGGAGCTGTGAGGGCCATGGTCCACATTCCCCTCGTCGTCGCGAAGGTCATCGTACTCTCCCTGGGCACCGCGGTCGCGGGCCTCGCCTTCCTGGCATCGCGGCGGAACCGGGATCCCCTCATGCTCCTCCTGGCGATCGGCTTCGCCCTCGTGGCGATCGGCTCCTTCCTCGAGGCCATCCTCATCGAATTCCTGGCCTGGGACGTCCTCACGGTCCACCTCATCGAGTCGGGCTTCGTCCTCGCGGGCCTCAGCACGATCGCGATCCTCCTGCGACCCCGGATGGTGAAGGGATGAGGTCAACCCCGGTCCATCGGTTCGCCATCGACGGGCTCCCGTCGGGGCCGGGCCGCATCCATGGGGTGGTCCCATGACGGAGCATGTCCTCCTCATCGCCCTGCGCCTCGGCGTCGTCGCCGCGGGGTCTCTCGCGGCCCTCTGGTCCTTCCGGCTAGGCGTCCACTCGAGGGACCAGCGGGGGACGTACCTTCTCCTCGCCCTGGGGTTTGCTCTCCTCGCCCTGGGCTCCCTTATCGAGGGGTTCCTCTTCGAGATCGCGAGGTGGAGCCTCGCGGATGCCCACACCGCGGAGGCCATCCTGGGCACCATGGCCTTCGCCCTCGTCCTCGCGGCCATCCTGCGGAGCCGGGTGTGACGCGCCGGCGATCCGATTGCGGTCCCATCCTCCCGGGAGGCCGAGGGACCCGCCCAAAGCTCCATTACGGGTCGGGGCCTTGCCCCGGCCGGTATCGATGTCCCTCCTGTGCCCGGTCGACTTCCGCTACGGCCGGCCGAAGATGAAGGCGATTTTCGACGAGGAGGCCCGGCTCCGCCGGCTCCTGGAGGTCGAGGGGGCCCTCGCGCGGGCCTCCGCGAAGGTGGGCCGGATCCCCCGGGAGGCCGCGGCGGAGATCACGCGACGGGCGAACACGAAGGCCGTCCGCCTCGAGCGGGTCAAGGCCCTGGAGGCGGAGACGCGCCACGACCTCATGGCCGTCGTCCTGGCCCTCACGGAGGCGTGCAAAGGGGACGCGGGGAACTATGTCCACCTCGGGGCGACGAGCAGCGACATCTCCGACACGGCGACGGCCCTCCAGCTGCGCGACGCGATCGGGATCCTCGCGGAGGATCTCGATGCCCTCCTGGCGGCCCTCGCGAAGCTCGCGGCAAAGCACAAGCGGACGGTCATGCTCGGCCGCACCCACGGCCAGGCGGCCGTGCCGATCACCTTCGGCCTCAAGATCGCCGTCTTCGCGTCGGAGGCGGACCGGCACAGGCAGCGGCTGCGCGAGGTCACCCCGCGGATCCTCGTGGGCAAGATGTCCGGCGCCGTCGGCACGGGGGCGGCCCTCGGACCCGATGCCCTGAAGATCCAGCGTCTCGTCATGGACGAGCTGGGCCTCGGCGTCGAGGAGGCGGCAACCCAGATCGTGGGCCGGGACCGCTACGCGGAGTTCGTCGCGGTGCTCGCGAACGTCGCGGCCTCCCTCGAGAGGTTCTGCACGGAGATCCGGAACCTCCAGCGGAACGAGATCGGGGAGGTCGCGGAGGCCTTCGAGCCCCGAGGCCAGGTCGGCAGCTCGACGATGGCCCAGAAGGAGAATCCCGTGGCCTCGGAGAACGTCTGCTCCCTCGCCCGGATCGTCCGGTCCCTCATGGCGCCGGCGTACGAGAACGTGAACCTGTGGCACGAGCGGGACCTCACGAACAGCGCGGCGGAGCGCATCCTGCTCCCCCACGCCTGCGTCCTCATGGACCACATGCTCGCCCGGACGGCGGACATCGTCCGCCACCTCCGCGTCTATCCGAAGCGCATGCGGGCGAACCTCGAGGCGACGAAGGGGCAGGTCATGGCGGAACCCGTGATGATCGCCCTCGTCGGGAAGGGGATGGGGCGGCAGGAGGCCCACCGGCTCGTCCAGACGGTCGCGTTGCGGGCGCGGCGGAAGGACGTCCATCTCAAGGATGCCCTCGCCGCGGACAAGGCGGTCGCGAAGCGGCTCACGCCGAGCGAGCTCGCGAATGCGATGAAGCCGGAGAAGTACCTCGGGCAGAGCGTGGCCGTCGTCGACGCGGTCCTCGCGCGGCTCCGCTAGGCGGGTCCCGAAGGCGGCCGAGGGCGACGCTTG
>CAYGBO010000076.1:4106-6543 GCA_964348145.1 uncultured Methanomassiliicoccales archaeon
GGGGACCGCGTCGCCCACCTACTTCGAGCTGCAGGACCTGTACGCGCTCCCGCGCGACGCGATCGGCTACCTCGCGTATCTCGCGCGGCTCCGCTAGGCGGGTCCCGGCTGCGAGAGATTCGGGGGAAGGCGAAAGGAAGAATGACAAGATTCTTGCATGACTTCCTGTGATCGCCTGTCATCAGAACTCCAGCTTCACCTTCTCCGCAGTCCCGCAACAGACCGGTTCTCGCCAAGCCTTAAAAGCCCTTACTTGCTCTCGAGCACCGTGGAGTTCGCTCAGCTCGTGGATGCCTACGAGCGGATAGAGACCACCACAAAGCGACTTGAAATCACAGACTATCTAGTTGGTCTCTTCAGAGAAGTCCCAGAGATGGAGATAGACCGTGTCGTCTATCTGACCCAAGGACGCGTATTTCCCGAATACGCAGGGATCGAGCTGGGTCTGGCCGAGAAACTCGCCTTGCGCACTATAGCCATAGCCACCGGGGATTCTGAGAGAGCACTCACCAAAGCCTGGAAGGTTTCCGGTGATCTTGGCCTGGTGGCGGAGGAGAGGCTCCGACACAAGACGCAGACATCCCTGATGTCTGAACCGCTTACGGTGTCGAAGGTTTATGAAAACCTGAGCGAGATTGCGACAACAACGGGTGAAGGTTCGCAAGATCGAAAGATCAAGTTGCTCGCGGAGCTCCTTTCCGATGCGAAACCAAAGGAGGCAAAGTACGTCGCTCGAATGGTCGTGGGCAAGATGCGACTCGGCGTCGCGGACATGACCATTGTGGATGCACTCGCGGCTGCCTTTGCCACGAGAGATGAGCGCGATCAGGTGGAGCGAGCCTACAATGTCTCGTCAGATCTAGGCGAGGTGGCCCGCATCCTCGCTCGTGAAGGGATTGACGGACTCTCCGCAGTACGCCTCAGACTTTTCAGACCCATTCGGGCCATGCTCGCAGAGCGTCTCGAGACCCTCGAGGAGATCTTCGAGAGGCTGGGTGCGTGTGGACTCGAATACAAGTATGACGGTCTTCGAGTTCAAGCACACCTCTCTCCTGATAAGATCCAACTGTATTCACGCAAGTTAGAGAACATCACGGACCAGTTTCCCGAAATTGCCCAGGGCCTTCGACGAGCCATTCCCTCAGGCGATGCCATCGTGGAGGGGGAGGCGGTGCCCGTTGACTCATACACCGGCGAGTTCCTTCCATTCCAGGAGGTGAGTCGTCGCCGTGGACGAAAGACCGATATAGAACGAATGGCAAAGGAGTTCCCGGTGACTCTGTTTACTTTCGATTGCCTGCTGCGCGAGGGAACGGACTTGACAACCAAGTCCTACCGAGAGCGTCGGCAAATCCTGGAGGACATACTGATACCGAGGGACAACGTGCGACTGGCAGCTTGGACAGTTGTGGAGGATGTGAAAGCGGCGGACGCATTCTTCGACAAGGCCCTTGAATCGGGATGTGAGGGGTTGATGGCGAAAGCACTTGACTCTCGGTATACCGCCGGCGCACGCGGGTTTCAATGGATCAAGTTCAAGAAAGAGTATTCTGCGGGAATGAGTGACACGATAGACCTCGTCGCTATTGGTGCCTTCGCAGGACGGGGGAAACGAGCGGGCACATACGGTGCCCTACTCATGGCCGCCTACGACAAGGGCGACGACGCATTCCGTACGACCTGCAAGCTGGGAACGGGTTTCGACGACGAGACTCTCTTTGCCCTCCCGGGAAGATTCAGGTCTCTCGAAATAGATCATCGGCACGGGCGCGTGGACTCAAAGCTCGAAGCCGACGTATGGTTTGAACCCCGTGCTATGCTCGAGGTGCGAGGTGCGGAAATCACTGTGAGCCCGGTCCACACTTGCGCTTGGGGCGTACTCCGCGAAGGAGCCGGTCTTGCAATTCGGTTTCCTCGGTTCACAGGTCGATGGCGAGACGACAAGAATCCGGAGGAGGCCACGACCGAGAAAGAACTCCTCGACATGTACAGCCGCCAAACGAGACGAGCCAAGCACGAATCCTAGTCGCCCTTGACCGATCCGAATCGGCCCGTGGCCAAGTAATGCTTGAGAACGTCGTTCAAGTCCCTTGGCTTCGAGAGTACAATGCATCCGGGCGGTAGCGCTTCGTCCTCACTGAGCAAGCTGCCGCGAAGCAAAGCGGTACTCATTTGGACAGTCGCTGCACCTTGAAGGTCCATCGCCGAATCAGACACAAGGATGCTTTCGTTGGCATCAGCACGAAGCGCTTCAAGCGCGGCAGTGTAAATTCGAGAGTTTGGCTTGTACACCCTAACGGCTTCTGACGTCGTGACGCTATCGAAGAAATCACACAGACCCAAACGCGTCAGCAGACGAGACACGTTCTCTCCATCGCCATCGGTAATAATGCCCATGCTTTTCGATAAGAGGCGAATCTCGCTAAGCCAAGCCCTA
>CAYGBO010000077.1:0-4758 GCA_964348145.1 uncultured Methanomassiliicoccales archaeon
AGGGACGATCTTCGTGGACGGCATCCCGAGGAACGACTGGGGCATGTGGCAGTCCTTCCTGCCCGGAACCTACACGGTGTCCTTCGGAGCGGTCCCCGGTTTCTTGACTCCCGCGCCCCGAACGATCACGATAGCCGGCAAGGAGCTTGAGGTGGTGACCGGCCGTTACGCTCAGACGAACATCACAGACCTTGACTGGCCGACTGCTTTGGCCTTCCCGGGCGATGGTCGAATCTTTTTCGCGGAACGTTTCTCGGGCCGAATCCGAATCATGCGGGATGGAGTTCTCCTGTCAACCCCCTTGGTCGAGCTCCCAGACACCGCGACTTCCTATGAGCAAGGTCTGCTGGGTCTCGCCGTCGCGCCCGGCTTTCCTGCGGAACCTTGGGTGTATGCGTATCAGACCTACAACCACCCCTCGGGCGGCGTTTATAATCGGATCGTCCGCGTGCCCGTTTCCGGCGACCTCGGCGGTCCCCCAGAGATCCTCCTCGACTTTATCCCCGCCGCGGTCCTCCACAACGGAGGGGTTCTGAGTTTCGGTCCCGACGGAAAGCTTTACGCCGTCATCGGAGACGCGCAGACCTCGGATGCTGCGCAGGATCTCCGCGCGTTGAACGGTAAGACGATTCGAATGAATCCCGACGGAACGGTTCCCTCCGACAACCCATTTTTCCTGATCCGAGAGAATGTGAATCCTTACATTTACACGTACGGCCACAGGAACATGTTTGGACTCGCCTTTCACCCAGTGACAGGAAAGGCATACGTCACGGAAAACGGGCCCGAGGACATGGACGAGATCAATCTGCTTGATCCTGGAAAGAACTATGGCTGGCCGTTGGTTCGGGGTATCGCGAACGACAGTCGCTTCATCGACCCGATCTTCGTCTACACCTCGGCCATTGCGCCAACCAATGCGGTCGCCTATTCGGGCGACATATTCCCGGAACTTAGGGGCGACCTGATCTTTGGCGACTGGAACACGGGAAGCCTGCGGCATCTCGACCTCGCGCCGCCCGCCTACGACGAGGTCCTCTCACAGTCCGTCCTCTTTCGGGATCCCGCCGGAATCCTCGATGTCGAGATTGACACGGATGGATACATCTGGTTCACGACGCCCACCGGCGTCTTCCGATACGACTCCCCGATGCCGAACGTCGCCGGAGAGGGGACCTCCTACGGCCCATGCGGCCGTGGCGAGTGGGGAGAGCAATTGGCTAGCTCCGCTCACTTCCGAGAGGCCGCCCCCCGATTGCGAAGCGAGGGGTTCGGGCCCGGGCAGTGGCGCGGGAAGACCCCCTAGGACCGTGGTGTTTCGTAGGCGGAGGAGGTATAGACCTATCCGCTTGCCTCGACTCGCGGACGCTGCTAAGTGTCCATTGCCATTCCCGCTGAGCCAAAATCCTTATCACGTCTCGAACCATTACGGGTTTCGGCTATCCGAAATCTCGCAACCTAGGTGGGGGATCTCTCGTGAATCGACATCGAAGGGAGAAGAAGCGCGGTATCTGGCTGCCCAGTGTGATTGCCTCCGTGGCTCTGCTGGCAGCGGTGTTGGCGGGAAACGCAGTAGGGGCCATGCATCGGTCTATGCCACGCACCTACATCTTCGGGATGGACCCTCTCTGCGACATCACGGACCTACCTCCGGAGCTCGCCTGCCCGGCGGTTACGCGCGCGGACAACGGGGACACGATCTGGATTGGAGGAATGGGTACGTTCGATCCAAGAACGAGGTCCGCGTCAGGCGGGGGAAGCTTCACCCACAAAGACCCGGATGGGAATGTCGTCGGTGCCGGGACATGGGAGGCTCTGGGACTCCTCAGTTTCCACAGTTACGGCACGGCGCAGCTTGGAGACCTTACGATCGAAGGAGGCCTGGCTCTCCTGCGCGTTCGACTTACGTCGTCAGGCGTTGAATTCCAAGGAATCCTCCAGATTGACTGCTTGGTCGGGAAGGCTCCCGCGGGCGCAATCGAAGGGATACGGCTCGCGATCCAGGAGACCGATTTGAACTTCAACAAGGAGATCAGCGGGCTCACCGTGTTCCTCCCGTAGCACCCGGAACGCGCCCTTGGAAGGCGGCGTGCGACGACGGGAACTCCCTTTCGGCTTGATCTGAGCACGGCACGCGACGTCGGGACGCCCTGCCTGCAAACTTTAGTAAGGCCCGGGTCTTTCCCGCTTAGGATGCCGGAATACCGCGTCCCGAGCGAGGAACTCGTAAAGGCTTCGCTCGTCCGCGTGTTCAGCACGCGACATGCGGTCAACTCGCAACGGCAGCTCAAGCGCGAAGGAGACCTATCGTGTGGGCGAGCCGCGGCTGCGGCAGATTGCGCTCGACTCCGGTCTCTTGGACATCGAGATCCACTGCCGTGAGACGGAGGAAAGGCGGAGCTTGGTCAGGTGTCCCGTCTGCGGCGAGCGCCTTCGAAGGGTGCGCAACATGACGGTCTTCGGCGGGAGCGTGACCCTCGGATACCGCTGCGACCGCTGCCGGTACTGGACCGGGCTGCGGAGGCGCGTGCCGACGCGGTACGTGTTCACGAGGCGGCCCTGATGCAGATCTGGTACGACGGCGGGATTCGGGCCCAGGATCGATTGCGAGGCGTCATCTTGGACCCGGCACGTCGGATGCCTGGCTCCGTGGTGAGCCATGGCCACCTGGATCATCTCACGTCCGGGGGGATCATGACGCCCGAGACCCTGGAAATCCTTCGCGTTCGACGTGGATCCGGGGAGGGGCGAGCGCTACCCTATGGGAAGGGAACGGACCTGAACGGCTTCCAAGTCACCCTGCGAGACGCCGGCCATGTGTTCGGCTCCGCGATGGTCCGCGTCGAGGACGTCCTATATACGGGGGACTTCAACCCGGAGGGAGGTCCGACGTGCGGGCGTGCTCGGCCTGAGGCAGCCCAGACGCTCGTCGTGGACGCGACGTACGGAAAACCCGGCCTGAACTTCCCTCCGAAGCAGTCCGTCGAAGCGGACCTCCTCACGTGGCTTGAAATGGAACTCTCCCGCGGGCCCGTGGCCTTGGGAGGTTATGAGTTCGGAAAATCGCAGGAGCTGATTGCACTCGCGAATCGCCTTCGTGTGGAGGTTGCCGTCGCGGATCGGATTGCGGACCGTGCCGACATCTATGTTATCCACGGGATCCCGCTCCGCTACCGGCTCCTCTCGGGCCTAGCCAAGTCCGAACGCAAGGATCCCCGCGTGTACATCCTGCCGCCCAGATGGCTGCGGCCTCCCCTCGACGACAGCGTGTCGTGGCTCGGGTCTGTCGGGCTCCGGGCGGCCTATGTATCTGGGTGGGCGGCCTTCTTCGACTTCACCCGCCGGTACGGAATCAGCGCTCAGTTCCCCCTGAGCGATCACGCGGACTTCGAAGGAGTCATGGACTTCGTGGAGCGGTGTGAACCTCGCCGCGTCTACACGGTGTTTTCCCACGCTCCCGAGCTCGCGCGGGCCATCGGGAGGCGGCTTCGCATCCCAGCGATGTCCTTGAAAGGACGGTGACCTCTTGCAGAGTTCGGAGGAAGACGGCACGATCATGGTGAAGCTGTCCGACGGAGAGGAGTTGTTCCCCAGCCTTGAGGAAGTGGCGCGAAGACACGGTATCGACAGCGGGTGCGTGCTCTGGGGTATCGGCATGGTCCAGGACTTTGAGCTGGGCTTTTTCACGGAGAGCGGGTACGAGCGCCGCCCTTTCCGCGACCGCCACGAGCTGGTTGCCCTTCACGGGAGCCTGGCGATGCGAGCCGAGCCCCGCTTGCACCTCCACATTGCCGCGGGAAGGCCGGACCAGTCCGTCATTGGAGGCCACCTGTTCCGAGCGAAAGCTTGCGTGGCGAACGAGATTTGCGTGACCCGTCTCGACCGCATCCGCATGAACCGTGAGTTCAACGCCGCGACGGGGTTGCGGGAACTCGTCCTCGAGTAGCTCTTCCAGGGACAACGTTCATGCCTGCGACGGGTGGGGCTTCCGGCCCGAACATAGAGGCGGAATCCCATAGGACGGCACGCCCCGTGCGAGACTTCACCATGCGAGGCGGTCCCACTGCCGTTCCTTCTTCGTCTTCTTTCGAAACTGTCGATAGTGATCGCGGCACAGGTGGCTTCGACGACGTTCCGCGAGAAGGTTCAGGTCAGGAAGGGCATCCTTCACCTTCTTGGTGGGAATCGAACGAGCGGCTTTCTGACCGCATCCGGACACCGTGCAGACGTCGTCCGACGCCATAATGCGCCGATGGTTCCGGCGCTATAAGTAGGTGAGCGGAGGTCGACGGAGGCGAGAAGCGCGTGTGCTACGATGCGAGGGACGTCGATGGGTGTCCCATAAAGCTTTTTGGTCTACCGATCCTTGGAACGGGATTGATGGCGTGTCGCCGAGTTCAGGACGCGGGATCGACGAGGGGCTGGACGGCGCACAGGGGAACCGTGGAGAAGGCCGGGAGGGCGCATCGGACTCCTGGGTGGTTACATGGCAGACGGACTTGAGCTGGAGAGTCGCCGTCGCATCTACGACTTCTTGCTCGCGAACCCAGGCGTGCATCTGAGGCGCATCGGTGAGCACCTCGGGATGTCGACGGGCATGCTTTCTTACCACCTGAACTTCCTGGAAAGGCGAGGACTGCTCAAGTCAGAGCGGCTCGGCCACCGTAAGCGATACTTCATTGCCCGGGCCTTTGCGGAGGCCCAGCGGCGCATCCTCGGTGTCCTCCGGGAGGACGTACGCCGCCAGATCGTCCTGAA
>CAYGBO010000077.1:4768-6308 GCA_964348145.1 uncultured Methanomassiliicoccales archaeon
CGTGGGGGTCTCCAAGTCAACCCTCTCCTACCACCTTCAGAAACTCATGACGCGCGAGATCCTCATTCGTTCCAGACGAGGACGCGAGAGCGTCTTCATGATCAAGGACATGGCCGAAGTCGTCGACATACTCGTGACGAACCGCCGGAGCTTTCACGACGACGCCGTGGAACACTTCGTGGAAACGTGGAGAAAGCTCCGGGCGTGACACTCGACAACGACACGGGCCCTTCGTGAATTGATGAAACGGATCGGAGATTTCGCAACACCTGAGCCATCATCCGTCCTTCATGAATTCTCGCAGCAGCGACGTCGCGTAGCACCCGGGGTCCAAATCAAAGGCGAGTCGAAGGTCTGTCCCATCGACCCGAGCTTCGATAGATCGTGGGCGAGCGAGCACTTCGCGACGCGTGCCTTTGGACGAGAGGCGGGGAATCTCTGGGATGATGAAATCCCTCGACCGCAGATTCTGCGAGGCCACGATCTCCCTCTCTATGCGGCCGGGCTCCTCCCCCGCGAATACGGACTCCGAGCAGGATTGCGCTCACCCACGCCTTGCCAGCCCGGCACCGCTCCGCCGCTTTCTCCAGGTTGTCGGACGTCACCTCGATGGGACGATTCCGATCCGGGAGGCCCTCTCGTGTCGCGGGCAAGACGAGATCTCCGGAAACCGGCTCGCCCAGCGGCAGTCCTCGACGAAGTCGCTCGCTCACGATTCGATTGAAGATGTACGCTTGGTACGCGTGGACGAACATCATGAGGAGGTTGAAGGGCAGCTGCCGGAGGGCGCCGACATAGTCGTCCGGATGGGTCGCGAGGTGATTTAGGACGGCTCTTTCGAACGAGTAAGCTGGAGGGAAGCTGCGAATGGCGGCGCGTACATCCCCGGATTCGGCAAGATTGCTTCGCACGCCAAAGGATTCAGGATCCTCCCCCTCAATCGGGTTCGCTACGTAGGCCTCGACGGCCTCGCGGAACTGACCGCGCACGATATGCCGCCCGACGACATGGGTGATTGGGCGGACGGACCCGAACCGCTGGATACCGAAGAAATTGGGGAAACCTCCGACCGCCTGGATCTGACGGACCGTCTCGTCCACGACGGATGCGGCCTCCTCCGGGGAAAACCGGAGCCCTCGGACCGTGATGCGAAAGCGGTTGCCGAGGAGATCACCGATTTCCACAGGCCGCGCGGATCGGTAGACGTCGAGGACCTCGATGTCCCGAAGGGCGAGGGACTGAAGGGCTTCTGTCGAGACACGATCAAAGGAGAAGGTACGTGTAGTGAGGGCCCTCTTATCCTTCGTGCCCGCGAATCCGATGCGTCGTCGGCTGATGCGTAGAGACCGCGCGAGCTGTCGGACGAGCCGGTTCGTCTCCCAATTCCGCGTCCGGACGAGCGCGATCGCGAAGGGGCCTTCGTCGTTTCGAGGCGGCGCGGATGGGATCTCCTCGACGAGGAAGTCTTCCGCGACAGCTTTCAGTATCCCGCCCAGGCCGGGCGTGGTCGAAATGAAGCCACGGATACCGACGTCCGGCT
>CAYGBO010000078.1:0-6104 GCA_964348145.1 uncultured Methanomassiliicoccales archaeon
GGGAGACATCCGCGGACACGTGCTGGACATCGGATGCGGCACCGGCGAAAACGCGCTGTATCTCGCGCGCCGTGGATGTGAAGTGTGGGGACTCGACGCGTCCGCGACAGCCATCCGCAAGGCCGGGGAGAAGGCCGCGCGGCAGGGGACGAAGGTGACGTTCATGCAGAGAGATGCCCTTGACCTTGCAAACCTTGGCCTAACGTTTGACGCCGTGATCGATTCCGGTCTCTTCCACGTGTTCTCCGACGGGGAACGGCCCCGGTTCGTTCGCGGCCTTCACCGGGTTCTTCGGCCAGGGGGCACCTATTTCATGTTGTGCTTCAGTGAACAGGAGCCCGGGACTTGGGGACCCCGGCGGGTGCGACAGGACGAGATACACGCGGCGTTCGGAACCGGTTGGCGCGTCAACTACATCCGCGAAGCCGTGTTTGAGACACGCCTCGAGACGGCTGAAGTCCGCGCTTGGTTATCATCGATTGTTCGCCTGTGAGGGCCCAGAAACCAGCACGACTGCGCCAGGACACTCGCCGGCGGCTCCAACCGTTCATGGAATCGACTCCCGAGGTCCGAGACGGGTTTGAGCCCCGCCGCGGTCTCACGAGGTCTCAGGCGCATGCAGAGGCGCTGGGGATCCGCACGAAGCCAGCCCTAGGTCCGATGGCAATGCGGGTCGCCTGAGGGCTGCAGGAACGTCACACGCGTTCGATCTCGATGCCGGCCTTCCCGATCAGGTCAAGACCCTCGTTCGACCGATAGGCGGAACGATAGTAGACCTTTGACGCCCCCGAGTTGATAATGGCCTTGGCGCAGGTCACGCAGGGCTGGCCCGTGACGAAAAACACCTTCCTAGGATCATTGACCCGCACTTTGATGAGGGCGTTGATTTCTGCGTGGACGCAGCCGCAGTTGCCGGGCTCATCCGCCTTGCAGTCTTCGTGGGAGAAGCCCTTCGCGGTGCCGTTGTAGCCGAAGCCGTAGATCTGGGTCATGTCCTCGGACGTCACGACACAACTAAACTGGGCGCGCTTGCAGGTGGCCCGTCGGGTGAGGGCCATCGCGAAGTCCATGATGAGACTCTCCAGGCTCGGCCGCTCCATCTTGCCCATGATCCTCCCTCAGGACCGTCGCCACCCAATCCCCAGGGAGACTTAAGGCTTCGGACCCTTGCCCAGAATCCGCGTCGATCCCGGAACCGGTCCTCGGCTTCGTCGGCGCATACTCCCCCTAGGGGACGTAGTTCGTGAGAGGCCACCGCCAAGAGTGGACGCGTCCCTGCTCGGCTCTGGAGACGTCAGCGGAGTGTCGCGATAGATACGGACTCCGAGCGATCGACGGCGATGATCCCTTCGAGCTCGAGCACCTCGAGATGACCCAGGACTTCTGTCACGCCGAGCAGGATCTCCTCGATGGGAAGGGTTCCGAAAAGGCGTTCCACGATGTCGAAGGGCGTCGACGGTCCCGCCTTGAGCAGCTGAAGAATGGCCATCTGGCGCTCCTTGTAGCGCTCCAGAGATATGCGCACGTACGCGGAGGCGTCCTTGAGGGTCGCCCGGTGGCCCGGATGCACGACCGCGGGCCTCAGGGTTCTCACTCGATGAAGGGACGCGATGTAGTCCGCAAGCCCGACGGATTCCTGGTCTGCCGCGCCGAAGGCCGCGATGGGAGTCATGTCTTTCAGCAGCGTATCCCCTGCGAACAGCTCGCCTTCCGCGGAGAGGTAGCACGTTGACCCGGAGGAATGGCCCGGAGTGTACACTGCCTTGAGCAACGTGTTGCCCGCCGGAATTGTGTCACCATCACGGACACTTTCCGTGATTTTCGCCGGCTCACCCATCGTCACGAGATATTCGAAGAAGTCCATGACAAGGTCCACGGTCGCCTCGGGCGCTCCTGCGCGGAGCGCCTGCTCCCGGTACTGCTCCCTTCGCTCGACGAAGGCCTCCCGGTACCGCTCCACCATGTCTCTGTCACCCTCCGGAATGAGGACTTCCGCCCCGCTCTCTTTGCGTAGGTTCTCCGTGAGTCCGTGGTGGTCTACGTGGCCGTGGGTCAACACGATCCGCTCGATGTCCCCCGGCGAGAGGTCGATGGCCCGCATTTCCCGCGTGAGCTCGTCGAGGCACTCCGGGAGGTTCGGTCCCGTATCGAGCAAGGTCACGGGTTCGTCCGTGAACAGGTATGCATTGACCGTTCCGATTGGGAGACGGGTGGGGAGGTCGATGCGGCAGAGACCTGCACGGATGCGCATCGCCCTTTGATGGGTCCAAGTACTCCATAAAGATTGCTCTTCCTCCGGGAGTGGATCTATGGCCTCGTGGCTTCCTCCCGTACCCATGTCGGCGGCTCTTACGTGGAGACCGCTTTGCGCGGGGTCAATCCCAACGGACGGTTCCTTCCCCGCCGAGATTCCGGAGTGCCCGAGGCGGTCAGCGGCGCTCAAATCTGAATCGTGACTCGACAGTCCGCGCAGTAGCGGGTCAGGAAGGCCATCAAGGAGGCGTCTTCGCTGTCGAGGATCGCTCCGATCCGATTCATCATGGAGAGAGGTGCAATCTGGGCGCCGCACGACACGCACTTGGCCGTCTCCTCCGCATAGATCGTCACGCGACCTTGGGCGAGCCCCGCCAGATTGACGGCCTTTGAGAGGCGAATCGCACCGCGAGCGAGTTCCGGGCAATTCGGTAGGCATTCTCCACATCCGACGCAGGTCGAGGCATCGAAAGTGATCGTTACTCGTCCGCCGTTCTCCTGGTACGCCAAGGCGCCTGTCGGGCACGCCCCTGCGCAGACTCCGCAGCTCGTGCACACTCCCTTCTGGATTTCCACGACGCCAAGAGGGGATGCGGGGTGCGTCAGAATGGATTGTGTCGTCTCGTACCGGCGTGCGAGCCGCTGAAGCACCTCGGCGGTGGCCAGCGGATCGAACGGGTTCGCAAGTTCGCTGAATCCGTCATCGCCAACTGGCGTCTCGCTCGGGTCCGGATTCATCCTCACGAGATCCCGAGGCGCCCGGATTGAGTCGAGGAACTTCCGGCAGAAATCCACCTGCTGCGCGATCTTCTCCTCCTGGCGAGATCGGCACGAATCGCCGCAGGCTATCACACCGACAGAACTCGCGCCCATCAGGAGGGGTCCAAGGAGCCAGGTCGGCGTCACCATTCCAGCACAGGGAAGGCGAACTGGCATCCAGGCATCGTGCATTTCGGGCTCTGGGCCAGTATCACAGAGGAAGAGGATGCCTTTCTTCCCCTCTCCGGAGAGGAGAACCTGTACCTCGGCACGCAATTGCGACGGCGTGCATGTCGGCTGCGTAATTGCCTCGCGCGGACAGGCCGTCACGCAGATGCCACAGGAAACGCAGGCTTGCTTGTCGAGGCGAAGGGTCCCATCGGACGGAGCGAGTGCCGAATGGGGACATGCGCCGACGCAGATCCGGCACCCGGTGCGGACCGCACATGTCTCTTCATGGACGGCGGGGACGCACCGGTACTCGGTTAGTGCGAGTTTGAGCAGGGATCTTCGGCCGATCTGGGAGGAAATACACAGCTTGGCGTTCTCGGGCCGGCTGCCCTCGTAGGCGCCCGCGCGCGCGACGGAGGCAGATAGGAACAGCCTCGAACGTTCCGCCGAGATCCCCTGGAGGTGCAGGATCTCGACCCCGAACGGGTCCAGGCCGAGCTGCCTCGTCTCCCTCTGAATCTCGGCAAGGGAGTACTCCCCGGAGCAGAGCCCCAGGATGAGGCTCTCGATGCCCTTGCGCGCGAGAACCTGTCCGATGGCCTCCGGCGTCCCGCACAGGGAGGACACCACGTGCACCTCGGGTCCCTCCGTTGCCCACTCTCCGATTCCCAGGGGCGCACTGTCTGCGCAGAGGAGAACCGCTGCCCTCCTCATCCGGTTCACGGTCCCTCCTCCATGAGCGCCGCGAGCAGGTCCACGTCATGCTTGATGAACGCATCTGCGGCCGTCACGACCGCGCGATAGAAATCCCCTGGGTTCGCCGCCAACACGTGACTCGCGAACCGGGGGAACCATCGCCCCAGGTGTCGGTCGAGGAACGTCCTCTCGTCCGTCAGGACGCGGGTCATCTCGTCGAAGGCGCCTCCTCCCCGAGCCTGGGCCTCCCGGCCGCAGAGGAAGGCCATGGCCTCGAGTTCCATGGAGACGTGATCCGGGAGGCTCGTGAACTCCGCGGCGGGAACGAGTCCAAGGCGGGCATACTCCCGCTCGACCTCTGCGACGATGAGTCCCGTCCTGTCACGGGAGGGAGCCAGATAGGCGGATTCGTGGGGGACGCAGAGGTTGCCCCTCTCGCCGACGGAGAACAGCCGCACAAAATCCGTGGCCACGGCCTCGGAATCGACTCCGTCGCGCAAGATGCGAGCGAGTGTTCGCCATGAGCTGTAGAAGGCCAGGGCGGCCAGACGCTCTTGGGCAAGAACCGAAGCGGCTTCCGCGAGGCGACTCAACTGAGCCCTACCCGGATAGAGCAGGGACGTAGCGAAGAACCGGTACAGTCCCTGCCGCAATCGCGGCAGCGAGGTCTCAGTTCCCTCATCCAGGTCGCCGGTCGGGTAGGAGTTCATACACCACCGCCGCGAGGAAGACGACAAGGAAGCCCAAGACGAAGATGCCCGGAGCGAAGGGGACCGCCGGGTTGCTGAACCGCTCCTCGCTGGGAGGGAAGCCCCAAGGGGCGGCGAGGTAGATGTAGCTGACAACCATCAGGGCAAGGCCCGCGACGATCATCAGGTACGCGAGAGCCCTACGCATGGGCAGCACCTCTCTCCGGACCCTCTCCGATCTCCACGATGGGGAACACCTTCGCGAACAGCCCGATGAGGATGGCGCCCAAGGCAAAGAGGCTGATGACGACGCTGTATTCTACCCACGTCGGGATGTACTGCCCCGGGCCGTAGGGGAGCAGGCTCCCATGCGTCAGGGACGGGACGACGATGACATACCGTTTCACGATCGCGGCCACGTTGACCAGGACTCCGTTTAGGGCGAGGAGGGAGACGCTCCAGCGTTTCGTATAGGCCTGGCCCGCCAGGATCGCCAAGGGGACCGCGAGAAGGACCACGGAGCCCCAGTAGAGCCAGGCGAACTCTCCAGAGAGAAGGGCTGTCGCCAATTCCGCCTCATGGTGATGGCCCGTGTACGTCATGGTGAGCAGCTCCGTCAGCATGAAGTACAAGTACACGAGGACCAGGAGCAGCAGCATCTTGCCCAAAGTCTCGAAGGCGGCGCGGCCCACCTTCTCCTTCTCCGGGCCCCTGAGGGACCATCGAACGGTCGCCGCAAGCACGATGAGCGCACCCAAGCCCGAGACCGCCGCGAGGGCGACGAAGGCAGGCGCCTGAAGGGCGCTGTACCATCCGGGGCGGCCAACCTGCAGCCCGAACACGAAACCGAGGGTCGAGTGGGCGGCCACCAGGATCGGGACGATCGCAATGGCCAGCCAGAAGCTCGCACGCCGGTGGCGGGCCGCCTGCGCTTCCGTCCCCGTGTAGCCCGCAGCCAGGAAACGATAGAAGGATCTCAGTCGGCTCTTCATTCGAGCGAGCAAGGAAGCATCGGCCCTGCTCCCGAGGTACAGATAGACCAGGCTCCCGAAGAAGTAGCCCACGATGACCAGCGTGAAGGTTCCAAAGAACGGGGATTGGGGACGCGCGTACAGGAACAGGTTCACGATGCCCACGAACGGCCGTCCGAGATCCGGCAGCACGGCAAGAGTCGCGAGGAGAAGAGAGACCACGGTCAGGAGCTCGGCCATCCGGGACAAGGGACGGAGATGCTTCAGATCGAGGAGTCGAATGAGGGCGGCAATTGTGATTCCGGCGAAGCTGATGCCCACGAAGTAAATGAGGAATACGATATAGAGGCCCCACGGAGTGCCTCCCATGGTCCCAGTGTTGCGCAGTCCCGTCACGACGTGCCCCTCGGTGAACTGGACGATCCAAGCATACAGCCCGACGATGAACACGACTGCCATCAGCCCGATGAATACGAGCCAACGGCCGCTGAGCTTTCCCACGCCGTAGGGCAACTCCTCCTTGGCTTCTTCCTCCGCGACTTTCTCCTCGTCCATGGCTCACACC
>CAYGBO010000079.1:0-847 GCA_964348145.1 uncultured Methanomassiliicoccales archaeon
GGGCCGTCGGCAGTCTCGTTGCCATACGAGATGCAGGGCTCCGCTCGCGGGAGGTGTCAATCACTTTTCGGGAGCGGGGGGGAGGTTCCACGAAGCTCACGCCCCGTGAGATGGCTCATTGGTTCCTCTATGTGCTGCGTCTCGCCCTGAGCAAGAAGGACAGGCGGGGATCCATTGCTCGCCTCCCACGCTTCGTGGCGGTTGGACTCACGGGAATCGCGGTCAATCAGGCGATTCTCTTCGCCCTCTTCGGAATCGGCGGAATCTGGCCCTTACTTGCCGTGGGATTCGCGATCGAAGGCTCCCTACTGTGGAACTTCACCCTGAACGACCGCTGGACCTTCCGAGGTCGGACGCCAACGGAATCCTGGAAGCGACGCTTGGTGAAGTACCACATCGTGTGCTCGCTGGCATTCTTGCTGAACGTTGCAGCCTTCGCCGTGCTCACCTTCATCGCAGGCTTCCACTACCTCGTCTCCAACTTCCTTGCAATACTCCTGGCCTTTTCGGCGAACTTCCGGGGAAGTGTGACATGGGCCTGGCCGGCAAGGTAGCAGGACTGTGGCGGAGAGCCGCGGAAGACGTTGGAGGGTTTGACAACCTTGCCGAACTCCTTGCCCGGCTTGCCCTCTTCCTCTCGGGCGGTTGGATCATCGTCATCGCCTCGGTTGACTGCACCTGGGGCGTTCTCGACGGCATGAACGACGCGGGCCTCGCGCTCAGCCTTCGCCGCATGTGGCTCATCGAGCGCAGCGCTCTCATCGTTCTCGGCCTCGGCGCGGCAGGAAGCGCGGCCCTCTACGTGCTCTTCGTCCTCCCGCACGTGACCAACGAGTACAAGTACATG
>CAYGBO010000079.1:857-1393 GCA_964348145.1 uncultured Methanomassiliicoccales archaeon
GCCCGCTTCCCGTTTTTCGCGCGTTGGGAATTCACCTTGGCGATCCTCGTCGCCTTCGCCCTCGGGATCGTCAACGTGGGGGCAGCCGTGCAGGGCTGGGTTCCCGCTCGGCGCCTCGCACTGCTCGTGCCGATTTCCGCGGTGTACCTCGTGGCGATGCACTTCTCTTTGTTCACGACGTCCGTCCCGTTCTACGGAACGGACGGGATGGCCTTCGATCACTACTCGGCCTTGCTTCTTCTTGCAGGCCAAAACCCCTACACGACCGGTCATCTCCCTGCCTTCGATCTATTCGGAGTCCCTGCGTGGTATGTGACACCCACGGAGGAGGGAGGCGTCGTGGCGAGCCAGACGTATCCGGCCCTGTCCTTCCTCCTCTATGTCCCGTTCGTATCGGCGGGCGTGACAGATCTTCGAGTGGTCAGCCTGGGAGCTCATGTGCTCGCAATCCTCCTTACGTACCGCCTGGTCCCTTGGCCCTTCAAAGGTCTCGCCCCGCTCACCCTCCTTTTCCCCAGCACTTTACTCTCAGCCGC
>CAYGBO010000079.1:1424-3290 GCA_964348145.1 uncultured Methanomassiliicoccales archaeon
GGACATCCTCTGGGTCCCACCCTTGCTGCTGAGCTTGGCCTTCATGAATCGGCGGGGTCTCTCCGGAAGCCTGTTCGGCGTCGCGTGCTCCATCAAACCCCTGCCATGGATCCTTGCGCCCTACCTCTTCGTCTACATGTGGAAAAACGATGGCACGAAGTGGCCTCTCTCCCCGAGACTGTGGACCTTCGTGGCCGCGGCGGCGGTCTGGTTCCTTGCCTTCAATGCTCCCTTCATTTTCTGGGATGCCGGGGCGTGGATATCGGGAGTCCTCAGCCCGCTTCTGGGGACGAACGTGCCCCTCGGCCCGGGGCTCTCGATTTTGACTCAGGCCGCCTGGGTATCGCTCCCAAGCGGATTTTACCTCATCGCGATTGCCAGCGTCGCGTCCGCCCTGCTCGTCGTTGAAGTGCTCGACTTCTCTCGGGTCCGGTACATGGTGTGGTGGTTCCCGGCCATCATCCTCTTCTTCAACTACCGAAGCCTGCTGAACTACTTCATCTACTGGTATCCATTCCTCATCCTCAGTCTCGCAACGTGGTTCCGTGAGCGATACGGAAGTCGATACGCGTAGGCGTCCTCGTTACCTGACGCTGCTCGCAGTTTCTCTCGCCGGGATGTTCATCCTGGCTTCCCTGTCATGGTACCTCCTCAGCCGCTCGAGCGCCCTGCTTGTCCGCGTTGAAGAGCCCGTCTACGATGTCGATCAGACGGGAGTGGGAAGCGTACTCCGTATCACCCTAGGAAACGTTGGAAGGACGACAGTTGAGCCTTCGTTCTGGGTGCTGTGGTTACCCTACAGCCGGGTTTGGGACATTTCCGTGGGCCCCTCTTTCCTCGATCCTGGCGAAACCGCGGAGTACACGATTCGAGTTGGCAATATGTACATGGGCATCCCCGACGGGGCGGTCTACCTCGTGAAGGTGTTCGACCGGAGGTCTGGACTGTACTTCCGCTCCGAGAGTTCAAGACTCGATCTCGAAGGAACCCCGCCGATCCGCAACCCGGGACTCCGCTTTTGGTCGGCCCACGCGCAGTCAGGGGCCTTCCAGCCCTTTGGCTGGCAGCTCGCGTCTCATGCCGACGCAGGTGACGCCGTGTCTGCGAATCCCGCGGACGGGGTCAAAGGGCTGCGACTCAACCTCCAGGAGGATGGCACAGGGGGCAGACCGACCCTCGTACAGGCACGTCAGGTCCTCGACGCCGTCGACGTCCTTCGGCTCCGCAACATGAACCTCACCCTTTGCTGGGAAGTCGCGATCTCCTTTCGGGACGACCGGGAGGGAATCCTCGCGGCCTCCGGACTGGAACTCGCGGTCGAGGGACGACTCGCCTGGATGGTCTTCTCTCCCCTGACCCAAGGCGTCGTAGACTTGCAGGACCATCGCATCTTCATCGTCCGGGCGTCTCCGGACCGGCCCGGTTGCTCCCGCGTCCCCCTGGGACCGATGCTCGATTTCGTCGGGGAGCCCCCTTCGGGGCCGATGATCTTCTCGCTCTTCGGGGTCGCGTGGCCCAGCTTCCCTGGCTCGATGGAGTTCGTCGTGACTTCCCTCCTTCTCGAGTGACCACCGGGCGACTCAATAGGAAAGCCGGGAGTGAGGAATCCCTGGAGCGCGTTGCGCCCTTGTATCCGGCGCATCAGCTCAGCAGGTCAAACGGAGAAGGCTTAAGGCGGAGGGGTCCTTCGGCACAATGCATGGAAGATCTCGCGGGCTTTGCCGCCACGCACACGGAGTTCTGCGACCGCGCTCTTGTCCGGGTGCCAGGTCACACCGAGCGGCCATCCCTCGACGGCGCGCGCTCCTTCCCCCTTACCGCAGACCGCCTCTCGGAGTATCGTGCCGATGTGCCAAAGGATCCGAA
>CAYGBO010000079.1:3392-5146 GCA_964348145.1 uncultured Methanomassiliicoccales archaeon
CGTGTCCTTCCGCCTCGCCCCCGACCGCTGGGGGATTTACGTGCGAGAGGCGGCCCTTCGCGCCCTGAAGGAGGAGTACCATCGGATCGTGTGGCGGGACCTCGGGAAGTACGCGGATCGGAACGTCGATGACGTCGCGGAGCGGATCGAGTACAGCCTCGTCCTCGACTACCTGCTGGCCCATGGCCGTCTCCACTACGTCGTCGACCGCACGGCGGCCGAGTGGGAGATCCAGACAGAGGAAGCGAAGTATGCGCCGTACCAGTCCACGTGGTACAACCTCCCACCGAGGACCGTGCAGTCCCCGGAGGACATCGGGAACCTGGAGGAGGCGCTCGCGAACTTCGACGCCTTCCGGTCCTATATCAATCCCACATATACCGACAGCGTCGCCAAGCTCGTGGAGGGACGCCTGGACGAACGGAACGTGCAGGAGTGGAAGGCCTTCTTCGTTGGCGGCCGCTTCGCTGTAGAAATGGCGAACGCCTTCTCGCGGCAACCGCCGGGATGGAAGGACTTCGTGAAGTTCCTGAACCGTCGGACGTCTGTTGGCTCCACGAACTACGTCCGCATCCAGTATTCGTACAATCCCGATCTTCTGGAGCGGGGACAGAGGGAGCTCGCCCGCCGGCTCGCAGGTGACGTCGCCATCCTCACTGAGAACCCAAACCCTTTCAAGGATGCGAAGGTCGAGATGCCCCCGGTGTACCTCCTCTGAGTATCGTGCGGTCGGAACGAGTGTGGAGTCAATCCCGGGCAAGGTCTTTCATAGCCGGCCCGCCTAGCCCACGGTCGAGGAGGAGATGGCACGCATGTGGGCCACCCGTCGGGCGTCCCTTCGGGACCGGGATGCGATTGCGGCTCTCTGTCGTGTAGCCGCGGGAGCGGAGGACTACGTGCTCGGGATACTCGACGACTTGATCCTCCGGGAGGTCGTCTACATCGCCTCCGACGACGACAGGGTGGTCGGCTGCATGGCATACCGCGAGCTCTTCGACGGCAGCGCCTGGCTGTCCTCGGCCCGCACCGATCCCAACTACCGACGCAAAGGTGTGGCGACGGAGCTCGTCCTGGCTCTCGAAGGTCTCGCCCGGATTCGGGGGATTGGGGCGATCCGCCTGTGGACCGAAGCATCGAATGAGGCCGGCGTGGGAGCCCATCGAAAGCTCGGCTTCCGGGAGGTCGCTCGGTTCACCCGAATGGAAGCCCCCGCCTCTCGATCTCGTTCCGCGGTTCGCCTCAATCGATTGCACGTGGGTGACGCCCTCTGGGCGGCCCTGGAGACCTCCCCGATTCTTCGGGCGGGCCGAGGTTACGTCTCGTACGACTACGCCTTCGTGCCGATGGACCGACCGAACGCCCACGTCTTGTCGAGCAAGGGAGCGCTCTGGGGATGGGGTCCGAACGGAGTCGCGCTTTGGGACACCCATCCCTCGGAGGTCCTCGAGGTCGCCCCGCTCTTCGGGGACATCCGGGCCATCGTCCGGGCGGCTCCCGGACTCGCCTCGGCCCGCGGTCGGAAGCATGTGGAATCCTTCCTCCCTCACACGTCCCGCGTCTTGGATGCGGCGGAGGCTGCGGGCTTCCGACCGATGCCCTGGGGCCGGGAGGCAATCCTGTGCGAGAAGCGGCTCCATCTCGCCCCGAGGGTGCGGAAGCCCCGGCGTACCTATGCGGAGATCCGAGCATCGAGGGCCGGAGGACACCGACCGCGACCCGCGTCCGGAGGATGGGCCCATGGGGGGCCTCACGAG
>CAYGBO010000080.1:0-4722 GCA_964348145.1 uncultured Methanomassiliicoccales archaeon
ACGCTCGAACCCGTGGCTCGCATCCGGTACGGCGTGTAGAGGACGGGTATGTTGTTGGGGCTCCCCGGATTGAGGTCTCCCGGCGACGGATACCAGAGCGTATATGGATAGCTGGGGAAGTCCGGCACGTTAGGGTCGACTGGAGAGCACACCGTCGGATCCGTCAAGGGGCTGAAGCATTCCGCGTTGACGGGTCGGTCCCCGTAAACCGCCGTTCGGATGTCCCAGAACGGTTCGAAGGGCACGTTGAAGAAGTCGTAATACTCGAACGAGATGGTCGACGCCTGCGTAGGCGTCGGCTCACCGCGCGAGGACGACAGACCCGCGTTCGATTGACTCGCGGCAACGGAACCCACAAATGCCATAGCTACCAGAGACAAGCCCACAAGAAGTCCCAGGAGGACTCCGCGATTCAGAGAGTTCCTCGTAGTATTCCCCTCCCGATGGCTTCGGAATCCAAACGTACGTAAGAAGCTCATGGATATAAAACCCAACCGGTTCTGCCTCGGGGAGCCCTTAAACCCTTATCGACGGGCGCCGGGGCTGACCCGGGCTCCACCGTGCGAGATTCGTGGCATGCTACGGAACGGCAAGCTCGGACTCGTGGACACTTTCAATCTCGATGACGACACCCGGAGGGCCGTAGTCCTTCGAGGCGCTCAGCTCGACGATTTGGCTGTCGTCGGAGAAGACGATGTGTGTGAGGGCGTCGAGGACCGCGCGGGTGAGCTTGTCAAGGTCCGGGCGCCGGTCCGGCCAGACCCTTCGCCGCTTCGGAGCCGACTTGGGCTTGGGGAGTCCAAAGTGGAGGTCGATGCGGATCGGCCCCCTCCATATCTCAGGCGGAGCATAGCGCTGTGCCACATCCGCCACAAGGCGCCGCCACATGGACAGCCCCTTCGACGTGGTCGTGATCACGGGCCTACCGCTCACGATCCACGCACGGGTCGATCCCTGGGGGACGGGGAGCCCTCGTACATGGAACGCAATTGCAGAGGGTCGGACGATACCTTCCGGCGCTTTCTCCTCGTACCGAACGCGGGACACCGATCGGGCCTTCCGAGCCAGCACCCGCCGGCCCTTCGTCCGTCCCCTGGGGGCAGCCATGGTTCCCATCCCTACTCGCCGAGGCCGGCCGGCGGCGGCCCCAGCGGATTCGAATCCCGTAATCGGCCGGACGCTATTAACAGTAGCGACTCTTTTGAATGCAAACGGATCCCGCACCTTCTCTTTCCTCTGCGAGATATATAGTCCAGGCCGAGGTAGGAGAAAGTACTCGCGGCTCACTTTAGGGCTTCGTTCGCCCGCTGCATGTTGTCCACGACGAGCGCAATCTGCGTGCGACCGTTCTTGGAGCCGAGAAGGTACAAGGAGTTGACGTTGACGTTCGCGCGGGCGAGCCGTCGAGCGACCTTCGACAGCTCGCCGGGTCGGTCAATGAGATCGAGAACAAGGATCTCGTTTGACTCGAACTTGAGACCGGTGCCCCGCAACGCTCTCTCCGTGGTCTTCACGTCGTTCGTCACGACCCGGAGAAAGGACTGAACGTGCCCGGATTCGCTTGCGATTGCGCGGATGTTCACCGCGTGGTTCGAAAGCGCCTCAGTGACTCGCGCGAGCTCGCCCGGTCGATCCGCCACAAAAACCTTGAACTCCTTCATGCCCACCCCCCGGCGGTCGGTCGTATGCATCGCCACCATGGGGAATAAACCTTCCTCGACGGACGACGAGCCTGCTCGGTTCCACCGAATGGGTTCCCTCACGGGAGGAGGCGCGCGCGATCCCTCGGGAAGAGGATCGCTTCCCGGATGTTGGGGAGCCCAAGGACCTTCTGGACGAACCGATCCACCCCGAACCCCCAACCACCATGGGGCGGCATGCCGTACCGGAAGGCGCGCAGATAGAAGTCGAATCCGCTCGGGTCCAACCCCTTCGCCTTCAGGCGTTCCACGAGAGCCTCATACCGGTGCTCCCTCTGGCCCCCTGAGGCCATCTCGTCCCCTCTGTATTCCAGGTCGAAGGATAATGAGTATTCAGGGTCCTTCGCGTCCGGCATGATGTAGAACGGCTTGATGGCCGTCGGATAGTCCACGATGAAGAAGGCATCCTCCCGGTATTCGAGCCGCTTCAAGGGGAGGGACGGGGTGCGCAGACTGGCGCCAAGCTGCTCCAGGTCGGGGCCCGCCTCCGTCCGCACGCGATCGATCGCGTTCGCGAGGACGCCTTCAAGGATCGTGAGGAAGTCCTCCTGGGAGTCAATCCATGCCATCTCCGCGTCGAAGGACGTAAATTCCGTCACGTGACGAACCGTGTCCGACGGTTCCGCGCGGAAGGCAGGTCCGATCTCGAAGACTCGATCCAAGCCCGTGGACATCAGGATCTGCTTGTAGAGCTGCGGACTCTGGCTCAGGTAGGCACGGCGACCGAAGTAAGACGTCTCGAAGAGCGTGGCGCCGCCTTCCGCCCCCGCGCCCGCGAGTTTAGGCGTTTGCACCTCCACGAAGCCCTCGCGCTCTAGGTAGGAGCGAATCGATAAAAGAATGACGGCACGGACTCGAAAGATCGCCCGCCGCTCGGGTTTCCTCAGATCCAGAAAGCGGTTGTCGAGGCGGGTATCCATCTCCGCGCCGACCTTGTCCGCTACCGGCAGGGGGAGCGGCGCCCCTGCCTGCGCGAGTACGTCGACGGAAGCGGCGACGATCTCCCAGTCGTTGCGAACCTCGGAATTCGGGTGCACGACGCCGTGGGCAGCCACGACGCTCTCCCGGACCACCCCCGCGGCACGGCGAAACAGCGCCTCGTCTGCCTTCTTCTTTAGCGTCACCTGGAGGGTTCCGTCGCGTTGGCGCAGAATGAGGAAGGCGATGCCACCTAGGTTGCGAACGTCCTCGACCCAGCCTGCAACAGTCACCTCCCGGCCGTAGTCGGATGGGCCGATCGACGTGAGAGAGCGGTACTTCGAGGCCATCACGGCGCGCAGGCGGAACGCCCCTATTAAATCATCCGGTGCCCTAGGACGGCGCCAGGTTCAGATGAACTCGGCGAACTTTGCGACGAGATTTGGATGCGTGTCCTTGATCACCTTCAAGATCGCGCGCACGCTCAGCTTCGTCACGCCGACCTCCGCGAGGGTTTCGATAATCTCGTCGAACTCTTCGTCCGTGAGGGTGACGAGCTTGTTCTTCGCGAGCCAGTTCCGGTACAGGCCTTCCTCGAGCTTGGCCCGCCATGCCCGATCATACTCCATGAGAGCTCCTTCCCCGAAGTCTCCCGCCTCCCTGCACTTCGCGAGAACCCGGCCGAGGATCATGCCCGCGACCATTCCGTTCCCGATGCCGCCGCCTGTGATTGGATCGATCATGCGCGCCGCATCGCCCACGAGTGCGATGCCATTTCCCACGGACTTCTTGATCGGTGGGGAGGTCGAAACGCCCCCCGTAACCCAGTCGAGGGGCTGGGCCCGTATCATCCTCGAATCCTTCTCGATCCAGCGATCCAGGAACCCCTTCACATCTTGTCGGCGCTTGAGCTGGTTCAAGGACACGCCGATCCCCACATTCGCCGTGGACTCGTCTTTGGGAAACACCCAGATGTACCCTGCGGGGGCGCAGGATCCGAGCCAGAACTCGCAGTAGTCGGGGAACTCGTGGCCCGGGCCGATGTTCGTGAGGCGATACTGGAGCGTACCCGTGACATCTCCGGCCCGCAGGAGGGTCTTGAAGCCCGCCCATCGGCCGACCTGGCTCTCGAAGCCGTCCGCGGCTACGACGCACTTCGCCTCGACGTTCATCTCCTCCTCGAGTCGCTTCACGCGGATTCCCCGGATCCAGCCGTCCTCCTTCAGCACGGCCGTGGCCGTCGTCTTCACGAAGATGTCCGCGCCCGCCTTCGCGGCCTCTTTGGCGACCGCCTTGTCGAAGGCGTCCCGCTCAAGGACGATGCCCACTTCGTTCCCGGCATGGGCCTCCTGGATCGTCAGGTCCGTCCCGTTCGGGGAGAAGATTTTCGCTCCCTTCACCTCGCGGGCGACCCACCGGCGGTCGAAGGGCAGCCCCGTGTCTTCCACGTAGTGACGGGCGAGCCCTTCTCCACACCGGATCGGTGAGCCGATCTCCTGGCGCTTCTCCACGAGCAGGGTGCGGCAACCGCCAGAGGCGGCGTAGCGGGCCGTCACGGAGCCCGCGGGTCCCGCGCCGACCACGACCACGTCGTACCGAAGCGTGGCCATCGTTCTCCTCCCCAATCTCTATGTATATAAGAAGATAGCCGACAGGCCCTCCAGCGGGGGCGAAGGAAGTCCCTTCATTTCATCGTGTGGAGCCGGTGGCCGACAGGATAGTCGATCGCCCCGACGGGGCAGACCTTCACGCACATCCCGCACTGCGTGCAGTCCTCGTTGAAGGTCAGGTAGATCTCGTTGAGGAAGATCGCGTTCGTGGGACACGTGCCGACGCAGGCTCCGCAGTGGAGGCATAGGAGGTCGTCGATTGCCATGATGCCGTTGTCCCGGACGGAGGGACGGACGGCGATTGCCTGGCTAAGCATGCCGGGACCGCCACTCCTCGATTGGCACGGCAAACTTCTTCTCGACTTCCTCCCGGAAGTTGGGCCCCGTGTTGTAGGCGCAGAACGGGATGACCTTCCCGTCGGGTGTGGCGTAGTGGATCACGCAACGCTTCACCCGCTCGATGTCGTAGTTGTAGTTGTCCTGGAAGTGCATTC
>CAYGBO010000081.1:0-1448 GCA_964348145.1 uncultured Methanomassiliicoccales archaeon
GTACGCGTACGTCGGGAATAACCCGGTGAACCAGGTCGATCCGTCTGGCACACAACCGTTTTGGCCTTGCGCGTGGTGGGACATTGCATGTCATTTCCGGAACTTTGTTTGCGGGTTGTGCCTATTCGCGGCGAGCAGTTTGCTTGCAATTCTGGTTAGCGTCGGGTTCGCAACGTTCGCGCAGGTTTGCGTGAGCTTTTCCCTCGCTGTGTGCAGTCCACTTGCGGCCGGTGGCGGCGTAGCCTACGGGCTGTGTTTGTGGATGATGGCGATCCTTTGCTTTGCAATCATTAACGCGTGGATCGGTATCATGGCGGTCCGAGTTTGCCAAATAGCGGGGTTGTGCTATCGGGGCTGACTGAATGGTTCTGATCGAAATTGGTCTGACCGCGCTCGTTGGAATCATCATCTTCGTCGCATGGTGGTGGGCCAAAGGCCAGCACGAGCAGGCCTTGATTCCTCCCGAGGCTCTAGGCCGTCACTTCTTTCTTGGCGCCTCCCTTGGAGGTATCGCTCTCTCCTCGGTGATAATGGTCTTCCTCTTCGGTTTCGCCCCGGTAGACGCTGTCCTACTCTCCTCATTGATCATGTTCATCATGATTTTCGGGGCTCGGAAATACTCGAGCGGTAAGAAGAAAGGACAGTGATGGGGAGCAGGGGCGTTCCTTGCCAGGTCTGCCCGGCAACGACAGGGGGAGGAAAGCCTCTACTTTTGCCAGTTGCCGCGAAGCAAAGCATCGGATGCCCGTCAAAGTATACCCTCTCCGAGGACGGAGCGCAACAGGGTTTCCGTGCCCAGCACATCCGAGGATGCGCCGCGCCACCTCGCGAGGACCTCCCAGTTGAGGCCCTCGAACCGGGCCCGCGCGCCCGCATGTGCCGGCGGAGCTGGTCGTCCTCACTCCCTGGGAGGGCGAAGGTGAGGTGCGTATACCGGCCCCGCTCCACGACGAGGGTCCCGTCCCGATGGACAAGGAAGGCCGCGACGATCCGGTACCGGTTCGCCTTCGACTGCCGGATCGCGCCGAAAGGGCCGCTCCTCGTACGTCGGGGACAGAGCCGCGAAGACGAGCACGCTGGGCACAGCGAGGGTAGAGACGACGGGGACGACGGGCCCGCCGACCCCGACGCGGGCGAGGATCGCCCCCGCTCCGATCGCGAGCCCGACGGCGGTACACGAGCCAGGCCACGGGGATCGCCAGTGCCGCGACCCCGGCGAATACGAGGGGGAGGGTGAGGTCCGGGAGATCGGGGCCCGTCCCAATCACGCCGATCCAGTCCACGCCCTTCACGACGACCCTCGTCTCCCCCGAGGGGGTTCGCGCGAAGGCCACGCCGCCCGCGAGCCAGTCCACCTCGAGGGGTCTCGGCGATCGGATCCTCCACAGCTCCCCTCCGCTCCCCGGGGCGCCCGCATATGACGCATGGAACGAATCATCATGACCATG
>CAYGBO010000081.1:1458-4638 GCA_964348145.1 uncultured Methanomassiliicoccales archaeon
CGCCCGCGAGAAGGGAGGCGTCCAAGGACGCCGTCCAGAGGAGGCGGCCCGTATCACCGGCGAAGGCCTGGACCGTGCCGTTCGTCAAGGCGACGGCCACGTCGCGGCAGCAACTCGATCGAAGGAAGGGGGCTCCAACGCTTCGCATCTCGGTGGCGGGGGAGTCCCAAGGGAAGGTTCGCCACCACACGATGGAGCCCGAGGAGTCGTACAGGGACAGGTTCGCCGGAAGGCCCAGGGTTTCTTCGACAAGGAGGGGGAAGAGCAGTTGGTGTTCGCCGTTGCGCACGAAGTCGCCAAGGAGAGCCGCGAGGAAGGAGGGTCGATTGAGCTCCTTCCACCACCGGGTCCCTCCGTCTGCATCGAGGACGTAGAGCCATCCGGACGAGCTGTCCGCGAGCGCGATTTCCTTCGTCCCGTCCCCGTCCAGGTCGCCGACCCGCGGGGGAGGAATGGACGCGATCGTGGACAACGTCTGAGGCACCCCGGTTTCGAGATCGACGAGGAGGAGGCCCGGCTCCGGGCCGCAGGAAGCGCTGCTGAATATCAGTGCCGCCCGGCCGTCGACGTCGGGGACGAGGACGGGCCAGGTCCCGGCGGCGCAGGGCGTCCTCATCCACTTGGTCTGGTTCCCTTCGAGCAGGATGAGCGAGTGCGTCGAATCGGCGGACACGACGAAGACGACGATGCGAAGCGACCCGGCGGGGAGTTCTTCGACGATCCCCATCCACGCGGGCGTGCCGTTCATGGGTATCCTGTCCGCCTCGCGCCCCGTGGCTTCGTCCAAGACAAGCAGGAATCCACCTTCCGTGCCGAAGACGATCTTCCCCGATGCGGTGACTGGCCCCGTGGTGATCCGGTCCCCGGAGGTGTACGTCCACCGGATCTGCGGGTTGCTGAGGACCCCTGTTCCGTCGAACGTCGATGTGCCGGCCGGATCGCGGTGGGGCATCGGCCAGGCGTCGGCGAGCGTGCCTCCGGACCCGGACGAGCTGCCGAGCGCTATCGCGAGGATAAGGGAGAGAACCGTTGTCCCCGCTGCGTATCGCACGGGCATCCCCTCACCATGGGAAGGAGGAAGGAGGTCCGACAGGTTTCGGACCTTCCCGGCCGCCGCAGCTCACGACGCACTCGTAGGCTTGCATCCGCCAACTCTCCTCGCACCACGCTGTGGGCGAGGATTTGCATTCGAAGATGCGGTAGCAGAGCACACATTCACAACACACGACACACACCGCATATTGTAAGCCAAATTTCAGCCAACAATCCCCGAACGTATACCTCTTGAAGTAGGGGCAGGTTTCGCTCACCTTCAACGTGCAATATTCGTCTTCCGTGGGCCACCAGCGGTGAGAGATCATCCCACTAGGATCCTTCGTCGACACGGGGTTCCCTCCCACGTAGACATAGCGTTCGCCCCATCGGCCATCCCCGCCGGGTCCCGCGTCAGGAAGCGGCCCGTCTCCGTCTCGTAGTACCGCGCCCGGTAGAAGAGGAGGGGACGTCCCGGATCCGTGAGGTAGACGTCCGTCTCCCGCCCCGTGAAGCCGTACGGGTTCGGCACGGCCTCCGTCTTGGACCGGAAGGCCCCGAAGTCCTCGTACACGTACGAATTCGCGATCGTCTGGTCGCCCCGGGTGAGGTTCGTCACGCTGCCCAAGCCGTCGAAATGGTAGTAGTACCACGATCCGCCTCGATTCATGGCGAGGGGCTCGTCGATTCTTCGGTTATGGGCGTCGTAGCCTGTCAGCGCCAGCCGTATCACTCACTTGCCACGTGCAATTCAGTCATCAGCATGAAGACTGTGGCTCCAAAGCTTGGGGGAGACTCCCAGCGGGGGAATCAGGGAGCCTGTGCTCCAACGTTTACAGGCATCATTTCAACGAACCCGTTAGTCCTCAAACACCTCTCTCCGCGGTGGTTGTGAAACGGCCATATGACCTCGCCAGACCAGGGAAAAAACAATCAGGGAAGGGCCATAGGCGACAAGCGGGGCCAGGAAGAGCACAGCCGCTTGATCAAGGCCGCTTCCGCGCAGTACGGATACGAGCGACGGAACGACCCACTGAGAAGCGGGGCTGATGCTAAATAACAACCAGAGAAACAGAAGCCTCCTCCTGACCCTTCTGGGAACGGTTCCTCGCAAGGAACCGATCTCATAGACCCAGTCATTCGATGAGGCTCCAATCATAATCACGATCAAGGCAGCGAGGGGTATCCATCGGTAGATCCATGTTCCGATCAGGAGCCAAGCCAACAGAGAGACCATGAGAAGCAGATCGACGATCCTAGGGGAGAGCACCGTTTCCACTGCCAGAATCCTTTGCGCGAGAAAGGGATTGGAGGTGGACCCCATTCGGGCTGGGTACATGTATCGAAGGACACGCCTGTAGTAGACTGCAAACCCAAGATAACCGAAAGCAACCGAGAAAAGCGGAAGGAAACCCCAGGCAGCTGACGGACCAACGGCAACCTGGTAGAAGAAAAACAGGAGAATCGCGAGGAGCGACGCAGCCTCGATCGCTGATGCGAGAAAGACCTTTCGAGCGATCTCGGTGTCGTGCACGGTGGTCGACTGCATCGTAGTGTATCTCATAAACAATATGTTCTAGTCGTCACGCAAATGAAGAGCCACCAGAAAACTATTGATTCGCACACAAGAATCGCACAAGACGCCAACGCACTCCACGCTGCCCAGGCAAATTGCCACTGGCCCGTAATGGTCAGCCATAGCGCGCTCAGCAAGATTGGTCCACAAAATGCAACGAACCCGGCAACACAAGCAACGGCCACAGAGGGAGCCATCACGGTCTTTGTGACGAGACAAGAGGCCACACCATCAAGATCGATGTGGAAAAAGCCCCAGCGCAATCCAAAGGGCCAGGAGCCCGTCAGGCATGGAATCCATGTGTTGAGGTATCCTAAGGTCTGCCCCGACGGATCCCTGCGATTCACGGGATTGTTCCCCGCGTACGCGTACACGTTCGGCCCGTCCACCATCCCCGCCGGATCCCGCGTCAGGAACCGGCCCGTCTCCGTCTCGTAGTACCGGGCGCGGTAGAAGATCAACGGCCGTCCCGGATCCGTGAGGTGGATGTCCGTCTCCCGCCCCGTGAAGCCATAGCGCTGGGGGACGGCCTCGTCCCGGAGCCGGAAGGCGCCGAAGTCGTCGTACACGTA
>CAYGBO010000082.1:0-1494 GCA_964348145.1 uncultured Methanomassiliicoccales archaeon
ACAGCTCCGAGTACGAGGGCACTCTCGGCGCCTATCTCTATCCTGTCGAGGTCGACGTGAAATCGGAGCGCGGTGAGCTCGTCCAGGCCAAGATCGCTCTCTTCGACCTGATGGGCGAGCACTCCATCCGGGAGAACTTCCGTGACGCCATGTTCTACGGCACCCATGCCATCCTCGCCGTCTGCGACGTCGAGCGTCCGGAGACCCTGTACGCCCTCGACGACTGGGTGAGGGCCGTCTCCCTGGTGACGGGCGACGTGCCCACCCTGATCGTCTTCAACAAGGTTGACCGGGTCTCGGACTTCGCGATCAGCGCCACGGAGACCCAGTGGCTCAGGCAACGGTTCCCGCGCGTGCCCACGGCGATGACGAGCGCGATGACGGGCAAGGGCGTCGAGGACACCTTCTCGAACATCCTCTCCCACGCCGTGGAATCCGTCCTCGAGGTGAGCCGAAGACGCCGGGTGAAGCGGCTCGTGCGCCAGAAAATCCTCGCCTTCGTCGTTCGTCGGGGCCACGCAGGGGTATCGAAGCACGAGCTCCTCGTGAACTTCAAGGAGCTCGAACACAACGAGCTTCTGGACGAGGTGAACAATCTCATCCTCTTGGAGATTCTCATGAAAGAGGAGATGGGGCCGAACGCGTTCCGCATCAAAGCGACGCAGCGAGGCCTCGACATCGCCGCAAGTACGCTCTGGGAGGAACTCGTCGTGGACGAGCCGGTGTGAGGATTCGTCTTCGACCGCCGTGCCATAAGGGCCTTATGTTCACAAGGGGGAACGGTTTCGACGAGGTGACGGATCTGGTTTCTATCGTCATCGGCGCGGCGATTGGGGCTGCTCTTGGCGCTGCCATCCTTGGCGCGGCGTCCGCCGTCTCGGGCGGGGCGGTCGGTCTCGATATCGCGCTCTCCCACATCCCGTCGGCGGCCCATGGGTACAGCGTGGTGTCCGCGGTGCGAGACGCGCTCGTTGGGGGTGCCGCGGGTGGCGGGATCGGGGCCGCCGTGGCGGCCGTGGCCAAGAGCGGCGCTTCCGTGTAGGCCTCCCTTCTTCACTCAAGACGGGTGACGCATCTCGTCGAACCGCTCAAACCTTATTTATAGCGAGAGGGAATCCGCGCCCGCCTTGACGAACGTGGACGTGACGTACGAGGACCTCATCGACCTCGTTGGGAAATCCCTTCCCGTCGAGGAACTCGTGGACCGGATCACGATGATGGGCTCGGGCCCCGAGGGGGTTCAGGGGAACGTCCTCACCTTCGATATCTTTGCGAACCGCCCGGACATGTATTCCGTGGAAGGGATCGCCCGAAGCCTTCGAGGCTATTTGGGAATCGAGAAGGGACTCCCGACCTATACGGTGGAGGCCTCGGGCATCGACCCCCGGGAACGGCCGGGAATAGGCGCGGACGTACGTGAACACCGCCGTGCTGGCGGCGAGGCCCGCTGCCAGGGTGCCGACGGCCAGGAGGGTGAAGCCTGGACGCAGCCTC
>CAYGBO010000082.1:1504-2715 GCA_964348145.1 uncultured Methanomassiliicoccales archaeon
CTCGGGCATCGACTTCCTCGTCGAATCGTCCGTCAACCGGGTCCGTCCCTTCGCCGTTGGCGGCGTCGTGAGGGATGTCGAACTCGAGGACCGACTCCTGCGCTCCCTCGTAGACCTTCAGGAGAAGTTGCACCTCACCGCGGGCCGCCGACGCAAGAAGGTCGCGATTGGCATCCACGACCTCGACCGCGTGCAGCCGCCCTTCACCTTCAAAGCGGTGGGCCCCCATGACATCCGATTCACGCCCCTGGGTCGCTCTGAAGAGATGGACCTCGCTGAGATACTCGAGAAGCACGAGAAGGGAATCGAGTACGCTCCGATCCTGGCGGGCAAGGACGTCTACCCCATCATCACGGATCGTGAGGATGTCGTGCTCTCATTCCCTCCGATTATCAACGGCATCGCGACGGCTCTCACGCCAGATACCCGGAACCTGTTCATCGACGTCACGGGAACCGACTTCGAGGCGGTGGGCGGAGCCCTCAATGTGCTCGTATGCTCCCTCGCGGAGAGGGGGGGTCGGATTCAGAGCGTGCGGACGGCCTACCCGGACCGGACCCTCGATACACCGGACCTGAGTCCCCGCCCTCACTCCCTCGACCTACGACGGTCGCAGGAGCTCCTTGGCCTCGACCTCTCTCCCGAACTGGCGGAGGACTTCCTGAAGCGAATGCGCTACGATGCCCGTGCCGAGGGAATGACAATCCACGTCCTCGCGCCCGCGTATCGCACGGACATTCTGCACGAGGTCGACGTGGCGGAGGATCTCGCGATCGCGTGGGGGTACGACCGGTATCCTCGCGGCCTGCCGAGGCAGCAGACCCACGGGGATCCGCTCCCGATGGACGAATTCACCGATACGCTGCGCGTCCTCCTGATCGGCTACGGCTACCAAGAGGTCATGTCCCTCACGGTGGCCACAGCCCGAGAAACCTTCGTGACACCGGAACGGGTCACAATTCATAACCCCGTCGGAGAGGACCTGACGACCCTCCGGTCGTCTCTCCTTCCGGCCCTATTGAACATCTTCAAGCTCAACAAACACCGAGAGCTGCCCCAACGCATCTTCGAGGTTGCTGACGTGGTTCTCGAGGCAAAGAACGTTCGCCGTGTGGCTGCTGCCGCGATCCACCATAGAGCCTCGTTCACGGAGGCGAAATCCCTCGTGCTGAGTCTCCTACACGACGTGGGGCGGAGCGGTGAGATTGAAC
>CAYGBO010000082.1:2725-4095 GCA_964348145.1 uncultured Methanomassiliicoccales archaeon
GAAATTTCATAGGCGGTCGCGCCGCGGCCCTTGTCCTCGATGGTCGGGAAGTAGGCCGGTTCGGGGAGATTCACCCGCGGATCCTGGAGTCCTATGGTCTCGTCCAACCTGTCATGGCCTTCGAACTAGACGTGGAGCCCCTTCAGGGATCGTGAGCGGGTGGCCGGGACAAGGTATTTCCGCGCGCGCACGATGGTCCTCGCGCTGAGGTAGCGAAGCCCGGTCAAACGCGCCAGACTTGAGATCTGGTGGGCCGCAAGGCCCTCGGGAGTTCGAATCTCCCCCTCAGCGTTCGACCCATAGGGGAAGTGCACTTGCGGGGATTCCGGCATACCGCGTTCGACGCCTCCGCGATCTCCGAGCCTTGTCCCCTCATGCCCGCCCGGACGGGCGGGCCCTTTCCCCTTTTGCTCTCGCGAGGATCGCATGGGGGGCCTGCCCCTGAGCGTCGAGACGGAATGTTGTGGGAAGCAGCTCGGCCACCGATCGTACCCCGTTCACCGGCACATCTCCCACGGCGAGCCCCATCCGGATAGCATGGGGCCAACCGAGAGCTGTAACTACTGCACGGAGCGGGCTCCAAACGGCTTCTTCGACGCCGAGGGCGCCTTGATCCCGCCTCGGGCGAGGCCCGCCAAGCTGCGGGCGATCTGGTACGTCGTGGAGTGCGGCTGCGGGATGCGCCGGGCCCGGCGGCCCGACGGCAAGTTCGAGGAGATCCGCCCGTCCTCTCTCACACCCGAGAAGCGAGAGCGCCACGTCCATCGCTGGCACCGCCTTCCCTCTCACGCGTTGAAGCCCCCCAACGGGGGTGGACCGAACGATCCTCCTGGAGGGTTTCTTCCATGAGGAAGGACGCAAGGTTCGTCCTACAGGGCTCCGGACGGGGCACGGAAGGATGGTCCACGAGATCCGTGCCAAGACAGGGACTCCCGATTGGGAGCGGACCCGCCGGCCCGGATGGCGTTTCGTAACCCCGCACGTTCGTATGTGTGTCCCCGGGCCCGATCCCAACGGCATGGGGTCAAGGGGCCCCGGCAACGTTCCGACGCTGCGTGCGTCGGTACTCCGGGGTCCGTCTCCGAAAGACGAAAAGAGACTTGGAATCCCCCGGTGAAAGAAGCATACATACACATACAGGAAATCATCGATACGCTACGCGCCACGAAAGGGGGCAATATCCGAGGTGTACAGCATGCTGTACAGATGGGCGACAATCCTCAGGGTTAAACTTCACCGCATGGCAGCTGATCTTTCTTTCGGAGTTCAGCCTCGATGCTCCGTCGTCCCTGCTCGGACATGCTGCTTGTGTAGTGCCACGGAAATGTACCTGAAAAGATGCGTCGCGGAGTACTGTTGCGCTATTTCCA
>CAYGBO010000083.1:0-3334 GCA_964348145.1 uncultured Methanomassiliicoccales archaeon
AGAGGTCGCACTTCGGCCCTACGGGGCGGCAGATCTCCTTCCCGAATCGGATGAATAGCTCGTTCACATGGAGCCAGTGCGCCTTGGGGATGACTCCCATGAGAAGGCGCTCCGTCTCCTCCGGGGTCTTCGTCCATACGATCCCGAGACGGTTGCTCACCCGGTGCACGTGGGTGTCCGTGGGAATGCGAGGTTCCCCGTAGCCGTACACGAGCACGCAGTTCGCCGTTTTGGGCCCGACCTGGGGCAAATCGCGAAGCTCCTCGAAAGTGGACGGGACGCGGCCACCGTGACGCTCCAAGAGAATTCGGCTCACGTTCCGGATCTGCACGGCCTTTTGGCGATAGAAACCCACGGGCCGGATGAGCCGCTCTAGGTCCTCGGGGGCCGCGGAGGCGATCTCTTGCGGCGTGGTGTACTTCGCGAACAGCGCCGTGGCCGCAAGCTCCGTCTTCTCGTCCCGAGTGCGCTGCGAGAGGATCGTCGAGATGAGGACGCGAAAGGGGTCTTCCGTCTCCGCGGAAATCCTCGCGAGAGCCGTCTCGCCCGCGCGGAGCTCGCCCGTCGGGAGATAGCGGCGGGACAGGTCCCGAAGGACCGAATCCGCCCGGTCACGAACGGATACGGAAGTGCTCAAGGGCCTCCCCTGCCGTGTAGATGGATCCGGTGATGAGCACGAGGTCGTCTGGAGCCGCGCCTGCAAGGGCTGCGTCGATCGCGCCCCCCACTGTCGGCACGACCTGGGCCGGCGTCTGGCTCCGGAAGACGGCCACGATCTCCTCAGGGGCATAGGCCCGGTAGGTCCTCGGCTGGCAGGCGAACACGCGGGACGCGAGGGGGCCCAGGGAGGCCGCGAAGGCCCCGAGATCCTTGTCGTCGAGCACGCCGATCACGAGGCGAAGTCGGGAGCCGGGTACCAGGGCACTCACGGAGGAGGCCAAGGCTTGAGCCGCGGGACCATTGTGGGCGCCGTCGACGAGGACGAGCGGGTGCTGCCGAACGACCTGGAGTCTACCGGGCCACCGCGCGGCCTGGATGCCCGAGGCGATCGCCTCGTCGGGCAGCTTCCAGCCCGTCGCCCGAAGCTCCATGAGGGCGGCCACCGCCAGGCCCAGGTTTTCAACCTGGAAGTCACCCAAGAGCGGCGTCGAGAGTTCCAAGACGCCGAAAGGGCCGGACACGCGCACCCGCTGGCCGCCGAGGTCCTGGGACATCCGTACAGCGTGGATGTCTCGGCCCAGGACCACCAGGGATGCACCGACCTCCCTGCATCGCGCGGCAATCACGGCGGCTGCGTCCTGTTCCACCGTCACGGCTCGAGCGCCATCCTTGATGATCCCCGCCTTTTCCTTCGCGATACGCTTGACCGACCTTCCGAGCCGTTCCGTGTGCTCGAGGGCGACCCGGGTGATCACGGCCACCTTTCCGTCAACCACGTTCGTGGCGTCCAGGCTGCCGCCCATGCCCACCTCCACGACCGCCAGGTCGACCTCGCGTTCCCGGAAGTACTCGAACGCCATCGCGGTCGTAACCTCGAAGAACGTAGGACGGTGGGTCCGATCCGTTTCCCCCCGGGACCGTATCGCGGGCTGCATGCCGCGCCACAGCCGGAGAATGTCCTCATCGGGGATGACCTTCCCGTCGACCTGGATACGCTCGTTGAACCGGATCAGGTGCGGCGATGTGTACAGACCGACGCGGTATCCGGCCTCCTGGAGCGCGGAGGCGATGTAGGCGCACACGGAGCCCTTGCCATTGCTCCCTGTGACATGGACGGCCGGGAAAGCCTCGTGGGGATTGCCCATCAAGGAAAGGAGCTTGCGGATGCTGTCCAAACCGAGCTTGATGCCGAATCGCTCGAGGCGGTATAGCTGATCCAAGGTGGGCTGGATTTCCATGGTGAGGATCGGGCTGGGCTAACCGGAGGCGTCGATTAAACGTTCGCTTCCTGGAGAAGCGTTCGCTGCGGAAACCCAGGGCGTTCGCCCGCACGAACAAGAATCCATCAGGACGCGAAAAGGGCAGGCCCAAGATGATTTCGAATTCGTATCCCCGGGGACCATAGGTATAAATCGAACGGGACGAATCGTCACGGGGATGATCCCCGCGGAACGCATCCGCGGCTCGAAGAGCCAGAAACTCAAGGGCAGGACTATCGTCCTCGGCGTCACGGGAAGCATCGCGGCCGTCGAAACCGTGAAGCTCGCGCGGGAACTGATCCGCCACGGCGCGGACGTCCACCCCGTCGTCACGAAGGATGCGATGTCCATCCTCCATCCCAACGCGCTGCACTTCGCGACGGGGCGGGAGGTCACCACGGCCCTCGACGGCTCCATGGCGTACCTCGAGATGTGCGGCACGGAGGGGAAGGCGAATCTCCTCCTCATTGCCCCGTGCACGTCCAATACGATCTCGAAGATTGCCAACGGCATCGACGACACGACCGTTACGACGTATGCGGCCAACGCCCTCGGCTCCGGCATCCCAATCCTCCTCGCCCCGGCGGCCCATGAATCCATGATGAAGAATCCCGCCGTCGTCGCAAATCTGCGGCGACTCCAGGACCTCGGCGTGGACGTCCTCGAACCAAAGTGGGAGGAGGACAAGGCGAAGATGGCCGAGGCCGAGGCGATCGTTGCCCGCGTGCTCCGCATCCTCGGCCCAAGGGACCTCGAGGGAAAGCGTGTGCTCGTGATCGCGGGGGCGACCGTCGAACCGATCGATGACATCCGAGTGATCACGAATCGATCCACGGGCGGCACGGGCCTCGAGATTGCGCGGGCCGCCTACGAGCACGGTGCGGACCTGGAACTCTGGCTTGGACGCCACGAGGCCGCGGCTCCCACCTGGCTGCCTCACACCCGCTTCGAGACGATCTCAGACCTCGCCCGACTCGTGGAACGCGCGGAGCCGGACATTTGCATCGTGCCCGCGGCGATTGCGGACTTCGCCCCGAAGAAGGAAACGGGAAAGATCGCGAGTCGTGAGGGCCCCAGGACCCTCGGCCTCGAGCCCACCCCGAAGATCCTTCCGCGGCTTCGAGAGCGCACGAGAGGTGCCCTCGTCGGCTTCAAGGCCGAGTTCAACGTCAGCGGGGAACGGCTCCGGGCGACAGCGATCGGCTTGCTCAAGGAAGCGGACCTGGACTTCGTCGTCGAGTACGACTACCGTCGCGACGGCGAAATGCACCTGTTCGAAACCCTGGCCATCTGCATCTACATCGACGAGGAATATGCCGGCCAGCCGAATTTGCAGCCATCGCGAATATTCGTGAATCCTATTCGATGAAACATGTTTGCCTTCCAGGGACGTATATACCCAGGGAATGAACAAC
>CAYGBO010000084.1:0-226 GCA_964348145.1 uncultured Methanomassiliicoccales archaeon
CCCTTCGGGGCCGGGAGGCCCATCTCGAGGCCCTCCAGCAGGAGATGGACGATCAAGGGAAGGAGCTGAAGACGAAGCTCGCAGACGTGACCGCTCGGGAGATCGCGGTCGACAAGGCGGGGAAGGACCTGCGGGACTTGGACCGTCGTGTTGCCTCCGCGAAGGCCGAAAGTGAGGCCCGCGTCGAGGAATTCAAGCTGCGCGAAGCGGACGTCGCGACGGCAAA
>CAYGBO010000084.1:236-3237 GCA_964348145.1 uncultured Methanomassiliicoccales archaeon
GATGAGACGGAGAAGGCGGCCGAGGCCCTGGCCGCGGGGGAGGCGTCTCTCGCGGAGCGCGAGAAGCAGACGAAGCGAACCTCCATCGAGCTCACGGCCCAGAGGCGAACCCTCGAAGCGAAGGAGAAGGCCATCCAGGAGCACGAGGAACGACTGAAGACGACCGAGAAGACCCTCGACGACATGCGGAAGTCCCTGCTCAAGCAGGAGAAGAGCGTGCAACTTCGTGAGTCCGAGCTCAAGATGAAGGCCGAGCAGGTCCAAGCGACCCACTCGAAAGCCGAGGCAACCCGCATCAAGGAACTCAAGGACTGGGAGTCCAAGATCCTGGCGAAGGAGAAGGAAGTCGGCAAGCAAGAGGTCGAGCTGCGTACGATGGAGACCCAGCTCCGCGAGCGCTACGACAATGCGACGCGCATCGAGCGGCGGTTCCAAGAGCAGCGAAAGATGCTCGAGGACAGCGAGGGCGAGATGCTGACGCGCGAGAAGGCGATCTCGGATCAGGAGGCGGCCCTCATGGAGCGGGCCGCAGAGATCGAGCGACAGGCGGCAAAGGTCCTCGAGGGCAAAGCGCAGATCGACGCGAAGATGAAGCAGTACTCGGAGTTGCTCAAGGACGCGAAGATGAAGGAAGCCGCCGTGGGGTCGGGCCAGGAGGAGCTCCGGCGCCGCATCGAGACCCTCGATTCCCGCGAGGAGAAACTCTCGGAGATGCAGCGGAACCTTCAGTCGGAAATCAAGCGGCTGAACGACGAGAACCGCGCGCTCCTCGAACGTGCGAAGGAAGTGGAGGCCAAAGAATCGGAGATACAGCTCCGGGAGCTTGAGATGGAGACAAAACTCCAAGAGGCTCGAGCCGCCGCCTCGACGCCCGGCGTCCGAGATATGGATCGCGACTCCCAGCTCGAGAGCTGGGAGCGCCGGCTCAGGGAGCGGGAGGAGGAGTTCAAGCGGCGTATGTACCAGAAGGAGAAGGAGATCGAAATGCGGGAAAACGCACTGCGGGCACACCTCACCGCGGGCGCTGCGGAAGCCGAGGCGGAGGAGGCGATCGCCTCAGAGAAGAAGGCGGAGAAGGTGAAGACGGGCACACCGCGCCTCGACGATCTCCTCTACGGGGGTTTCCCGTTCAACTCGAACGTCCTCTTCGTGGGACCCGCGTTCGTCGGAAAGGAGGTCGCGATCCTCAACTTCATCGCGGAGGGCCTGAAGAAGGGCGTGCCGGGAATCATCATCACCACGACGAAGCTTCCCATCGACGTGGCCCGGGACATGGCGCCGATCCTGCCGACGTTCGTAGAGTACGACCAACTCGGACTCGTCCGGTGGATCGACTGCACCTCGAACGTGCCAGGGGGGAAGCCCGTGAAGGAGAAGAACGTATGGCGCGTGAATGGCCCGACAGACTTCGGGAACATCCTGAAGATCGTGGACCGGCTCGACGAGGAATTCAAAGGCAAGTATGCCTACTTCCGGATCGCCTTCCTCACCCTTAGCTCGAGCATCACCCAGTCCGATGAGCGAGAGGCCCTCGCGTTCTTCCAGAGACTTGTGAACCGACTGCGGCAGACGAAGGCCGTGAACGCAATCGCCCTCGAGCGGGGGATGCATACGGACCAGACCCTCGAAGCCATGGAGCACATGGTCGATGGCGCGATTCACTTCAAGACGGAGAAGCAGAAGACCGTCCTGCAGGTGGCTGGATTGAGCGAGGCTCAGACCCGGGACTGGGTTCCCTACAAATTCACGAACAAAGCACTCATGATCGGTTCCTTCCAGCTCGAGCGGATTCGCTGAACGGAACCGAGGCGAGTCTCGAACGGGTGTCCCATGTCCGTGGCTGCTGATGCCTGGGTTCCCATGCTCGTCGCGGGGACACTCCTCCTCGTGGGCTTCGCAGCGTCCCTTCTCTTCGAACGGTACCGAGTCCCCGATTTCTTTCTGCTCATGCTTCTCGGGGTTGTCCTCGGGCTGATCCCGTGGGCCCCCTTCGGCCCCGACATGGTGATGGCCCTCGACCCGATCCTGCCCGTGTTCCTGCACCTCACGCTGGCCTTCCTCCTCTTCGAGGGCGGCCTGGCGCTTCGGGGCGCGGCCCCCGGTCCAGTGACGGGTCCCCTCCTCGGGTCCATGGCCCTCACGGGAGTCCTCGCGTGGTTCGTAGGGAGTCAGGTCCTCGGACTGACGGTCTTCGGGGCCCTCGTCCTTGCGGTCGCCCTCAGCGGCCCCAGCGCGACCCTCGTCCTGAGCTTCGCCCCCCACCTGCGCTTAGGACAACGAGCCCAGGGACTCCTCTCGAACGAGGCGATCCTGGGGACCGTCGTGTCTGCGGTCGGCTTGCTCATGATCCTTCGCCTGCCCGCGTCCATCGACAGCGGTAGCCTCGTCCCTTTCCTATCCCAGCTCGTCCTCGGGGCCTCCTTCGCGTTCATCCTGGGCACGGGATGGCGAATCGCGACGGGGAGCCTACTCGCGTTCCGGTTCCAATACATAGCGACGATCGCCGTCGCCGTCGTGATCTACGCCGTCGCAGAGGGGCTCATCGGCCAAAACGGCGCGATTGCAGCCTTCGTGTTCGGCCTCGTCATCTCGTACCAACGCCCGGGCCAGGCTAAGATGGAGCACTTGGAAGACAGAGGGCTCCACGCCTTTCAGGCGGAAATCAGCTTCGGGATGCGAGCCTTCTTCTTCGTGTACCTTGGGCTGCTCATCGGCCTCGAGTCCTTCACCGGACTGATCTTCCTTGGAGCCCTGCTCCTGACCGCGGCCTTCGTCGTCGGCCGACTGCCCGCCTCAGCCGCCCTCGGACGCGCCCACTCGCTGTCTCAGCGGGAGCGCCGAGCCGTGACTGCAGCCGTCGCCCGCGGCCTGCCGGACGTCGTCCTCGTCCTGTTCGCCCTCCAGAGTGGCGTCCTGCTGGCGTTCGAGCATCCAATCCTCGTGGGCATTCTTCCCCTTGTCATCCTGGCGGACGCGTACCCGGACGCCCCGGTTGCACCGG
>CAYGBO010000085.1:0-1336 GCA_964348145.1 uncultured Methanomassiliicoccales archaeon
ACGTTCAGGATCTTCCCGCGCAGCGGTAGGATTGCTTGGATCCGGCGGTCCCGGCCTTGCTTCGCGGACCCGCCCGCGGATGGGCCTTCCACGATGAAGAGTTCCGCCTTCGAGGGATCCCGCTCTTGACAGTCGGCCAGCTTTCCGGGGAGGCCGCCTCCTTCCAGCAGGCCCTTGCGGCGGGTGAGCTCCCGGGCCTTCCGGGCCGCCTCCCTCGCCTGCATGGCCAACACAGCCTTCCCAATCGCCGATTGGGCCACCACGGGGTTTTCCAGGAGATACTCGCCGAGCTTCTCGTTCACCACGCTCTCCACGAGGCCCTTGATCTCGCTGTTCCCTAGCTTCGACTTCGTCTGGCCCTCGAACTGAGGCTCGGGGAGCTTCACGCTGAGGACCGCAGTGAGGCCCTCGCGCACGTCGTCCCCGGAAAGGGGCGTGTCCCTCTCCTTCAGCAGTCCTTCCTTCCGGGCGTAATCGTTCATCGTCCTCGTCAGGGAGGCCTTCAGCCCGATGAGGTGGGTCCCCCCCTCGATGGTCGGGATGTTGTTCGCGTACGTGTGGATGTTCTCCGTATAGGAGTCCGTGTACTGAATGGCCAGCTCGACGTGGACGTCCTGCCGTTGCGTCTCGACATAGATCGGTTCCGGATGGAGGGCCGTTCGCGTCCGATTCAGGTAGCTGACGAACTCCCGGATGCCGCCGTCGTACTGGAAGACGTCCTTCCGCGGGTCCTCCAGTTTGTCCTCCTGGACGACGATGCGCACCCCTTTGTTGAGGAAGGCGAACTCCCGCATGCGGGACGCGATGGTGTCGTAGTCGAACGCGACGGTCTCGAAGACGTCCCCATCGGGCTTGAACGTGACAGAGGTCCCCGTGTCCTTGGCCTCGTCGACAACCTCCAACTCGGTGACGGGCTCCCCGCGCTGGAACCGCATGAAGTGCTCCTTGCCGTTCCGGTGGACCCGCACCTCCAGCCACTCCGAGAGGCCGTTCACCACACTCACTCCGACGCCATGGAGGCCGCCGGACACCTTGTACACCTTGGAGTCGAACTTGCCCCCAGCGTGGAGGCGGGTCATCACGAGCTCCACGCCGGACATCTTGTACGTGTGGTGAATCCCGACGGGGATGCCCCTCCCGTCGTCCGCCACGGTGACGCTGCCGTCGTCGTTCAGGATGACAGCGATCTGGGTGCAGTAGCCCGCCATGGCTTCGTCGATGCTGTTGTCCACCACCTCGTATACTAGGTGATGCAGCCCGCGAGCGTCCACGCTCTACCTCTTGGCCGAGCCCGAGAACCCGATACTGTACAGTACAGGGGATCAGGTCGCCTGGG
>CAYGBO010000085.1:1346-2575 GCA_964348145.1 uncultured Methanomassiliicoccales archaeon
ACTAGGTGATGGAGCCCGCGAGCGTCCACGCTGCCGATGTACATCGCCGGCCGGCGACGCACGGGTTCGAGGCCCTCTAGGACCTCGATGGAGTCCGCGTCGTATTCGGCCTCTACCGTCATCTGCTCGTCAGGCATTTCCACCGCCAGCGCATCCCATCCGTTCGGCAGGAATCCCAAAGGTCTCTGGCTATATAACGGCTTCTCACCCGCTGGCCCTCCCTTAAGAGGGCCCGAAATCCGGGGCCGTCTTGCGAGGAAATGCTTAAATAGGATGACGGGCCGGCAAGCCCCCTCCCGCGCCCTCCCGCGGCGGTCGCAGGGTTTAAGACCGAAGCCCCTCGTGCGGAGCCAACATGGCGCGGCTCCGGGACCTCGTCCACTTCCTCGAGGTCGCCGGCCTCCTCGTCGCCCTCATCGTCGTGGGGACGCTCGGGTACATGTGGCTGGAGGGGCTCTCCCCGGAGCAGGCCCTCCACCTCACCATCGCCACGATCACCACCGTCGGCTACGGCGACCCCGCCATCGTCACCCCGGAGGGCCGCCTCTTCAGCAACTTCCTCATGATCTTCGGCGTCGGCATCGCCCTCTACACGTTCTGGCTCGTGGCCGACATCACGATGGGCGGTCACATCCGGCGCGCATTGGGCGTCATCAGCTACAAGCGGGAGATTGGGAAGATGAAGGAGCACATCATCGTGTGCGGCTTCGGCCGCGTGGGCCAGGCCATCGGCCATCGCCTCATGGAGCAGGGCAAGGACTTCGTCGCCGTCAGCCTGGACGAAAGGAACTTCGAGCACCTCCCGGAGGCCGTCCCGCGGATCGTGGGGGACGCCACGGAGGAGGAGACCCTGGAGGAGGCGGGCATCGAGCGCGCGGAGTCCCTCCTCATCGCGTTCGGCGACGACTCCGCCACAATCCTGGCCATCATCACCGCGAAATCCATGAACCCCCAGGTCAGGGTCATCGCCCGGGCGAGCCAGCGCGAGAACGCGAAGAAGATGCTCCGCGTCGGGGCGGACGAGGTCACCGTCCCGGAGGAGGAGGGGGGCCGCCGCATGGCGAACCACGCCCTCCCCGCCCCTACTTGAGGCGCCACTGGGGCCCCGTGGCCGAGTCCTCCAGGAGGACCCCCCACTTCGAGAGCTCGTCCCGGATCCGGTCCGCCGTCTCGAAATCCTTCGCCTTCCGGGCGGTCTCCCGCTGCTCGATGAGCATCTCCACGAGGGG
>CAYGBO010000086.1:0-227 GCA_964348145.1 uncultured Methanomassiliicoccales archaeon
CGGCGCCGCCGAGCCATCTCGTCAGGGCGGCGGGGTTCACGTGGAGGTACCGGGTCGCCGTGTAGTTCGTGCCCGCCTCGCCCGCGCGGTCCTTCGTGAACCGGGCGGAGGCGATTACCGGCGAGAGACCCTCGAGGTGATAGCTGAACAGAATGTCCTCCCGCTCCACTTGGGTGCCATCGTGGAACTTCATGCCTTTCTTGAGCTTGATGGTCCAGGTCAGACCA
>CAYGBO010000086.1:237-1867 GCA_964348145.1 uncultured Methanomassiliicoccales archaeon
GGCTGGCCCGTGAGGTTCGCGAAGACGCCGACCTCGTTCGTGTCGAGGGCCCCGTTCCCGTCCTGGTCCGTGCCCACCATCACGTAGGGCAGGACGTCCTGGGTCTCGGGGTGCGTCTGGGCCGTGCTCTCGAAGACCGGAGTCAGCACGTCCGACGTCCACACGTCCGTCGTGAAGTACTGTGCCCGGATCATGTTCCTCGTCTTCATCTCATCCTGGACGCCGACATTCAGGATGAACGGTTCCTGCTGGGCCTCCGCGATCTGCGCGAGGGGCAATACGCTCAGCGCGGAACCCACCATGGCCACAAGAATCACGAGTGCTAACCAACCGGGTCGAGACACGCTCCTCCGCCTCCTTTCGAGCCCATTCCGAGGAAATGTCGGAATGCCGCTTTTCGGACAATGTATCATAGGGTCCGTATTAAACGTGATTGGTACGACCCTTTGTAGAACGGGATGGGAACGGATTTCGCAAGGAGACGCGGTCCGCCGAGGCCCAGAGCTACACCGTCACGACATCGTAGCGTGTGCGGCGACCCTCTCGCACGCGGCGGATGAGCCCTTCCCGGTCGAGGAACCGGAGGTTGTAGCTCACGCACTGCTGGGTCACGCCCACCTCTCGGGCAAGATCCCGCTGGGGCGCCGCCGGGGTCCTTCGGATCCGATCGAGGAGACGCCGTTGCAGGTCGCTGAGGTGGATCCCCTGGCCCTCCCTTGCCTGGCTTGCGTCCGTGGGGAAGAATCGCTTGTACAGCCCGTCCCGCTCGGAACGGACGAAGCCCGCGACTTCGAGGGTCCGCAGGTGGTGGGACAGGCTGCCGTTCGACAGGTCCAGGCGGTTCCGGATCGCGGTGAAGTTCGAGCCGGGTCGGGCCTTGATCATGCCGAAGACCTGGCCTCGGACGAAGTGGTCGAGGACCTCCTCCCGCTTGAGTCGCGTGTACAGGGGGAAGAAGAGGCCGAGGAGCGCATGGCGTCCCACCTCGGTCCACGAGGCGAAGAGGAGGATTCCCGAGAGGATGCCCACGGAGACGACTTCCGCGCGGGCGTAGATGGGCGGCGGCGGGAGCTGCACGACCCGCACCCGGAAGTCGTCGACCCCCTGGGCGGCTCCACGGAGTTCGGTCGTCGCCAGGATACGTGCGGTCGTTGGTTCGGTTGCGTCGGCGAAGAAGACGAGGGACGCGCGGCCTCTGTTGTCCGTGACGACGAGGCCAGGCTCCACGCGTCCGGCGCTCGCCGTGAGTCGGACGGGCACGCCTGACTGGGGGACGCCGTGAACGTCTTCGACGCGGACTTCCAGGGGGATCGGACGACCAACCTCGGCGAGGTCGAAGGTCGACTCGACCGTCACGAAGAGCTGGAACTGCCCGTCGCCCCCTTCGAGCCCTGCTTCGGGATCTGCGGTGGCAAGGTCTCCGAGGAAAACCAGGATGGCTAGGGCCACGAGGGATCCGATGGCGACTCGGGTGATGCGAGACATCTCCTGTCCCCACAAATGCGTCCTCGGTTCTTAATGATGTGGGACCTGGGTTCTGGGAGTCGGCGGATCGCCAATTTCAGGGCAAACCCCGGTATCAGCCCATCCGCGGTACGGCCTCGACCAGCTCAAGTTCAGCGGTCGGTCC